>NZ_VTRV01000099.1 GCF_008274655.1 Cognatilysobacter lacus | reverse complement strand
AGCGCGGCTTCGGCGGCGGCGAGGTCGTCGCGGGCATGCGCCAGCTCCTCGGCCGACACCGCGCCGGTCGCGACGAGCCCGCTGCGACGCGCAACGTCCGACCGCAGCTTGGCGACCGCGACTTCGCGCGCACGAAGCTCCGCTTCGCCGGAACTCACGGTGCTGTAAAGGCCGCGCACCTGGCGAACCGTGTTGGCGAGATTGGCGACGGCCTGGTCGTAGGCAACCTGTGCATCCGTGGCGTCGAGCCGCACGAGAACCGTGCCGGCCTCGACGCGCATGCCGTCTTCGGCGGTGATGGCCGTGACCGTGCCCGTGGTCTGCGGCGTGATGGTCACGACGTTGCCCTGCACGTAGGCATCGTCCGTGCTCTCATACCAGCGGCCGACCATGAAGTGATAGATCAGCCAGCCGAGACCGGCGAGCACGACGATCACTGCGAGGATCGTGAGAGCGCGGCGGCGCTTGCCGTTCTTCGCGGGCGCAGCGGACGGGGCGGTGGAAGCGGGTGCGGGAGTGCTCATCGGCTGGCGGTCGCGGCGTCGGGTTCGGAAGGGGGTGCGGTCAGCTCGAGGCCGCCGCCGAGCGCCTGGTCGAGGTCGACCGTGGCGATCAGGCGTTGCGCGCGCAGGGCGGCCAATTGCTGGTCAAGTTGCAGCAGCGGCCGCTGTGCGGCCAGCACGTCGATCTGCGTGGTCAGGCCGGCCTTGTAGCGCGTATTCGCCAGCGACAGCGCGGCCTGTGCGGACTGTCGCGCAAGCCGCACGGAGGCGATCTGCGCATCGAGTGCGCGCGCCGTGTCGAGTGCGTCGGCGACCTCGCGAAGGCCCGTCACCAGGCTGCCGTTGTACGCCGCCACGGCGAGGTCGTACTCGGCATCCGTCCGCGCGAGGTTGTTGCGCAGCCGTCCGCCGTCGAAGATCGGCAACGTCAGTGCGGGGCCACCTTGCGCGAGGAGCGCCTTCGTCGAGAACAGGTCGGTAAGCCCGCCTGCAGCCACGCCGATCAACGCCGACAGGTTCACTGCCGGATAGAACTCGGACTTCGCGGAATGGATCGCGCGGCTGGCCGCTTCGGCGCGCCAGCGCGATGCAACGACGTCGGGCCGATGACCGAGCAGCTCGCTCGGAATGACGCTCGGCACGCCGGGGGGCGGCGCCTTCAGAAGTTTCGGGCGCACGATCGACGCGGCGCGGTCGGGGCCTTTACCGAGCAGGGCGGCGATCGCGTGCTTCGCGCCGTCGATCTGCTGCTGCGCCGCCTGCGCCTGCTGCGATGCGGAGTCGACCAGTACCTCGGCGTTGCGCGTCTGCAACTGGTTGTCGATGCCGGCTTTCACCCGCTGACGCCCGAGGCCGAGCAGCTTCTGCGAGCGCGACTTCTCGGACGTCGCAACGTCGAGCGCGTCGTACGCCTGTGCGAGGCCGACATAGGCACGCGCGATGTTGGACGCGAGCGTGAGTCGTGACGCCTGCGCCTCGACCTCGACCGCCCGCAGCTGACCGATCGCGGCGTCGTAGCGCGCGCGCTGTCCGCCCCACAGATCGGGGCTGTACTTGATGTTGAGACCCAGCAGGATCACGCCTTTGTATTCCCCGCCGAGCGGCGGCGGGGCGATCGACTCGGGGATGCGGATACCGGAGTACTGCGCGGTCGCGCCCACCATCGGTTGCCGCGCCGAATCCGCCAGCCCCGCCTGCGCGACGGCTTGGCGAACGCGCGCGTCCGCGGCT
Source organism: Cognatilysobacter lacus (assembly GCF_008274655.1). Classification (GTDB taxonomy): domain Bacteria; phylum Pseudomonadota; class Gammaproteobacteria; order Xanthomonadales; family Xanthomonadaceae; genus Cognatilysobacter; species Cognatilysobacter lacus. The sequence continues at coordinate 8,171 of NZ_VTRV01000099.1, read as the reverse complement.
GCGAGGCTCGGCTGACCCTGCAGTGCTTCGTCGATCAAGGTATCGAGCTGGGGGTCGCCGAACGCGCGCCACCAGTCGCGCTGCAGCGGCACGTGGCCGGCACCGGACAGGGTCTGCGACGCGGCCAGCGCGTCGGCGTCGAGCGGGTGTGCCTTCGGGTCGACGCCGCGCATGCTCGCGCAGCCGGCAACGGCAAGCGCGAGGACGAGCGGGGCGAGCCGCCGGAGAGCCGGCGCTGCGGAATTTCGTGTCATGTCAGTCGGAGCCCGGAGTAAGGTTTTCGCGCACGCGCGCCAGCAGGTCGAGCAGCTGCGCCTGTTCAGCGTCGTCCAGACCCTGCATCGCCTGGGTGTGCACGCGACGCCCGTAGTCGCCCACGACGTCCCACAGGCGGCGACCGGCGTCGGTCAGGTCGACGTGCAGGGCGCGACGGTCCTGCGGGTCGGTGACGCGCGCCACGAGGCCCTGCGCTTCCAGCCGGTCGAGGACTCGGGTCATCGCACCGGGGTGCAGCTGAGCCGCGCGGGCCAGCTCGGTCACGCCTGCGCGGCCGGCGCTTAGCGTCTTGAGCGTGATGTATTGGCTGAAGGTCAGGTCGTGACCGCCGGCGGCGAGTTCCCGCTCCATCCACGCCCACATGGCATCGCGCACCTGCCGGAACAGGAGGCCGAGGGAGGAGCCGTTGCAGGATTGGGGCGTCGTCATGGCCGCGCAATTTAGATGCGCGCGCAATAGTTGTCAATGCAAGTATTGTGAAGACGGGTAATTACGAAGCGTTCCGCTGCTGGAACGGTTCAGACGACGTGGCGGTGAAGGATCAGTTCGAGCACGGCCTTGCTGCCGAAATAGGCGAGCACCAGCAGCGCCATCGCGGAAAGCGTCCAGCGGACGGCCGTGCTGCCCCGCCAGCCATAGCGACGCCGGCCGAACAGCAGCGCCCCGAACGCCAGCCACGAGAGGATTCCCAGTACCGTCTTGTGCACCAGGTGTTGCGCGAAGAGGTTCTCGACGAACAGCACCCCGGTGAGCAACGTTGCGGTCAGCAGCCCGAATCCCACGGCGATCGTTCGGAAAAGCAGTGCTTCAAGCTGGACCAGCGGCGGCAGGGCGCGCAGCCAGCCATGGAATTCGCGGCGCCGGAGCGCGCGCTCCTGGGCCCAGAGCGTGACGGCAACGAGCGCCGCAACGGCGAGCGTGGCGTAGGCCAGCAGGGCGAGTGCCGCGTGCAGCTGCTGTTGCCAGTCGAGCGCCATCGGCGCGGCATGGCCGTAGGCGCGGAACGCCGCCAGCATCGCCGCCGCCAGTGGCAACGCCAGCACGGCAAGCGCCGCTACGCGTTCGCGCCTGGCGACCGCCGTGGTCATCGCAGCCATGCCCAGGCTCACCAGCGACAGCGCGGCAAAGAAGTGCAGGTCCGGGCCATGGATTTCATTCCATGCGATGACGTGGACGGTGGCGTGCAGTGCCATTGCGGCGCCGGCGGGCACGCGCCATGCGCCGGAAGGCGCGCCGGGGTCGGCGCGAAGCGCTGACGCGAGCATGCCGGTCGCGACGAGATAGAGCAGCAGGGAGACGATTACGAGCGTCATCGCGAAAGTGTCGCACAGCCGTTCCGCGGGCCGCTTGCGGCCGAACGCTATACTTCGCGACCGTTTTCGCCGTTGGCCACGCCATGTTCGAGTCACTGTCCCAGCGCCTCTCCGGCACCATCGAGCGACTGCGCGGCCGCGGTCGCCTGACCGAGGAGAACATCCGCGAATCGCTGCGCGAGGTGCGCATCGCGTTGCTCGAGGCGGACGTCGCGCTGCCCGTGGTTCAGGCGCTGATCGAGCGCATCAAGGTGCGGGCGGTCGGGCAGGAAGTGATCAAGTCGCTCACGCCCGGGCAGGCGCTGATCAAGGTCGTGCGCGACGAAATGACCGCGGTCATGGGCGCGCAGGCCGCCGACCTCAACCTCAACGTGCCGTCACCCGCGGTGATCCTGATGGCGGGCCTTCAGGGCGCGGGCAAGACCACGACGGTCGGCAAGCTCGCCAAGCACCTCAAGGAGCGGCGCAAGAAGAAGGTGATGGTGGTGTCGGCCGACGTGTATCGGCCCGCGGCGATCGAGCAGCTCCGGCAGCTGGCCGAGCAGGTCGACGTGATCTTCTTCCCGTCCGACGGATCCCAGCAGCCGGAAGCCATCGTCCGCGCCGCGATCGAAGACGCGCGCAAGTCGTATGTCGACATTCTCATCGTCGACACCGCGGGCCGCCTCGCGATCGACGAAGCGATGATGGCGGAGATCAAGACGCTGCATGCGGCGGCCAATCCGGTCGAAACGCTCTTCGTCGTCGATTCGATGACGGGCCAGGACGCGGCCGTCACCGCGAAGGCGTTTTCCGAGGCACTTCCGCTTACAGGCGTGGTGCTGACCAAGACCGACGGCGATGCACGCGGCGGCGCGGCGCTGTCGGTGCGTTACATCACCGGGCGCCCCATCAAGTTCATCGGCACCGGTGAAAAGCCCGACGGCCTCGACGTCTTCCATCCGGACCGCATCGCCAGCCGCATCCTCGACATGGGCGACGTGCTGTCGCTGGTCGAGCAGGTCGAGCAGCAGGTCGACAAGGACAAGGCCCAGAAACTCGCCGAGAAGGTCGTCAAGGGCAAGAAGTTCGACCTCAACGACATGCGCGACCAGCTCGAGCAGATGCAGAACATGGGCGGCCTGAACGGGCTCATGGACAAATTGCCCGGCATGGGACAGGTGCCGGAGCACGTCAAGCAGCAGGTCACCGGCAAGGAAGTGCCGCGGATGATCGCGATCATCAACTCGATGACCAAGAAGGAGCGGCGCAACCCGGACCTTCTGAACGGCTCGCGCCGCGCGCGCATCGCCCGAGGCGCGGGGCTTACCCCGGCCGACGTCAACAAGGTGATGAAGCAGTACCAGCAGATGGAAAAGATGATGTCCAAGCTGGCGGGCGGCGGCATGAAGGGGCTCATGCGCGGCATGAAGGGGATGATGGGCGGGCGCGGGGGCGGGATGCCGTTCCGCTGAGTCGGAGAGCGGCCGTTTCGCCGGGCGGGTTCCCCGCGGCGGGAAATCCCGTTAAAATCGTCGGCTTACCCTGCCACTCCGGCAGCTGGGCACCACGAGAAAACCATGGTCAAGATCCGTCTTACGCGTGGCGGCGCCAAGAAGCGCCCCTTCTACCACATCATCGTCACCGACAGCCGTAGCGCCCGCGACGGCCGCAACATCGAGCGCGTCGGCTACTACAACCCGGTCGCCTCGGGCAACGACAAGCGCGTCGAGCTCGATGCCGCCCGCATTGCGCATTGGCTGGGTCAGGGCGCCCAGATGACCGACAAGGTCGCCGACCTGTACAAGCAGGCGTCCAAGGTGCAGGCCGCGGCCTGATGACCTCGCCCGTGCCTGGCGCGGGCGGTAGCGACACGCATTCCCCGGGGCGCCGCATCCTTGTTGGTAGGGTGGTCGGCGCCTTCGGCGTTCGTGGGGAAGTGAAAATCGAGAGCTGGACCGAGCCGCGCTCGGCCATCCTCGGCTACCGGCCCTGGACCCTACGCGACGCACGCGGCGGCGAGCGCGAGCTCATCGGCGTGCGCGGCCGCGAGACCGCCAAGGGCGTCGTGGCCGAACTTCCCGGGGTGGACGACCGCGACGCCGCCGAGGCGATGCGCGGCACCGAGATCTACGTCGCGCGCGCTGTGCTGCCCAAGCCCGCGCAGGGCGAGGTCTACTGGGTCGATCTCGAAGGCCTTCAGGTCGTGAACGTCGACGGCCGCCTGATGGGCCGCGTTTCGCACGTGTTTCCGACCGGCGCGAACGACGTGCTCGTCGCGCGCGAAGGCGACCGCGAGTGGCTGATCCCGTTCGTGCGGCCGCAATACGTTACCGACATCGACCTCGACGCCGGCCGCGTCACGGTCGACTGGGACCCGGATTTCTAGGTCGGCCTGACCGCCGCCCGAGCCCGCCATGCGCATCGATGTCGTCAGCCTCTTTCCCGAATTCGTCGCGCAGTGCGCGGGGTTCGGCGTCGTCGGCCGCGCGGTCGAGCGCGGGCTCTTGTCGATCCACGGCACCAATCCGCGCGATTTCGCGGAGGGCAACTATCGTCGCGTCGACGATCGCCCGTTCGGCGGCGGGCCCGGCATGGTGATGCTGGTCGACCCGTTGCGCCGGGCGCTAGCGTCGGCGCGCGCATCAGGCGATGGCCCCGCGCGCGTGGTCTATCTGAGCCCGCAGGGCGCCAGGCTCGATCAGGCGGGCGTTCGGCGTCTTTCTTCGCTGCCGAGGTTGGTGTTGCTCTGCGGCCGCTATGAGGGCGTCGACGAGCGGCTGGTGCGGGCGGAAGTCGACGAGGAGGTCTCGATCGGCGACTACGTGCTGTCCGGGGGCGAACTTCCTGCCGCGGTCCTGATCGACGCGATCGCCCGGCTGCAGTCGGGTGCGCTGAACGACGCCGAGTCGGCTGCGCAGGACAGCTTCGAGGACGGTCTGCTGGACTGCCCGCACTACACGCGCCCGGTGGAGCACGAATTCGGGGCTGTCCCTGACGTGCTGTTGTCCGGCGACCATGCCCGGATTGCGCGCTGGCGGTGGATGCAGGCGCTCGGGCGCACCGCGGATCGTCGGCCGGACCTGTTTGCCGGGCGCACGCTGTCGAAGACGGACATCGCCCTGCTGCGGGAATATCAGGAAGGCGCGGTCGCGTCGCCGGACCCGAGTCCGGCCATCGCCGGCCCGGTCGTCGGCCCGGAGCGCGGCTGAGCGGCTGGTCTTCTCCGGGAAATTCCCGCTACAATTACGGGCTTAGCTGTTTCTACGCCGGCACGCGGGTCCACGCGCACTCGCGGCTCTACAACGACACCAACAGGCCAAAGCCATGAACAAGCCGTCCATCAATACGCTGCTCCAGAATTTCGAAGCCGACCAGGTCACCCGCCAGCTTCCCGACTTCAGCCAGGGCGACACCGTCGTCGTGAACGTGAAGGTCAAGGAAGGCAATCGCGAGCGCGTCCAGGCCTATGAGGGCGTGGTCATCGGTATCAAGAACGGCGGGCTGAACTCCGCGTTCACGGTTCGCAAGATCTCGCATGGTTTCGGCGTCGAGCGCGTGTTCCAGACGCACAGCGCCACGATCGATTCGGTGGAAGTGAAGCGCCGCGGCAAGGTTCGCGCCGGCAAGCTTTACTACCTGCGCGGCCTGCAGGGCAAGAAGGCGCGTATCAAGGAAGATCTCGCTGGCAACGCCAAGGCGAAGGCTGCTGCCGCGGCTGCTGCTCAGCAGTAATCGGTCCAGCGTTCGTGGAAGACGGCCGCCTTTGGGCGGCCGTTTGCGTTCCGGGGCCGCCGATTGGACGCGGCGAGCCGCTGCGCAACTGGCGCATGGCGGCAGGCTCATCCTCAGTAGCGCCGCCCGGCCTCGTTGCGGACGGGGTCGCGCCATTCATCTCTCCGCACCCCGCGCGCGGCATGCTGTGGCTTCCACTCCGTAAACGTCGCGCATGACCGAAATCGCCCCGTCCGTCCGCCTCGACCAATGGCTTTGGGCCGCACGCTTCTTCAAGACCCGTTCGCTGGCCAAACAGGCGATCGAGAACGGACGCGTCGAGGTCGACGCGCAGCGCGCGAAGGCCTCGCGCGCGGTCCGCGAGGGCGATCGGGTGGATGTCGTGCGGGGTGACGAGCGCTTCGAGATCGAAGTACGGGCGTTGAGTACGGTGCGGAGTGGGGCCGCGATCGCGCAGTCGCTCTACGTCGAAACCGTCGAGTCCCGGCGGCGGCGCGAAGAGGCTCGCGCCTTGCGAGCCGCGCAGCGCGACGGGTTCCGCCCGCCGGAACAGCGACCCGACAAGCGCGCGCGCCGGCTCCTTCGCGCGCTCGGCGACTTCGACGCCGCCTGAAAACGGCGAGCGCGTTCGTTTCGGTCCTCGCCGCACTCTGAGTTTGAACCGCGTCCTTGGCGCGGAGACGGGCCGCGCCTTGCTGTTCGACGCAGGCATCGAAACAATCCACCAAAGCGGGGAGCAAGCCGATGCGCGAGACCACCGACCATCCGCTCGAACGGATGGTGTTCTTCTCCGACGCGGTGTTCGCCATCGCGATCACGCTGCTGGTGATCGAAGTGCACGTCCCGGTCATTCCACGCAGCGCCCCGGACGTCGAATTCTGGCTCGGCATGCTGCGCCTGACGCCGAACCTGATCGGCTACTTCATCAGCTTCGGCGTAATCGGCGCGTTCTGGATGGGACACCACCGCGCGTTCGCGCTCGCGACGAGATACACGCCGAAGGTGATGGGCTGGAACCTGTTGTTCCTCGGCTGCATCGCGTTCATGCCCTTCGTCACCGCATTCATGAGCGAGTACGAGGGCAAGCGCGTCCCGGCGACGTTGTACTGGGGCTGGATGGTGCTCACCGCGCTGCTCAACCTGCGGCTCAATGCGCTCGCGGTTTCGCCGATCATGCGGGCGCGTGAAACCACAGACGAGGACGCGCGCTACATCCGCGCGCGTGGCCTCGCGACGGTCGTGGCATCCGTATGCGCCTTGGTCCTGGCGCAGTTCGTGCCGATACTCGCGCCGCTCGCGATGGCCACGATGGCGATCTGGCGGCGCGTGTTTTACCGCGCGGTGCCGCCGGTGCACGTGACCGGGCACGGCTGAGCGGTTCATCCCTGTCGGTATTGAACGTGCTCCGTCAGATCAAGGATTTGAGCCGATAGAGCGCTTCGAGTGCCTGCTTCGGCGTCAGCTCATCCGGATCGATCCCGGCAAGCGCGTCGATCGCCGCCGTGTTCGGCGGGAACAGCGCGATCTGCTGCGGCGATTCCAGTGTCGATGCCGTCATGGGCGCACGCGCTTCGACCGGGCGCTGCTGTTCGAGTTCGGCCAGCCGCGCGCGTGCCTGTGCAACCACGGATTTCGGAAGGCCGGCCAGGGCGGCCACCTGCAGCCCGAAACTGCGATCGGCTGGCCCGTCCTTGACCGCGTGCATGAAGACCAGCCGATCGCCATGTTCCACCGCATCGAGGTGAACGTTGGCGATCCCGCTACCCGGCTCGGCCAGTCGCGTCAGTTCGAAGTAGTGCGTTGCGAACAGCGTGTACGCGCGATTGACGCCCGCCAGATGCCGCGCGCATGCCTCGGCGAGTGCCAGGCCGTCGTAGGTGGAGGTGCCGCGGCCGATCTCGTCCATCAGCACGAGGGAACAGTCGGTGGCGTGGTGGAGGATGTAGCTGGTCTCCGCCATTTCGACCATGAAGGTCGACTGCCCGCGCGCAAGGTCGTCGCCTGCGCCGATGCGGGTAAGGATGCGGTCGATCGGGCCGATCGTGGCGGCCGACGCCGGAACGAAGCTGCCGATGTGCGCGAGCAGGACGATCAACGCGTTCTGTCGCATGTATGTCGACTTGCCGCCCATGTTCGGGCCTGTAATGACGAGCATGCGCCGACCCTGATGATCCGGCGCGCAGTCGAGGATCAGGTCGTTGGGCTCGAACGGCGCGTCGCGCACCGCCTCGACGACGGGGTGTCGGCCGCGCTCGATACGGATGCCTGGGTGATCGGCAAGCTCCGGCTGCGTCCAGTCGAGTACCTGCGCACGCTCGGCGAACGCGGCCAGCACATCGAGTTCCGACAACGCGGCCGCGCACGCCTTCAGCGGCTCGAGGCGTTCGTTGAGCGCGTCGAGCAGCTGCTCGTACAGAAGTCGTTCGCGCGACAGCGACCGTTCGCGTGCGCTCAGCACCTTGTCTTCGAACTGCTTGAGCTCCTCGGTGATGTAGCGCTCGGCGCCCGTGAGCGTCTGTCGGCGCGTGTAGTGCGTCGGGGCCCGCGCGACCTGGCCCTTGCTGACCTCGATGAAATAGCCGTGCACCCGGTTGTAGCCGACCTTGAGCGTGGCGATGCCGGTCGCCTGGCGCTCGCGTGCTTCGAGGTCGACGAGGAACTGGTCGGCAGAGGTCGAGAGCCGACGCAGCTCATCGAGTTCGTGGTCGTAGCCGTCGGCGAAGACGCCGCCGTCGCGCGCCAGTACCGGCGGATGCTCGACGATCGCTTCGGCGAGTCTCGCAGCGGTGGCGTCGTGTTCGCCGAGCGCGTCGGCAAGCGCCTGCAGGCGCGGCGCGTCGAGCGGCGTCAGCAGCGTGCGCAACGCGG
>NZ_VTRV01000098.1 GCF_008274655.1 Cognatilysobacter lacus | reverse complement strand
CGAGGCGGCGTTGGCCAGCAGGGCGAGGGCGAGCAGGGCGTAGCGGCTCACGGGTGGCCCCCGATGCTGCCGAGCGCCTGCGAAAGAGTGGAGGTCACGATGCCGCCGATGCCCCCGGTGGCATGGCCGATCGCATCGCCGGCGCCGGACACGCCGCCGGGCGCCGTGCCCTGGCCGGTCGGTCCGAGGCCGAGCCCGTCGGGCATGAAGCTCGGCGAACGCCCATTGCCCGGGTTCTGGAAGTTGCCGGCGTCGAGCGCGCCCAGCACCGTGTCGTCGACGCCCTGGACCGCGAGCCCGCCCATCGCCCGGCCGAACGCCGTGGCCGGGAACACCGGGGCCTGCGCCCGGACCGGGTTGTCGGTGCGCTCGGCCAGGCCGCGGTAGGCGTTCCGGGGCTCGACGGTGCGTGCGATGACGAAGTAGGGGTCCGCCGTCGGCGCCGACTGCGCTGCCGCGGCAAGCGGCAGGGCGCTCACCATGACGGTCATCAGTAGCTGGCGGATCGGCAGGGACACGGCGGTCGCTCGGGGCGGGTGGTCCCCGTGCTACAGCCAGTCCCGTGCCAACTTCTTAAGTTGTTGTTTGGAAAGGTTTTCGTCGCGTGTAGGTGGCGCGCAGGACGCGTGAAGACCGGGAAACGTTGCGGCCTCGAAACGTCACCGGGGCAGCACGTCCCTGTCGACGTCCTGAACAAGCGGGCGTACGCGCCGCGCCGCCCTCCGTGAAACCCGCGACGTGGCACGGTTCTGTCGGGCGACGCACGCGGATTGGCAGCGACCCGGACAACGTTGCATCCGCGCAACGCGCGCCGCATGCGAGGATCGGCGGCCCATCCGACGCCCTCCCTCACGATGTCAGACCCCGCCGTCGCGCCCCCCGGGCCGCCCGACTTCATCCACGTCATCGACAACGCGCTCGACGCAGCCTGGTGCGCGACGGTCGTGGAACGGCTGGGGCACGCCGATCTGCATCCGGGCCGCATCGGCAGCGGTGTGTTCCCGGACATGAAGGACAGCCTGGACCTCACGCTCGCGGGCCGCTCCGACTGGGCGGACGTCGCCAACACGCTCAATACCGCGGTGATGACCGGCCTTCGCGACTACGTGCGCCGGTGGCCGCATACGCTGGTGGCCCCGTTGATGCTCGAGGTGCAGGACGGCGGCAAGCGCCATCGCCTCACCGCCGAACGGCTGCAGGCGATGGACGATGCACAGCTCACGCCGCTGCTGATGCAGGTGTTTCGCCCGGGCGCCATCAACCTGCAGCGTTACGCCGCAGGACGCGGCGGCTACCCCTACTGGCACTGCGAGCTGTTCCCGCGCGACGCGCATGGCGAGACGCTGCACCGCCACCTGCTGTGGACGGTCTACCTCAACGACGGCTTCGGCGAGGGCGCGACCGAATTCCTGTACCAGCAGCGCAAGGTCGTGCCGAAGACCGGCTCGCTGCTGCTGGCGCCCGCCGCGTTCACGCACACGCATCGCGGCAACCGCCCGCTCGGCGGCGACAAGGTCATCGCGACCAGCTGGATCCTGTTCCAGCGCGCCGAAACCCTGTTCGGCGCGCGCTGATCGGGGCGGCTACGGCCGCGAGTGGTTCAGCACCAGCCAGTACAACCCGACCTGCTTGACCGCCCACACGAACTGCTCGAAGTCGACCGGCTTCTGGATGTAGCTGTTCACGCCGAGCGCGTACGTCGCCTCGACGTCGAACGGCTCGGTGCTGGTCGTCAGCACCACCACGGGCAACGAGCGCGTCGCCTCGTTGGCGCGGATCGCCTGCAACACCTCGCGGCCATCGACTTTCGGCAGGTTCAGGTCGAGCAGCACCAGCGACGGCAGGTCGGCCGGATCGCGGTCGGCGAAGCGGCCGCGTGCGAACAGGTAGTCGAGGGCTTCGGCGCCGTCACCGACCACCGCGAGCTGGTTCGCGATCTTGGCTTCCTCGAACGCGAGCCGGGTCAGCTCGACGTCGTCGGGGTTGTCTTCGACCAACAGGATTTCTTTTTGCATCGAGGTCTCAGGGGTTCGCGGCGGGCAGTTCGACGGTGAACGTGCTGCCCTGCCCTTCGATGGACGAGGCGTCGACGTTACCGCCGTGTCGTTGCGCGATGCGCCGGGCAATCGCCAGGCCCAGGCCGTGGCCCGCGCCCTGCTCGACGCCGTGCAGGCGCTGGAACGGCTGGAACAGCTTGTGGGAATACTGCATGTCGAAACCGCAGCCCGTGTCGCGGATCGCGATATGCAGGCGATCGCCGACGCGCTCGCCCCGCACCTCGATGCGCGGGTTGTCGCAGCCACGGGTGAAGGTCCACGCGTTCTCCAGCAGCGTGCGCAGCAGCTGCTTGAGCAGGCGCTCGTCGCCCAGGGCCCACAGGTCGGGCTGCACGTCGACGGCCACCTGTCGGCCGGCGTCGGCGTCGAGCAGCTCGGCCAGCACCCATTCGGCGAGCAGCGACATGTCGACCGGCGCCGACTGCATCGACGCACTCCCGGCACGCGACAGTTCGGCCAGCGCGTTGAGCAGGCCCGACATGCGCGTAGCGGCCGCGCGGATGCGTGAGAGATGCATGCGCTCGGAGGCATCGAGCTTGGCTGCGGAGCGATCCTCCAGCAGCTTGGCGAAGCTCTCGATCGAGCGCAGCGGCGCGCGCAGGTCGTGCGCCACGGTGTCGGCGAACATCTGCAGCTGGCGCTGCTCGGCACTGTTGCCGGCCGGCGCGTCCAGCCATTGCACGAGCCAGCCGCCGTCGGCGAGCGCGGCGACGTGAAGCTGCCCGGCGGGCTGGGCGGAAATCTCGAAGCTGCCGGCCCTGATCGTGGCGAGCGCGGCGTCGAGCGATGCCAGCCCGCGCGTCATCGCCTGCGCGAAGCGCCTCGCGAATGCTTCATTCGCCGCCTGCACGTGCCCGCCGGCATCGATGCGCGCGGTGGGCGCGGCGCAGGCGTGCAGCAGCGCGTCGGCGGCGCCGGCTCCATCGGTATCGGATCGGGTCGGCATGGGCACGTTCGTTGGGCGACCGGTCGACGAAGGCGGCAGTGTACGTCGCGGCGGTGACGGCCCGATCCACGCGCGGCATTGACCGGCGCGAGTGGCAGGATGGGGGCTGGCCCCCGCGTGATCGCCATGGACCTCCACCAGATCCTGTTCCTGCTGATCCTCGCGGGCTCGCTCTACCTGTTCGTCAGCGAGAGGCTGCGCGTGGACGTCACCGCGATGCTGACGCTGCTCGCGCTGGTGGTGACCGGCGTGCTCGACACCAAGCAGGCGTTGTCGGGGTTTGCCAGCGAGCCGGCGATCATCGTCGCGGCGGTGTTCGTGATCTCCGGCGCGCTCGCGGCGACCGGCATCACCGAGCGCCTCGGCCAGTGGATCGGGCGCGCGGCGGGCCAGGCAGAGTGGCGCGCCGTGCTGGTAATCATGCCGGCCGTCGCCGTGCTTTCGTCGTTCACCCACCACGTGATGGTGACCGCGATGATGCTGCCGATCGTGAGCCGCTTCGCGCAGGCGCGCGGGTTGTCGCCATCGAAACTGCTGATGCCGATGTCGCTGGCGGCCTCGCTCGGCACCACGCTCACGCTGGTGAGCGCGCCCGCGTTCCTGCTTGCGGCCGACCTGCTCGAACGCACGCACAGCGGCAAGCTGCACATCTTCTCGATCACGCCGATCGGGCTGGCGCTGGTGGCGATCAGCATTCCGTACATGCTGCTGGCGCGCTGGCTGTTGCCGCATCGCGGCACGCAGGCGAGCGATGACGACTGGATGCAGCTCGGCGGCTACCGCACCGAACTGCGCATCGTCGAGGGCGGGCGCTGGAGCACGCGCACGCTGGCCGAGCTGCGCCACGTGCTCGGCGACTCGTTCAAGCTGCACGGCTGGATGCGCGACGGCCACGTGCGGCGCGACCTCGTCGAAACCAGCCCGCTCATCGCCGGCGATGTGTTGCTGGTGGAAACCTCGGCCGATGCCATCGCCTCGCTGCACGACGACCCGGGCCTCGACCTCAACGCGATCACCCGCTTCGGCGACCACGTCGACGGTGACGGTGAGCCGCAGCTCGTGCAGGCGCTGGTGGCGCCGGCGTCGGAATTCATCGGCCACTCGCTGCGCGAGCTCGACTTCGCCCGGCGTTTCCATGCGCTGGTGGCCGGGCTTTGGCGGCGACGCGGCGCGCAGGCGTTGCGGCTGGCCGACGTGCGCCTGCGCGAAGGCGACCTGCTGGTGCTCTACGGCCGCGCTTCGCGGTTCGCGGAACTGGCGGCGCACCACGGCTTCCTGATGCTGATGCCGTTCGGCGGCGAGGCCAAGCGCCGCCTGCGCGCGCCGCTGGCGCTGGTCGTCCTGCTGGCCACGATCATCACCGCGGCCACCGAGTGGCTTCCGGCGCCGCTGGCGTTCCTGTTCGGTGCGGTGGCGATGGTGGCCACGCGCTGCGTCGACGTCGAACAGGCGTATCGCGAGATCGACGTACGCATCTTCGTGATGATCGCCGGCGTGATCCCGCTCGGGATCGCGATGGAGACGACCGGCACCGCGCAGTTGCTGGCCAACGCGCTGCTGCATTTCATCGCGCACTGGCCGGCGCTCGGCGTGTTGCTGGTGATGTTCGCGGCCGCCGCGCTGCTGACGCAGATCCTGTCGGACGGCGCGACCACGGTGCTGCTGGCACCGATCGCGCTGAGCATCGCGCATTCGCTGCACCTGCCGGCGACGCCGTTCGTGGTGTGCACGGCGCTGGGCGCGGTGGTGGCCTTCCTGACGCCGATCGGCCACCACGGCAACCTGCTGATCCTCGGGCCGGGCCAGTACCGCTTCAGCGACTTCCTGAAGATCGGCCTGCCGCTGACCACGTTGATCGCGGTGGTTTCCGCGTGGATGGCCCGCTGGTTGTGGCTCGGCGGGCCGCTGTGGCCGCTGTGATCAGTGCGACGCGGCCAGCGTTGCGGCCGACCCGTGTTCGCGTGGCAGCCGCGCCTCGAACACCGTGCCGTCCTCGGCGTTCGAGGTGACTTCCAGGCTGCCGCCGTGCGCGGTCGCGATCTCGCGCGCGATGTACAGGCCCAGCCCGAGGCTGGTGGGGCGCGAGTCACCGTCCGGCAACTGCACCAGCGGCTTGAAGATGCGTTCGATGTCGGCTTCCGGCACCGGCCGGCCGTGGTTGATCACGCGCAGCACGATGGTGTCCGCCTCGTCGCGCGCCTCGATCTGCACGCCGGGCCCGCGGTCGCCATGCTGCGCGGCGTTGACCAGCAGGTTCGTCAGCATCTGCTGGATGCGCACCGGGTCGAACGTGCCGCGCAGGTCGCCCGCCACCGCGATGTCGAAGCGCGAGCGCGGGTAGGTGGCGCCAGCGTCGTCGACGGCGGCCTTCACCAGGTCCGCGATGTCGCAATGGACGGGCGACGTCGGAATGCCACGGCCCATCTGCACGCGCGTGTAGCTGAGCAGGTCGTCGACCATGTGGTTCATGAAGCGCGCCGAGCGCGATGCGCGCTGCCCGAGATCCTGCACCTGCTCGGCGGAGACGCCGGCGCGCGTAAGCAGTTCGCCGATCATCGCGACGTTGGCCAGTGGCGAGCGCAAGTCGTGGCCCAGCACCGCGAGGAACAGGTCGCGTGCAAGGTTCTCGCGTTCGGAATACGCGACGATCGACTGCGCGAGCGCCTGGTCGATCGCTTCATTGAAGCGCACCATTTCGTCCATCGCGGTCTCGGTGACCTCGCGCACGGTCGGCAGCCACAGGCGCAGCACGGTCGCGCGCAACGCGCGGAACTCGGCGCTCAACTGCAGCAGGGAATAGTCGTTGCTCTGTCGAAGCGCGCCATGGATCGCGGACGAGGCGCGCAGGCCCGGCGCGTCATCGGAATCGCCCTGCGACTTCGCGAGCTGCTCGGCATCGGACTGCGGGCACGACAGGTCGAGCGCCACCGCCTGGAGGATCTCCGCCGCGTGGTCACGCAACGCGAGGTGCGTCATCCGCGAGCCTTCCGGCGCATTTCGGCGCGCGAACTGTTCCCAGTCCGACAGGATCGCCTCCATGTCGGAATCGATGAATCTGGAAAGCTGCATCAGCAAGTCCTTGCGTCGGCATGGTGACCGCGCGTCGCGGCGCCGTGGCCGGTGGTCGAACGGTGGGCACAGCGCCGGAAGAGCTCAAGCCGCAGTGTGGGCGCAGTGTAGGCGTTTGACCGGACGCCGACGGGTCGGGCTCAGAACAGGCTGCCCTGCGCAGAAGGTACTCGCGGCGCGATGAACCGCCGGGTGTCCAGCGCTGGGAAGCGCCCATACCCCAGGCGCGCGCGCGCCTTGCGGAAGCGCTGCTCGACCAGCTGCGCGAACACGCCGGTGCCGGTCATGCGCGTACCGAAGCCGGCCTGGTAGTCCTTGCCGCCACGCATCTGCTGCACGAGGCTCATCACGTGCCCGGCGCGGTCGGGGTAGTGGAGCTCGAGCCATTCGCGCCAGATGTCCTTGAGCTCGTTCGGCAGGCGAAGCAGCACGTAGCCCGCCTCGCGCGCACCGTGTTCGTACGACGCCACCAGGATCCGCTCCATCTCCATGTCGGTGATCATCGGGATCACGGGCGCCACCATCACCCCGACCGGCACGCCGGCATCGCCCAGCGCCTTCATCGCGCGCAACTTGGCATGCGGCGCCGACGCACGCGGCTCGAGCTTCGACGCCAGCCGGTTGTCCAGCGTGGTGACCGAGAAATGCACGCTGACGAGGTTGTCGCGCGCCATCGATGCCAGCAGGTCGATGTCGCGTTCGATCAGCGCGCCCTTGGTGACGAAGCTCACCGGATGTTTCGTTTCGGCGAACAGCTCGAGCACCGCGCGGGTGATCCCGTAGCGGCGCTCGATCGGCTGGTAGGCGTCGGTATTGATGCCGAGCGCGGTCACCTGCGGCACGTAGCCCGGTTTTGCGAGTTCCGCGCGCAGGCGCTCGAGCGCATTCGTCTTGGCGAACAGACGGGTTTCGAAGTCGAGCCCGGGCGACAGGTCGAGGTAGGAATGCGTAGGCCGCGCGAAGCAGTACACGCAGCCATGCTCGCAGCCGCGATACGGATTGAGCGACTGCGAGAAGCCAACATCCGGCGACGTGTTGCGCGTCAGGATGCTGCGCGCGCGTTCCTCGGTGACGGTGGTCGCCGGGCGCGGCGCGTCGGCGATCTCGTCGTAGACCGAGCCCCAGCCGTCGTCGACGCCTTCCACGGCGGTCGCATCGAAGCGCGACGCCACGCGCGATGCGGCGCCGCGCCCTTTGATCGGCTTCAACGGTTTGCGGGCGTCGGTCATGCGGTAATTGTCCGGCGCGCCCGTCTCATGCCACGTGACCGGCCGTGGCGGGGCCGGCCGGCGGTGCGCGGCCGTAAGATCATCGGCCCACCGCCGCGTCCGACTGAATGAGCCCTGCCCCCTCCCCGTCGAGCGTGCGAACTCCCGGCTGCGCCCGATCGCGCCGGGCGGCCGCCGCGCGGGCCCCGGCATGATGGCCTTGATGGACTGGCTGCACGCGGCGATGCATGCGCATCCGCTGCGCTTCGACCTGCTGTTCGCCGGCTGGGTCGTCTACCTGGTCGGCCTGGGCCTGTGGATCGTGCTGCAGAAGCGCGAACCGGTGGCGACGCTGGCCTGGCTGATCAGCCTCGCGGTGCTGCCGTACGTGGGCTTCGCGGTGTACTACTGGTTCGGGCCGCAACGGATCCGGCGCCAGCGCCTGCGTCGCGGCCGGGCACGCGCGCGCTTGCCGCTGTCCGGCGCGGGCACGGTCGACTGCCTGACGCACGAACTCGCGCGCCTGGGCCAGGCCACCACGCGCCTGCCCGCGTCCAGCGCGACGGACGTGCAGCTGCTCATCGACGGCGGCGCCACCTACGAGGCGTTGCTGGGCGCGATCGCACTGGCGACCGACCACGTGCACCTCGAGTACTACATCTTCGAACCCGATCGCACCGGCACGCGCGTGCGCGATGCGCTGATCGAGCGCGCCGCCGCGGGCGTCAAGGTTCGGCTGCTGGTGGATGCGGTCGGTTCCTCGCGCATGGGGCGCGGTTTCCTCGCGCCGCTGATCGATGCCGGCGGCGAAGTGGCCTGGTTCCACCGCATGCTGACGCCGTGGCGCCGCAAGTGGCTCAACCTGCGATCGCATCGAAAGATCGTCGTGATCGATGGCCGCGTCGCATTCACCGGCGGCATCAACGTCACCGACGAGGAGGACGAGCGCCTGCGCAGCGACGCGTATCGCGACCTGCACCTGCGCATCGAAGGCGAAGTGGTCGGCGCGCTGCAGCAGGTGTTCCTCGAAGACTGGATCTACGCGACCGGCCAGAAAGCGCCGAGCATGCCGGGCGTTGTCGCCGAGCCGGGCCCGGTCGACGCGCAGGTTCTGGTGTCCGGGCCGGACGCGCCGTGGGAGGCGATCCATCGCCTGCATGTGTCGGCGATCCATGCGGCGCGCAAGCGTGTCTGGCTGGCGACGCCCTACTTCGTGCCCGGCGAGGCCGCGATGATGGCGCTGACCTCGGCCGCGCTCGCCGGCCTCGACGTGCGCCTGCTGGTGCCACTGCAAAGCGACTCGCGCCTGGTCACCTTCGCCGCGCGCTCCTATTTCGACGACCTGCTCGCCGCGGGCGTGCGAATCCACGAGTACGGGCCGCGCATGCTGCACACCAAGGCGCTGCTGTGCGACGACGACGTCGCGATCGTGGGCAGCGCCAACTTCGACCACCGCAGTTTCCGGCTGAACTTCGAAGTGTCGATGCTGTTCCGCGACACGGGCATCGCGTCGTCGCTGGCGAAGCTGCTGCAGAACGACCTGGGGCATGCGCCGCGCGTACGCGTCGACCGACGTCGCTCGTTCTTCCGCGCGCGCCTGCCGGAAGCACTGGCGAGGCTGTTGTCACCGCTGTTGTAGGTCGCACGGTGGGGACGCGCGCGCCCGATCCGCGAACGGAAGAACGGCGCCTTCGACCGGCGGTCAGCTGCCCGCGCGCGCGGCGAGTCCCGGGCCGTGGCGGCGCTACACTGCGGCGGTCGCTGGAGGATTGCCCATGGCCTGGCTCTACCTGCTCCTCGCCGTCGCCGCCCTGGTCGTGGCGTTCAAGGCCGCTTCGGCGGCGTTGATGCTGGTCGCCCTGCTCGCCGCGTTCGGCCTGTTGCTCGCATGGCTGATGGGGCTGCTGGCAGCGCGCCTTGAGAGTCGCAGCAGCGACCCTTCGATGATCGTCGACCCGGCCGAGTTGATGCGCCTGCGCGAACAGGCCGAAGCGCGCCGTGCCGCGGCCGCCACGGCGGCGCCGCCGGAAGCCTGATCCTTCGCGTCGATCGCGCGATCGCCTTCGCGGAAGCCGGCGCGGTCGCCAATGGTGTCGGCGTACGATGCCGGCATGACCCGACTCAGCGTCAACGTCAACAAGATCGCCGTGCTGCGCAATTCGCGCGGCGGGAGCGAGCCCGACGTGGTGCGCGCGGCACGCGCCTGCCTCGATGCCGGTGCGTTCGGCATTACCGTGCATCCGCGCCCCGACGCGCGCCACATCACCGAGGCGGACGTGCATGCCCTGGCCGCACTGACGCGCCAGCGCGGCGTGGAGTTCAACCTCGAAGGCAATCCGTTCGCGCCCCCGCGTGCCGGCTATCCGGGCTTTCTCGCCTTGTGCGAGGCCACGCGCCCGGCGCAGGCCACGCTCGTACCCGATAGCGATGCACAGGTGACGTCCGACCACGGCTTCGATTTCGCCGAAGACTGCGGTCGCCTCGCCGAGTTGATCGCGGCGTTGAAGGCGATCGGCTGCCGGGTGAGCCTGTTCGTCGACGCGGACCCGGCGGCGGCGGCGCGTGGCGCGACGGACGGCGTCGAAGCGGCGGCGCGCATCGGTGCGCAGCGTGTCGAGCTGTATACCGGACCGTTCGCGCATGCGTTCGCGCTTGGCGACGCCGGCGCTGC
>NZ_VTRV01000097.1 GCF_008274655.1 Cognatilysobacter lacus | reverse complement strand
CAAGTTGGCGCCGCCGTTCGGATGGTGCACGGAGCCTGGGAAAGCGGAGCGGCGCGAGCTTGCAGCCGTGACCCCGCCCGTCACTGCGTCGGTGTGGGCCATGCGTGCAAAGGCCTCGGCCGCGCGCGTGGCCAACGCGACGTCGTCGTGGCAGCCGAGCAGCGCGATGACGAGCTTGCCGTTCGCTTCTGCGAGTGTGTCCCCGTCGTGGATCGACGTGGCGGGCAGCCCCTCGGCACGGCGCGCGCCGTTCGCCTGGTCGATGCGGTCGAGCAGGCTGCTCAGCGTCGCACGCGCGCGGTCCGCAGGTGCGGCGGCATAATCCGTACGGGTCGTTCCCGGCCCGCGGACGCGGAGGTGTCGCATGGACTTCGACGATTTCCAGCCGCTGCTTGCGCGAGCGCAATCGCACGCGGCGCATTTCATCGACGCATTGCCGGAGCGCTTCGTCGGTGCGCGCGCCGGACGCGAAGAGATGATGGTGGCGCTCGATGCGCCGCTTCGCGACGCCGGGGAGCCCGGCGAAGCGGTGCTGGACCTGCTGGCCGCCAGCGCCCCGCGCGGCGCGCAGGCGTGCGCGGCGCCCCGCTATTTCGGATTCGTCATCGGGGGCACGCTGCCGGTGGCGTTGGCCAGCGACTGGCTGGTGTCCACGTGGGACCAGAACGCCGGCATCCACGTCATCTCGCCGCTGGCTGCCGCGGTCGAGGAAATCGCCGCGCGCTGGTTGCTCGAGCTGTTGGACCTGCCGCGCGAGAGCGGCGTCGGTTTCGTCACCGGCTGCCAGATGGCGCATTTCACGTGCCTGGCCGCCGCGCGACACGGCGTGCTGCGACGCGTCGGCTGGGATGTCGAGGCGGACGGCCTCATGGGTGCGCCGCGGATCCACGTCGTCGCGTCCGCCGAAGCACACGTGACTGTGGACGTCGCACTGCGATATCTCGGCATGGGCACGCGCTCGCTGGTGCGCGTTGAATCCGATGAGCAGGGCCGCATGCGGCTCGAGCACCTGCGCGACGTCGTGGCATCGCTCGACGGCCCCGTCATCGTCTGCGCACAGGCGGGCAACGTGAACACCGGCGCGTTCGATCCGCTGCGTGGAATCATCCAAGCGGCGCGCGAGCGGGGCGCCTGGGTGCATGTCGATGGCGCATTCGGGCTGTGGGCGCGCGCGGCCGCAGGTACGCGTCCGCTGGCTGACGGGATCGACCTGGCGGATTCATGGGCCACCGACGCGCACAAATGGCTCAACGTGCCGTACGACAGCGGCGTTGCGATCGTGCGCAATGCGGAGGATCACCGCGCGGCGATGACCGTTTCGGCCGCTTACCTGGTGCAGACGCGAGGCGCCGAGCGCGACGCGGTCGACTGGGTGCCCGAGTTTTCGCGACGCGCTCGCGGCATTCCGGTGTACGCGGCGCTGAGGACGCTCGGGCGCGACGGCGTCGCCGACATGGTCGAACGCTGCTGCGCGCATGCGCGCCGGTTCGCCGCACGGCTGGGCGCGGCGCCGGGCGTGCGCGTTTTGAACGACGTGGTGTTGAACCAGGTGCTGGTGCGTTTCGGCGAGGACGACGAAAGGACTCGCTCGGTGGTGAGTGGCGTGCAGCAGGAGGGCACGTGCTGGGCGAGCGGCACCACGTGGCATGGCATGGCCGCGATGCGCATCTCGGTATCCAACTGGGCGACGACCGAAGAGGACGTCGACCGCAGCGTCGAAGCAATGCTGCACGTGCATCGCGAACTTGCGGCACGAGCAGCAACATCGACTACATGAGCTGCATCCCGGCACGCACGCGGCCGGTGCCGGGCTTTGCGGCGTCGCGATAATCCGGAGCCGGGCACGGCGGCGTAACGCCACCCGCAGCCGTCGCGGAGGACGAACCACGCGGATCGCTGCCGCTCCGCAAGGCAACGCCCCGAGGACGCTGCCGCGCGGAAACACCGCGCATGGCGGCGTGCGCGTGCGTCAACCCTGCTGCAGGAAGAACGCCACCATCGCGGCCGAGGCATCCGGCCCGGCCGCATCGGTATACGAGCCCGCGGGGTCGCCACCGCTCCACGCGTGGCCGGCGCCATGGACAGTCCAGCGTTCGAAGCGCCGCACGCCGGCATCGTCGCTCGCTGTCTGCCGCGTATAGGACTGCCCGCCGGTCGAGCGGCCGCTCTCGCTGGTGACGTTCAAGCCTGCCTGCAATGACTGGGCCGCGATGGCATCGGCGTTGGCGTGCGCGACGGTGCGGTCCGCATCGCCGTGGAAGAGGATCGTCGGGATCCTTTGCGCCGCTTGAATGGCTTCGCCTGCGGTCGCGCCTCGCCCCTGCATCGTCGCAAACGCCGAAGGCATGTCGTGCGCGCTGGCATACGGCAGGCCCGAATGCACGCCAATGGCGCGCACCAGATCGGGTCGCGTGCGGCCCAGGATCACCGCCATCGCCGCGCCCGCCGAGAGACCGGCAACGAAGATGCGCAACGTATCCACGCGATATTCGAGCGCCACCTGGCTCACGATCCCCGCGAGCACCGACGGCTCGCCGGCGGTTGCGCGCTGGTCTTCAGGGCGGAACCAGTTCCAGCACTTCGCGTGGTTGGCCTTGCCGACCTGCTGCGGATACGCAACGAGAAAGCCGTGGCGATCCGCAAGCGCGTTCATGCGCGTGCCGATCGCAAAGTCCTCCGCGGTCTGCGTGCAACCGTGCAGCATGAGGATCAGCGGCACCGGTGCACCGTCCGGGTCGTAGCCAAGCGGCAGGTACAGCCGGTAATCGCGGCGCCCGTGGGCGTTGCCGAACGTCCCATGCAGGAATTGCCCGCGTGACGTGACGCGCCCGGTGGCGACGTCGCCGGCGTCGGGCAATACCTCGTTCGCGGGCTCGGCATCGATGAACTCCGCGGCGTCGCGCGGAGCCTGCAGGCCCGCAGACGCGAGCGCACGGTCGATGGTCGCGCGGATCGCACCGCCTGCGCCCGAATGGTCGAGGCCCGCCGCCGACAGCGCCTGCGCGATCTGGTCGGCCACGTTTGAAGCGGGCGCATTCGACGATTGCGCTCGCTTGCCGAGGCCGAAGATCTTGGTGAGAGGCTTCATTGGGATTCCGCTAAAGGTGTCTGCTGCACTGCAGCATACGTGGCGTGGATAAACGGGCCGTCACGCTGTCGGGCTCGCCTGCACGCGCGGTCGACGTAGCGCCACGAAGGGAAAGGGTGAGCTACCGCGGCACGGCCGTGCAGTCGGCGAGCGGCACGATGAAGCCCGCCATTGCAGCGGCCCCACGTATTCGTGCTGCATCCGACGCCGGCGTAGCCGCGTATGGGGAGTTGCAAGGCGATACCGGCGCCACACGCGCCGTCACGCCGTCGCACCCCTTCCCTCGGAGACTCCAATGAAGACTCGAATCATTTCCTTCGCGCTCGCCTCGGCCGTGTCGCTTTCGCTCGCCGCATGCTCGATGGGCAGCATGAACGCCCGTGACTCGATGGCATCGGCCGACATGCAGGCCGGCGCATCGAACCCCATGGTCGGCGGCGCCGCGATGCTGCGCAGCCGCGACATCATCGAGAACGCGGTCAACTCGGCCGACCACACGACGCTCGTTGCCGCGGTCAAGGCTGCAGGCTTGGTGGATACGCTGAAGAGCGCGGGCCCGTTCACTGTTTTCGCGCCCACTGACGCCGCGTTCGCGAAGCTGCCTGCCGGTACGGTCGACACGCTGCTGATGGCGCAGAACAAGCCGATGCTCACGTCGGTGCTGACCTACCACGTGGTGCCCGGTCGGATCGATGCGGCGGAACTCGGCCGTCGCATCCGCGCTGGCGGTGGCAGCGCGATGTTGACCACGGCCCAGGGCGGCATGCTGACCGCGCGCATGCGCGGCAACGACGTGGTGATCGTCGACGCGCACGGCAACACCTCGGTCGTGACGACGGCGGACGTCTACCAGAGCAACGGCGTGATCCATGTGGTCGACACCGTGCTGATGCCCTGATCGACGACAGCGCATCGCGCTTGAAGCTGCGATGCGAGCAAGGGGGGCCCGGCAATGCCGGGCCTTTCGTCGTTTCCGGCGGTGAGTGACCCGCGATAGCCGGCTCCTATCGAGCCGATGAGAACGTTCGATTTCTGAAAACCGGATTGCCGGGTTACGTTCGCTGCATCGACCGCCGGGCCCACGGCCGCTCGTCGAACGACGCACGCCACGCCTCGCAGGCATCCAGGAGCAAGACACGCATGAACGCCGAATCCCAGTGTCCCATCGCGAATGTCGCGAAGCCGAAACAGTCGCGCACCAATGCGCACTGGTGGCCTGATCAGTTGAACCTCGGGATGCTGCACCAGCACTCGAAGCTCGGCGATCCGAACGTCGAGGACTTCGACTATCGCGCCGCGTTCGGCAAGCTCGACCTCGACGCGGTCATCGGCGACCTGCACGCACTGATGACCGATTCGCAGAGCTGGTGGCCCGCCGACTATGGCCATTACGGTCCATTCTTCATTCGCATGGCCTGGCATTCGGCGGGAACGTACCGAATCTTCGACGGCCGCGGCGGCGCGCGCTCCGGCGAGCAGCGTTTCGCGCCGCTCAACAGCTGGCCGGACAACGGCAACCTCGACAAGGCGCGCCGGCTGCTCTGGCCGATCAAGCAGAAGTACGGCAAGCAGCTGTCATGGGCCGACCTGATGATCCTCGCCGGCAACGTCGCACTGGAATCAATGGGCTTCAGGACGTTCGGCTTCGGCGGCGGGCGCGAAGACATCTGGGAGCCGTTGCCGATCGACTGGGGCCCGGAATCCACGTGGCTCGGCGACGAGCGCTACAGCGGCGAACGTGAACTCGCCAACCCGCTGGCGGCGGTGCAGATGGGCCTGATCTACGTGAACCCGGAAGGGCCAAACGGCAAGCCCGATCCGCTCGGTTCCGCGCGCGACATCCGCGAAACGTTCGGCCGCATGGCGATGAACGACGAAGAGACGGTGGCGCTCGTCGCGGGCGGTCATACCTTCGGCAAATGCCATGGCGCGGCGCCTGCGCACCACGTCTCGCACGAGCCCGAAAACTCGAACATCGAGGAGCTCGGCTTCGGCTGGAAGAACGCCTACGAGAGCGGAGTCGGCCCGCATGCGATCACCAGCGGCATCGAAGGCGCGTGGACGCCGACACCGACACAGTGGGACATGAGCTACTTCGAAACGCTGTTCGGCTTCGAATGGGAACTCACCACCAGCCCCGCGGGCGCGCACCAGTGGAAGCCCGTCGGCGACGCCGGCCGCAACGTGCCCGACGCGCACATCGCTGGACGGGTCCACCAGCCGATGATGACCACGGCCGACCTGGCGCTGCGATTCGATCCCGCCTATGAACGCATCTCGCGCGATTTCATGGCCAACCCGCAGAAGTTCGCCGACGCCTTCGCGCGCGCGTGGTTCAAACTCACGCATCGCGACATGGGGCCGAAGGCGCGTTACCTGGGGCCGCTCGTGCCGGCGGAAGACCTCATCTGGCAGGACCCGATTCCCGCGAGCGACCACGCGCTCGTCGACCGGGCCGATATCGAGGCGCTGAAATCCAAGCTGCTCGCTTCCGGGCTCGCGATTCCGCAGTTGGTCAAGACCGCGTGGGCATCGGCGTCGACGTTCCGCGGCAGCGACCTGCGCGGCGGAGCCAACGGCGCGCGCATCCGGCTGGCGCCGCAGAAGGATTTCGAGGCGAACGAGCCCGCCGAACTCGCACGCGTGCTCGCGGCGCTCGAGCAGATCCAGCGCGGCTTCGATGCCGGGCAGAGCGGCGGAAAGCGCATATCGATGGCCGACCTGATCGTGCTGGGCGGTGTCGCCGCGGTCGAAGCCGCGGCACGGGCTGCCGGACACGACATCGCCGTTCCATTCACGCCGGGCCGCACCGATGCGACGCAGGAGCAGACCGACATCGACTCGTTCCGTGTGCTGGAACCCGTCGCCGATGGCTTCCGCAACTACGTGCGACGCGGCGCGGAGGACACCGTCGCCGCCGCGCTGGTCGATCGCGCGAACCTGCTGATGCTCACCGCGCCCGAAATGACGGCATTGGTGGGCGGCATGCGCGCCCTGGATGCCAACACGGGTCATGCGTCGCATGGCGTGTTCACCGACCGCCCGGGCGCGCTGACGCCCGACTTCTTCCGCAACCTGCTCGACATGCGCACCGCGTGGCGGAAGTCGGAGACGCAGCCCGGCGTGTTCGAAGGCCGCGACCGTGCAACCGGCGAGTTGCGCTGGACCGCGACCATCGCCGACCTGATCTTCGGCTCGAACGCGCAGCTTCGCGCGCTGTCGGAGGTCTATGCCGCGTCGGACGGCGAGGCGCACTTCGTCAGGGATTTCGTCGCGGCGTGGACGAAGGTGATGGAACTCGACCGTTTCGATATGCGCTGCGCCAAAGCCGCTTGAGGCTGCGTGGGGTGCGAAGCGGTCATTCGCATCCCCTGCACAGCGCAGGTTCAATCCTGCGCCGGTTACGCCTGACGGCACACAAGGACTCACCATGAACACGAACATCGACGGCCTGTTGCAGCAACTCTCCAACAGCGGCAACGAGCCTGTGCCGCACGAGGCGCGCGAGCAGTTCCAGCAGATCGCCCAGTCGGCGCCGCCCGAGGCGTTAAGCCAGGGGCTGCAGGACGCGTTCAACTCGGACCAGACGCCGCCGTTCGCGCAGATGGTCGGCCAGTTGTTCGGCCACGCGAATGACCAGCAGAAGAGCGGCATCCTCGGCACCCTGTTGGGCGGCCTTGGCGGTGCGTCGCACCCGGTGGTGCAGCAGATCGGCACCAATCCGAATCCGCAGCAGGCGGCGCAGGTTTCGCCGGACCAGGTCCAGCAGATCGCGCAGCAGGCGCAGCAGGGAAACCCGGGCATCGTCGGCCAGATGAGCCAGTTCTATGCGCAGCACCCGGTGCTGGTGAAGTCGCTGGGCGGCATGGCGATGGCGCTGGTGCTGGGTCGGATGCACTCGCCGCGCCGCTGAGTTGCCGAGACATTCGCGGCGGCAATCGGCCACCGCGATCATGTGATCGAAAAGGCCGCGCTTGCGTGGCCTTTTTCGTTACGCGCTCTGTGGGGGGACAGGCGCCGAGCACGCGCCGAACCTGCCAATCCCCCGCCCGCGCCGAGGGCGCCAACTGAACTCCGTTTGTCCAGCTGATGAACGAAGCCGGCGACGTGCGGCGCCCGGGACCTTCGGCGCTTGGCGGCAGGGCCGCCAGCGGGCACAGTGCGCGCTTCATTCCCGCCTCGGAGTTCCGATGGGTCGCGCAACCTCGTTCGCTCGAACCGTGCTTTTTGCCGCATGCCTCGTTTCTTCCGTGGCAGTCGTGGCCAGTCCGGGCAAGCCGAAGGACTTCCTTGCTGCCCACCTCGACACGTCGGTAGACCCGGGCGTCGACTTCTTCCAGTACGCCAACGGCGGCTGGCTCAAGGCGCACCCGATCCCGAAATCCGAGTCGAGCTGGGGCATCGGCAACGAGGTCGACGACGAGCTCTACGCGCGCCTTCGCACCATCAGCGAGGCCGCCGCGAAGGCCCACGGGAAGGCGGGCACGGACCAGCAGAAGATCGGTGATTTCTGGGCGACCGGGATGGATGCGGCCAAGGCCGACCGTCTGGGCGTGCACCCGCTCGACGCCGAGCTTGCGCGCATCGATGCGATCCGCTCCGAACAGGACGTGCTCGACACGGTGTTTGCGTTCAAGCCGATCGGCGTCGACGCGCTGTTCCACGTCAGCGTCGGGCAGGACAGCAAGGACAGCTCGACCATGGCGGTGCAGTTGCACCAGGGCGGGCTCGGCCTTCCCGAGCGCGACTTCTACTTCAACGCCGAGCCCGGCGTTGCCAAGTTGCGCGCCGCATATGTCACGCATATTGCGCGCAGCTTCGAGCTGCTGGGGCGCGATCCCGCCGCTGCAAGAACATCGGCTCTGCAGGTGATGGCGTTCGAGACCGCGCTTGCGCAGGCGTCGCGCAAGCTCGCGGACCTGCGCGACCCCGAGAAGAACTACAACAAGATCGTTCCCGCCGACCTCACTGCGAAGTACACGCCCGGCATCGACTGGGCCGCGCACCTCGCGGCGTGGAAGCTGCAGCCGGCCTACGTCGTCGTCGGCCAGCCCGAGTTCTTCGCCGCGCAGGACAGGCTGCTGCGTGAGACACCGGTGCCGGTACTGCAGGACTACCTGCGCTATCACCTAGTCGACAGCTACGCGCCGTATCTGTCGACCGCCTTCGACAATGAATATTTCGACTTCCACCACCGCGCCATGGCGGGCCAGCAGGAACAGCGTCCGCGGTGGAAGCGCACGCTCGACGAAGAAAACGACGCGATGGGCATGGTGCTGGGCCGCATCTTCGTCAGCAACTATTTCCCGAAAGCGTCGAAGCGGCGTTACGAGGCAATGGTCGAATCCATCCGCGATACCTTCCGTGCGCGCATCGAACGACTCGACTGGATGGGGGGCGATACAAAAGCCAAGGCACTCGTGAAGCTTGCAGCGATCACGCCGAAGGTCGGTTACCCGGACAAGTGGAAGGACTACTCGACGCTGGTAGTGGGTCGCGACTCGTACGCGGCGAACGTGATGAGCGCGCAGCGCTGGCAGTTCGAGGACAACCTTGCGAAGTTCGGCAAGCCGGTCGATCGCACCGAATGGGACATGACGCCGCAGACGTACAACGCCTACTACAACCCGTCGAACAACGAGATCGTGCTGCCGGCCGCGATCTTCATGGTGCCCGGCGTCCCGGATGCGAAGGTCGACGACGCCGTCGCGTACGGCTATGTAGCCGCGAGCACCATCGGCCACGAAATCACCCACGGCTTCGATGACGAGGGCCGTCAGTTCGACGCGAAGGGCAACCTGTCCGGCTGGTGGACGGCGCAGGATGCCGACCGTTTCAACGCGGCGGCCAAGAAGATGGTGAACGAGTTCAACGCGTACGAGCCTTTGCCCGGCTTGCACATCAACGGCCAGGCGAGCCTGGGCGAGAACATCGCCGACTACGGCGGGCTGTTGCTGGGCCTCGAGGCATTCCAGAAGACGCAGCAGTACAAGCAGGGCAGGCCGATCGGCGGGCTCACGCCGACGCAGCGGTATTTCCTCGGCTACGCGCTCGGGTGGATGTCCCAGCAGCGCGAGGAGCGGCTACGCCAGCGCCTGCTGTCGGACGTCCACGCGCCCGCGAAGTGGCGCGTGCTCGGGCCCCTGTCGAACATCCCGGACTTCTACCAGGCCTTCAACGTGAAGCCCGGGCAGCCGATGTGGCGCGCGCCCGAGGATCGCGTACAGATCTGGTAGGCCGGACCCGCAGGCGACTTGCGCGCGTCGTCAGCCGACGCGCAAGACACTGTGCGGGTGGCGCGCCGACCATGCGTCGAGGGTCTTCGAGCAGTGCGCGGGAATCACCCACGCGTCCGGGTTGTCGCGCTGGAAGCGGCGGATGCGTTCGAGCGTGTCGGCGTAACCGGCATGGTCGTGCGTGGCCAGCGTGCGTGCGAGCCACGGCAGTCTGCGGGGGCGGCCCAGCTGGTCCGACTGCCAGCAGGCATCGGCGACGAGGAGCGTGCGCGCGCCGCCGGTTTGCAGCGCAACGCCGAGCTGGCCCGACGCATGGCCGGGCAGCTCCACAAGCTGGACGCTGCCGTCGCCGAAGAGATCGAAGCTTCGCTGGAACGCGGCGAGCTCGGCGGGCGCCGTCGCGAAGCCGTTGGCGTCGACCAGATCGAGACGCCCGGCGAAATCCGCTGGCAGCAGTTCCGTCCAGATCTGCGCATGCATCCGGCTGATCGGTCCGCGCTGTACGCAACGCCACGCGTCGGAATGCGCGGTGAAGCGCGCTGCGCTGAACGCGGCCAGCCCGCCGATATGGTCGGGATGGAAATGGCTGATCACGACGCGACCGATGCTGCCGGGTTCGATGCCACGTGCCGCAAGCAGCGCGGCTGCATCGCCGTGCGGCGGGCAGCAGGCCCCGACCACCGCACGGTAGACGCGACGCAGGCCGCGGCGCATGGCATCCCGCGCCGGGGCGCCGTAGCCACAGTCGAACAGGGTGCGGCCGTGGACCCGGTGCTCGATCAGGGCCCAGCCCGCCGGAAACGCG
>NZ_VTRV01000096.1 GCF_008274655.1 Cognatilysobacter lacus | reverse complement strand
ATGCGTACCGCCGCGTCGACCGACGCCTGCACCTGCGCGCCTGCGCCGCCCAGTGCGGACTCGGCCGCTTTCAGGATGTCGGCCACCGGCGTCACCGCGGGCCCCGCATGCAACGCGCCCGCGACGACCAGCAGCATTGCGGCGGCGACGCGGTGCGAAAGCACGTGGAACGGGCGGGCGGATCGAGCCATGGCGGACAGCTAGCAATCGCCGTGCCGAAGCCGGCCGCGGCGCCCGTTCGCTCTCAAGGAACCCCCGGGCGGCGCCGACAACGCAGGCATGAGCCGCGATCTTCTCGACCGAATCGACCAACGCACGCGCCTGGCCGGCCACAACCGGCTCGCCCTCCTGTTGTTCCGCCTGGGCTCGCGTCAGCTTTTTGGCGTGAACGTGTTCAAGGTGCAGGAAGTCATCCCGCGGCCGCCGTTGTTCACCCTGCCGCAGCTGCCGCCCGCCTTCAGTGGCGCCGCGGATGTGCGCGGCCGCACCGTGCCCGTCCTCGACCTTGCGCGTGCCGTCGGCCATGCCAGCACGCCCGGCGCGCCCGAGCCGCCGTACCTCGTCGTCACCGAGTTCAACCGGACGGTGCAGGGGTTTCTGGTGTCCGGGGTCGAACGCATCGTCAACATCGCGGTGGAGGACATCCATCCGCCACCGGACCTCGGCGGCGACTGCCATTACCTCACCGGCGTAACGCGCTTCCAGGGCGAACTCATCCAGTTGCTCGACGTCGAGAGCGTGCTCGCCGAATCGTCCCCGCGCGCGAACGAGGCGTCGGGAGTGCAGCGTCTGGACATCGCGGCGGATATCCCGCGCGAGGTGCTCGTCGTCGACGATTCGCGCGTCGCGCGCAACCAGATCCGCCAGTTGCTGGACCAGCTGGGCCTGGGTGCCACCCTGCTGTCAGACGGCCGGCAGGCGCTGGAGCATCTGCAGCAGATGGCGGAAAGCGGCCAGCCGCCGACGCAGCGCTATGCCATGGTCATTTCGGACATCGAGATGCCGGCGATGGACGGGTACACGCTGACGACGGAAATCCGGCGCGCGCCAGCGCTGCGGGGCCTGCACGTGCTGCTGCACACGTCGCTGTCGGGCGTGTTCAACCACGCGATGGTCGAGCGGGTGGGCGCGGACGACTTCGTTCCGAAGTATTCGGAGCGCGAACTGGCGAGCCGGATCGAGGCGCGGGTGCAGGCCCTGCAGCGGGCGCGGGCGGCCTAACCGCCGGGGCTCCGCGGCTTTCTTGCCGGCCTGCATGGCGGGTAAGCCGGGCGGCGGGCCTTGCCGACGCCCGTTACCCGCGCCGGACAGGCATGGGGCCTCTCGATCACGGCCAAAGCGTTTCACGCACTGGCACACCCCTTGCCTAACCCCCTCCGACACTCCCGCCCCTCGGAGGGGCCCCATGTCCACCGAATCGTTCCTCGGCATCCACGGCACCGCCCTCGCCCTTCGCGAGCAGAGGCTGCAGCTGCTGTCGGCCAACATCGCGAACGCGGACACCCCGGGCTTCCGCGCGCAGGACCTCGACTTCACCAAGGCCCTCAACGCCGCCATGGCTCCAGCGGCCGACGCCGGCGCCGACCCGCTCCAGGCGGCAGTCCAGGCCGCCCGCTTCGACGCACCGTCCAGCCAGCCCAGCATCGACGGCAACACGGTCGACGGCGAGCGCGCCAAGGCCGCGTTCGCACAGGCCTCGCTGGAATACCGCGCATCGCTGAACTTCGTCGAAGCCAAGGTGCGCACGATGTTGACCGCGATCACCGGGCAATGAGGGCTGACGCATGAGCAACCTGCCCATCTTCGACGTCGCCGGCAGCGCGATGACCGCGCAGCAGGTGCGGCTGTCGACCGTCGCGTCCAACCTCGCCAACGCCAACTCGATTTCCGGCAAGGCGGAGGACACCTTCCGCGCCAAGATGCCCGTGTTCGAGGCGACGCCCGTCGAAGGCGATCCCGCGCTCGCCGGCGTCAAGGTGCAGACCGTCACCGAATCCAATGCCGCGCCGCTCAAGCGCTACGAGCCCGGCAACCCGATGGCCGACGACAAGGGCTACGTCTACGCGCCCGACATCGATCCCGTCGCGCAGATGGTCGACATGATTTCCGCCTCGCGCAGCTACCAGGCGAACGTCGAGGTCTTCAACACCGCCAAGGAACTCGCGGTCGCCACGCTCAACCTCGGCCGCTGAGGCCGCGAGGACACAACGACATGACCACGATCGGCAATGCCACGGACGCGCTATCGCAGTACTCGGTGGCGCCCACGACGCGGAAGAAGGAACTCGGCCAGGCCGACTTCCTCCGACTGATGACCGAGCAGCTGAAGAACCAGGATCCGCTGAAACCGCTCGAAGGCACGCAGATGCTCGGGCAGCTCGCGCAGTTCTCGACCGTGCAGGGCATCCAGGGGATGCAGGGCGCGCTGGGCGCCGTCGCGAACGTGATGGAGTCCGACCAGACGCTGCGCGCCGCATCGCTCGTGGGCCACGACGCGCTGGTCGATACCGACACGGTGCAGCTGCAGGCCGGCACGGGCATGAATGGCGAGATCGTCGCCACCTCGGCGGGCAGCATCAACGTCGAGATCGTCGATGCCGCGGGCCAGGTGATCGACCGCGTGCCGGTCGACGCACCGGGCGCCGGCAACGTGGCCTGGGGCTGGGACGGCAAGACCGCCGACGGCCGCACCGCGCCCGCCGGCACCTACACCATCCGCGCGACCACCGGCACCGGCGCATCGGCGCAGGCGTTGTCCACGCGCATCGCCGCGCATATCGACAGCGTCTCGATCGAAGCATCCGGGCTCGTGCTCAACCTCGCCGGCATCGGGCCGCGACCGCTCTCGTCCGTCCGCCGCATCGGCTGACCCGCCTCACGCATCCAGGAGTGAATCCATGAGCTTCCGTATTTCGCTGAGCGGCATGAACGCGGCCCAGTCCGACCTCAACGTCACCTCGAACAACATCGCGAACTCGAACACGACGGGCTTCAAGCAGTCGCGCGCCGAATTCGCCGACGTATATCCGACGTCGTCCTACGGCTCGTCGAAGAACACCATCGGCGCCGGCGTGCGGTTGCAGCGGGTGGCGCAGCAGTTCTCGCAGGGCACCGTGGAAACCACGGGCAAGGCGCTCGACCTCGCCATCAATGGCAAGGGCTTCTTCACCCTTTCGGATGGCGGCTCGTTTGTCTATTCGCGCGCCGGCAACTTCGGTACCGACAAGGACGGCTTCGTGGTCAATCCCTCGGGCCAGCGCCTTCAGGTGTACCAGCCGAGCGCGAGCGGAACCGGCTTCGACACCGGCCGCGTCAACGACCTGCAGCTCCAGTCCGGCGATTCGGCTCCGTTGGCAACCAGCAACGTGGGCGTCAACACCAACCTGCCGGGCGGCGCCAGCGTTCCCGTTACCGCGACCTTCAGCCCGACCGACCCGACCTCGTACAACTACACGACGTCGATGACGGTGTACGACTCGCTCGGCGCGGCGCACAGCCAGTCGCTCTACTTCGTCAAGACAGCGAATCCGAACGAGTGGCAGGTGAACACCACGATCGATGGCACCGCCGTCGGCACCGCGCAGACGTTGCAGTACTCGAACATGGGCGCGCTTACTTCGCCGTCGCCGGGCAGGATCACGCTGCCGGCATACACGCCGACCACGGGCGCCGCGCCGATCGCCGTGACCATGGATCTGTCGAATTCCACGCAGTTCGGCAACAGCTTCAGCGTCGCGGCGTTGACGCAGGACGGCCACACGACGGGGCGCCTGACCGGCATCGAAGTGGGATCGGACGGCGTCGTGCAGGCGCGTTACACCAATGGCGTGTCGACGGCGCTGGGCCAGGTAGTACTCACCAACTTCGCCAATCCGCAGGGCCTGCAGCCACTCGGCAACAACGCCTGGGCGGAGACGTCGGAGTCGGGTCAGCCGCTGCGCGGATCGGCCGGCTCGTCGGAATTCGGCAACGTGCAGGGCGGATCGCTCGAGTCGTCGAACGTCGACCTGACCGAGCAGCTGGTGAACATGATCACGGCGCAGCGCAACTTCCAGGCGAACGCGCAGATGATCACCACGCAGGACCAGATCACGCAGACGGTGATCAACATCCGCTGATAGGAACATCCGGGGGGATGCGTCGGTCGTCGCCTGAGGGGGCGGCGGCCGATTTTTTTTTTCGGCCTGCGCCACGACACCTGCGCTGGAACGGCTCTTGCCTTGGCATGGCATCGGCCTTGCGGCCGCCCGCCCCGGGCACGACATGATCGACAAGTCGCTCTACATCGCCATGACCGGTGCCAGCGCTTCGCTGCGCGCGCAGGCCAGCGTGGCGCAGAACCTCGCCAATGCCGACACCGTCGGTTTCCAGCAGCAGCTGGTGGCGACCAAGGCCACGCCGGTGCTCGGCGACGGGCTGTCCTCGCGAGTGGCTGCGGTGCCGATGACGGCGGGCGTCAGCAATGCCGCGGGCCAGGTCATCAACACCGGCAACGATCTCGACGTCGCGCTGCACCAGGACCGCTGGCTCGCGGTGCAGGCATCCGACGGCACCACCGCGTACACGCGTGCCGGCGACCTGAAGCTCACCGAGAACGGCCTGCTCACCACGTCGAGCGGCCTGCCCGTGCTCGATTCCGGCGGCGCACCGCTGTCGATTCCGCCGTACCAGACGCTGACCATCGCCGGCGACGGCACGATCTCGATCGTCCCGCAGGGCCAGCCGGCCTCGACGATCACCGAGTCCGGCCGGATCAAGGTGGTCGAAGCGAAGACGTCCGACCTCGTGCGCGGCGATGACGGACTGATGCGCGCCAGGCCCGGCGCCGACGAGCCGCCGCAGGCGGCGGGCGCGTCGCTGGTGAGCGGCGCGGTCGAAGGCAGCAACGTCAATGCGACCGACATGCTCGTCTCGATGATCGCCTACAGCCGCCAGTTCGAGATGCAGGTACGCCTCTTGCAGAGCGGTGACGAGAACGCGCGCAGCGGCAATTCGCTCCTTTCCTCGAAGTAATCCCGGCACCGCACAGGAACCACCGTCATGACCCAGGCACTTTGGATCGCCAAGACCGGCCTCGACGCGCAGCAGACGCGCATGTCGGTGATCTCCAACAACCTCGCGAACGTCAACACGGCCGGCTTCAAGCGCGACCGCGCCAACTTCGAAGACCTTCTCTACCAGACGGTGCGTCAGCCGGGCGGCTCGACCTCCGAGCAGACGCAGCTGCCGACCGGCCTGCAGATCGGCACCGGCGTTCGCGTTGCAGCTACGGCGAAGAACTTCGCCCAAGGCAACCTTTCCAATACCGGCAATGCGCTCGACGTCGCCGTGAACGGCCGCGGCTTCTTCGAGGTGCTGATGCCCGACGGCACGTCGGCCTATACGCGCGACGGCTCGTTCCAGATCAACTCGCAGGGCGAGATGGTCACCAACGAGGGTTATCCGGTGCAGCCGGGCCTGCAGTTCCCGCAGGGCACGCAGAGCGTGACCATCGGCGCCGACGGCACGGTGAGCGCGCAGATCGCCGGGCAAACCGCGCCGACGCAGGTGGGTTCGCTGACGCTGGCCGACTTCGTCAATCCCGCCGGGCTGCAAGCCAAAGGCGAAAACCTCTACGCCGAGACCGGCGCGAGCGGTCCCGCACAGCAGGGCGCACCCGGCACCTCCGGGCTCGGTTCGCTGGTGCAGGGCTCGGTCGAAGGCTCGAACGTCAATGTCGTCGAAGAGCTGGTGTCGATGATCGAAACGCAGCGCGCCTACGAAACGAACGCCAAGGCGATCTCGACGGTCGACTCGATGCTCGGCTACCTCAACCAGAATCTCTGAGGCATCGCGATGAAGACGCTCGCCCTGCTCTGCGCCCTCGTGTCGGTTTCCGGTTGCGCGACCGCGATGGGCGACGTCAACACCTTCAAGCCGGATCCGACGGTACCGACGCCCGCGCAGGTGCATGCGCAGATGGCCGCACGCACGGCAGCGTTGCAGTCCGCGCAACCGGTGATGCAGCCGGTGGCGATGACGGCCAGCAGCGGCGACGGCGGCGGCTCGATCTATGCAGGCGCGACGTCCAGCGGCACGCACACGATGAAGCTGTTCCAGGACAACAAGGCGCGCGAAGTCGGCGACCTGCTGACCATCATCCTGGTCGAAACCACCAGCGCATCGACCAAGGCATCCACGGCAGTCAACAAGGCGACCAGCATCGACATGGCCGCGCCGTCCATCGCCGGGCAGTCGGTCACCTGGAAGGGCAAGAACATCCTGCAGGTCGGCATCGACGGCAAGCGCGGCTTCAACGGAAGCGGCGACACCAAGCAGAGCAATTCGCTGGACGGGACGGTATCCGTCACCGTCGTGCAGGACCTCGGCAACGGCAACCTTCTCGTCTCCGGCGAGAAGAAGCTGCGGCTCAACCAGGGCGACGAAGTG
The DNA here is from genome assembly GCF_008274655.1 of Cognatilysobacter lacus. Lineage (GTDB taxonomy): Bacteria > Pseudomonadota > Gammaproteobacteria > Xanthomonadales > Xanthomonadaceae > Cognatilysobacter > Cognatilysobacter lacus. The sequence continues at coordinate 3,699 of NZ_VTRV01000096.1, read as the reverse complement.
GTGCAGGTGCAGGGCATCGTGCGCGTGTCCGACATCTCCGCGGACAACACCATCAGCTCCGAGCGCGTCGCCGACGCGAAGATCGTCTACGGCGGTCGCGGCACCATAGCGCGCAGCAACGCCATGGGCTGGCTCGGCCGCTTCTTCAATTCCGCGCTGATGCCGTACTGAGGGTTGCCGACATGCCGATCGACCGTTCCGCCCCCGCCGCGTCCGCAACGCCGATGCACCGCCTGCTGGCGCTGCTGCGGCGGATTCGCACGCCGCGACACTCCGCCGCCTTCGAGCTCGACGCCGATCGCGACAGCGAGTTCGGGGTGCGCCGCGCCGACAACGGCCCGATCGAAATCAAGCCGCGCATCGGCACGCGTCCGGCACGCATGTCCGCGTCGCAGACCCTGCTCGCCATCGCGGCGATGCTCGTCGTGGGCTCGCCCGTGCATGCCGAGCGCATCAAGGACCTCGCGCAGGTGGCCGGCGTGCGCGGCAATCCGCTGGTGGGTTACGGCCTGGTGGTCGGCCTCGATGGTTCGGGCGACCGCACCTCGCAGACGCAGTTCACCGTGCAGTCGCTCAAGTCGATGCTCGACCAGCTCGGCGTCACCATTCCGCCGGGCGTCAACCCGCAGCTGAAGAACGTCGCCGCGGTGGCGATCAGCGCGGAGCTTCCGCCGTATGCGAAGCCCGGCCAGAACATCGACGTCACCGTGTCGTCGATCGGCAACGCCGGCTCGTTGCGTGGCGGCACGCTGCTGATGGCACCGCTCAAGGGTGCCGACGGTCAGGTCTATGCGGTCGCGCAGGGCACGCTGGTGATCAGCGGCTTCGGCGCCGGCGGCAAGGACGGCTCGCGCATCCAGGTCAATGCGACCAACGCCGGCACGATTCCGAACGGCGCCATCGTCGAACGCGCGGTGCCCGGTAATCCGCAGGGCGGAAGCGTCACGCTCAACCTGCACGAATTCGACTTCACCACGGCGTCGCGCATCGTGTCGGCGATCGACCGCACCTTCGGCGCCGGCCATGCGCGCGCCGTCGACGGCGTGACCATCGAGATCGCGCCGCCGGCGATGGACCGCGTCGCCTTCCTCGCGCAGCTCGAATCGCTCGACGTGTCGCCCGGCGAAGCCGCGGCGAAGGTGATCGTCAATGCACGTACCGGCACCGTGGTGATGGGCGGCAACGTGACGGTGCTGCCGGCCGCCGTGTCGCACGGCTCGCTCACCGTGTCGATCACGGAGAACGCGCAGGTGAGCCAGCCGGAAGCATTCGCCCGCGGCGACACGGTCGTAGTGCCGCAGTCCACGGTCCAGGCCACGCAGAGCGGCGGGCGCATGTTCAAGTTCGAGGGTGGCACGTCGCTCGATGCCATCGTCCGCGCGGTGAACGCCGTCGGCGCAGCGCCCGGCGACATCGTGGCTATCCTCGAGGCACTCAAGCGCGCCGGCGCCCTGCGCGCCGAACTCGAAGTCATCTGACGCCGCCGGTCGGCCGCCACTTCACCCGCGCCGGCGCGCGCCGATACCCGTATCGGAAGCCTCCCGCCCCATGGATCCCGGCTGACCGCCCCGCCCACCCGGGCACGCTGCTTGCATCGGTGACGACATGCGCCTGCCGACCGCCATCGCCCTGGACCACGCCGCGACGACTTCGACGTCGCGCCCCGCCATGGAAAGAGCCGCCCACGAGCTGGAGACCCAGTTCGCCGGGATGCTGATCAAGTCGATGCGATCGACGACAGGCGGCGATCCGCTGTCCGGCGGGGACACGACCTACCGCGACATGTACGACGGCCAGCTCGCAAAGGCGCTGACCAAGGGTCGCGGCCTTGGCCTCGCGCCGATGATCATGCGCCAGCTCGAACGAAGCACGGGCCAGTCGACCGGTGCGTCCGCGCCCGCGATCTCGCCGCTACCACTCACGCGGCCGGCCAATTCGCTTCCCCTCGCGATGCCGTCGGGGCTCGGCCCGATCAAACTCGGCGCTGCGGTCACGCTTGCACCCACTACCAGCGGCGTGTCGCTGACGGCGATGTCGGCCACCCCGGTCGCGACGCCGATCGCATCCGCGCGTTCGTCCGGCACGGATGCCTGCGGCCCGCTCACGCCGCTGGACTGCAGCAGCCCCGAGGCCTTCGTCAAATCACTGTGGCCGCACGCCAAGAAGGTCGCGCAGGAGCTCGGGGTATCCGCGAAGGCACTGGTCGCGCAGGCGGCGCTCGAAACCGGCTGGGGCCGTCGACTGGTCGGCGGCAATGGAGTCGTGTCGCACAACCTGTTCGGCATCAAGGCCGGCGGTGGCTGGCACGGCGAGAAGGTCAATGCGGCGACGCACGAATACGTTGCCGGCGTGCGCCAGGGCCAGCGCGCGAATTTCCGCGCCTACCAGACGCCCGCCGACAGCTTCGCCGATTACGCGCGCCTGCTCGGTGGCAGCCGATACGCCAGCGCGCGCGGCACCGGCGAGGACGCCCACCAGTTCGCAGCCGCACTGCAGCACGCCGGTTATGCGACCGATCCGTCGTACGCAAACAAGATCACCGCGATCGCCAACGGCGCGACGATGCGTCGCGCGCTCGCGGCGCTGGGGAGTGCATAAGCGATGAGCGTCCTGTCGACCGGCTCGTCCGCCCTGCTCGCCTTCCAGCGAGCGCTCGGCACCGTCAGCCACAACGTCGCCAACGTCAACACCGAGGGCTACTCCCGGCAGCGCGTCGACCTGCAGGCGCGGCCGGGCCAGAACGTCGGCACCGGCTACGTGGGTTCGGGTGTGGCGGTGCAACAGCTGCAACGGCTCGCTGACGGGCTCACCTTCGCGCGCCAGGTCGACAGCAGCGGCGAACTCGGCCGGCTCACGCAGCTCGGCAGCTATGCCGATCGCCTCGACGGCCTGCTGAGCAATACATCGACCGGCCTCGGCAAGCCCTACTCGGCCTTCTTCAGCGCGGCGCAGGGCGTGATTTCGCAGCCGGGCTCGGCGATCGCGCGCCAGTCGATGCTCGACTCGGCCGACCAGCTGGCGGCGCGCTTCCGCAGCATCGACTCGCAGCTCACCGCCATGGGCAGCGAGACCGACCAGCGCCTGGCCGCGTCGGTCGACACCGCCAACCAGCTCGCCGGCGAGATCGCCAAGCTCAACCTGCAGATCAGCGCGTCGGGCAGCAATGCCAGCCCGGACCTCGTCGACCAGCGCAACCTTCGCATCGACAAGCTCGCCGCTCTCACCGGCGCGGACGTGGTGCCGCAGGACGACGGCTCGCTCAACGTCTTCAGTGGCGGGCAGGCTCTCGTGATCGGCGGTCGCGCCGGGAAACTGACGCTGGCGCAGGATCCGTATCGCCTCGACCGCAAGGTGCTGTCGCTCGACACCCCGGCCGGCCCCGTGCGACTGCCTTCGGGCGCGTTGTCCGGCGAAGTCGGCGGCCTCGTCGAATTCCGCGAGCGCGTGCTCGACCCGGCACGCGCCGATCTCGGTCGCATGGCGACGGCATTCGCCACCACGGTGAACGCGCAGAACCGCGCGGGCGTCGACTACACCGGTGCGGCGGGCGGCGATCTGCTGTCGATCCCGGCGCCGCGTGTCGACGCGAACACGACCAACACGGGCACCGCGACGCTCACCGCCGCGATCTCGGACGTCGGTGCGCTGAAGGGCCCGGACATCGAGATGCGCTTCAGCGCAGGCACGTGGACCGCGACG
>NZ_VTRV01000095.1 GCF_008274655.1 Cognatilysobacter lacus | reverse complement strand
GGCGGCACCGCGACCGGCAGTCGCGGTGCGCGCGCCGGGTGCGACGGCAAAGCCTGGAATGCACGCCAACAGTTCGACGACGCCGCTCGGCCGCGGGGGCCCGGGGTGAGCAGCTACGTGGGTGACTTCGGACGCGCGAGCCCGACCGAGCCGCTCACGCCGCCGGCCTCAAGGCCCGAACAACCAGACGTTGGCGATGCGCCCGTCGACCACCTCGTACACCGCGAGCGCATCCACGGGCTCGGCCCCGAGTCCGCTGACCCGCTCGTGGTCGGCGACCTTTCCGCCCAGCACGGTACGGGCGACGAGTTCGGCATGCAGCGTCGGCAGGTTGAACCGCGACTCGCGATAGAACGTACGGATCGCATCGCCGCCATCGAGTGCAGGCGCCGTCGCGGGCATGCGCCAGACGCGGGCGTCATCGCGATACGTCGCCATGAATGCATCGAGGTCGTGACGGTTGTAGGCGTCGAACTGGCGCTGCACCACCGCCTCGGGCGACACCTCGTTGGCCCGCGGCTGCGTCATCGCGCAACCTGCCAGCAGCAGCGGGACCAGGAGCGCGACCGCACGCCGGCTCATCCCGCGATCGGCAGTGCGATGCGGAACGCGAGGCCCGGTGCGAGCGCATGCACGTCGATCGTGCCGCCGTGCGCGCGCACCACCGCGTCGGCGATGACCAGGCGCAGGCCGAGGCCGAGGTCGTACGGTTCCGGCAGCGGGTCGACCAGCAGCGCCTTGGCGTCATCCGGTGTCTCGCCGACGTCGCTGACTTCGACCAGCACCTGCGCATCCTCGCGCCAGGCATGCAGCGCCGGGGCCGCGTTGCCGTGCCACTGCGCGAAGCCGATCACGCTCACGAGCGCCTGCACCAGCCGCGATTCGTCGCCGTCGAGCTGCACGCCGTCGAGTTCGGGCGAAACCTGCGGCACCGTGCTGCAGCCGGGCACTGCGCCGACCGCGAGGTCGACCAGCATGGGCACGTCGACCGGGCGCAGCCGATGGATCAGCCGGCCTTCCTGCGCGCGCACCCAGTCGGCGAGCTCTTCGATCATGCAGGCCATCCGCCGCGACTGGCGCTCGATGGTCTCGGCGAGCTCGACGCGTTTCTCCTGCGGCAGCTCGGGGCGGCGCAGCAGGTAAGCCGCGGTCTGCAACGGCGACAGCGGCCCCTTGAGGTCGTGCGCCAGCCGTTCGAACAGCGGACGGTCGCTCATCGCACCCTCGACCCGCAGGGCGGCAACCCGCCGAGAATCCTGCAGATGGCCTCGATCTCCGGTGGCTTGACGAGATGATGGTCGAAGCCCGCTTCCGCCGTGCGGCGGCGATCCTCGGGCTGGCCCCAGCCCGTCACCGCGACGAGCGTGAGCTGTTCACCCAGCGGCGATGCCCGCAACTTGCGCGCGACGTCGTAGCCGCTGATGCCGGGCATGCCGATGTCGAGGAACACGACGTCGGGCACGAAGCCTTCCACCGCCTGTTCGGCCGAATGCGGGTCGTAGATGCGCTGCGCCTCGTGGCCGAGCATCTCGAGCATCATCGCCAGCGTGTCGGCCGAGTCGCAGTTGTCGTCGATCACCAGCACGCGGCGCGGCATCGCGATCGGCACCGGCGGCGGCACCGCCTCGGGCAGCGCGGGCGTGGAGCGCATCTTCAGCCGCACGGTGAAACAGCTGCCATGGCCGAGGCCCGGGCTCGACGCGGTAACGCTGCCCCCGTGCATTTCGACGAGCCGGCGCACCAGCGTGAGGCCGATGCCGAGGCCGCCGCGCGCGCGCTCGATCGACGTATCGACCTGCGCGAACGGCTCGAAGATCGCCTCCACCTGCTCGGGCGCCAGGCCGATGCCACCGTCGGCGACGTGCACCAGCACATGCTCGCCGTCGCGCTCGGTGTCCACGCGCACAGGCTGGCCGGGATCGGAATATTTCGCGGCATTGCTGATCAGGTTGGCGAACACCTGCGAGAGGCGCTCGCGGTCGGCATCGAACGCGATCTCGACGTCGGGCACGTGCATCTCGAGCGCATGCCCGGTGGCCTGCAGCATCGGCGCAATGCTCTCGACCGCCGAACGCAGCACCGCGTCGAGCGTGGTGGACGCCGGGCGCAGCACCAGCTTGTCCTGGCTGATGCGCGCGATGTCGAGCAGGTCATCGATGAGGCGCACCAGCAACCCGAGCTGCCGGTCCATCGCATCCTGCAGGTCCGGACCGCTGTTTCCGCCGAGCTTCATCACGTTGACCGCGTTGGCGAGCGACGCCAGCGGATTGCGCAACTCGTGCGCGAGCGTCGCCAGGAACTGGTCCTTGCGACGGTCGTGCTCCAGCAGATGCGCCTGCACGCGTTCGCGCTCGGCGATCTGCGCCTGCAGCTCGATGTTGCGCTGCGCAAGCGCGACGTTGGCCGCGCGCAACGATTCGTTGAGCACCTCGAGTTCCCGCGCCTTCTCGACGCGCAGGTCCTCGTTCGCGCGCGCCAGCCTCTCGTTGGCGCTCTGCAGCTCGCGGCGCTTGCGATAGAGTTCGACCAGCACCGACACTTTGCTGCGCATGATCTCCGGGATCACCGGCACCATCACGTAGTCGACCGCGCCGAGCTTGTAACCGCGCAGGCGATCCATGTCGGACACGTTCACCGCGGTCACGAAGATGATCGGCGTCTTCTCGTAGCGCGGGTGCTGGTGGATCAGGCTCGCGGTTTCGAAGCCATCCATGCCGGGCATGTTGACGTCGAGCAGGATCAGCGCGCAGTCGTTCTCCATCAGCATGCCGAGCGCTTCCTCGCCCGAACGCGCCTCGATGAGGCGCTCGCCGAGGGGATCCAGGATGGCGCGATACGACAGCAACCGACCCGGCTGGTCATCGACCAGCAGGATCGTCGCGGGCGCCTGGGAGGGCGCGCGCGCGTCGGTGCCTGCGGTTGTCAACGATGCAACCACTGGCGCAACACTCCAAGCAACTGGTCGGTGACCACGGGTTTGGCGAGGTAGTCGGACGCACCGGCCTCGAGGCATTTCTCGCGGTCGCCCTTCATCGCCTTCGCCGTGAGCGCAACGATCGGGATGGCGCGAGCCTCGGGATCGTTGCGGATGGCGCGCATGGTGTCATAGCCATCCATGCCCGGCATCATGATGTCCATCAGGATGATGTCGATGTCGTGGTCGGTCGTCACCTTCTGTACAGCCTCTCGACCGTTGTTGGCGGTGACGACGTCCATGCCATGGCGCTCGAGCACGATCGACAACGCGAAGATGTTGCGCACGTCGTCATCCACCACCAGCACGCGCTTGCTCTTGAGCACCTCGTCCGACTCGGTGAGCCGCTTGACCATCTTCTGCTTGTGCTCGGGCAGGTTCGCGATCACCCGGTGCAGCAACAACGCGGTTTCGTCGAGCAGGCGCTCGGGCGACTCCACGCCCTTGATCACGACGCTCTTGGCGGCGAGCTTCAGGCGCGCGTCTTCCGACGCCGAGAGCTCCTTGCCGGTGAACACCACCACCGGCACGTCGCGCAGCGACGCGTCGGCCTGCAGGCGATCGAGCAGGTCGAAGCCGGTCATGTCGGGCAGGCGCAGGTCGAGCACCACGCACTCGTAACCGCCTTCCGCCAGCTTCGCGAGCGCTTCTTCGCCGCTGCCGACGCTGTCGATCGCAAGGTCGTCGTGCCGGATCAGCTCCTCGATGGACATCCGCTCGGCGGCGTCGTCCTCCACCACCAGCAGCTTCTTGATGCGCGGCTTGGCGTATTCACGCATGCGGTCGAGCGCGTCGCCGATGCTTTCGGCCGTCGACGGCTTGGCCACGTAGTTGAATGCGCCACGCTCGAGCGAGTGGTGCCGGTCTTCTTCCACCGTCACGATCTGCACGGGGATGTGGCGCGTCGAGGCGTCCTGCTTGAGCCGCGCGAGGACCGTCCAGCCGAGCATGTCGGGCAGGAAGATGTCGAGCGAGATCGCGCTGGGCTTGTGCTCGCGCACCAGTCGCAACGCATCGGCGCCGCGATTGCTGACCAGCACGTTGAAACCGCGCGAACGTGCGAGGTCACGCATCACCGCGGCATAGCGCGGGTCGTCCTCGACCACCAGCAGCGTGGGCCAGTCGGGATCGAGATGGTCGCGGTCGTCCTCGATCGAATCCGGCACCGGCGTCGCGACATCCGCATCCGAGTCGGCGGCGATCGCATGGGCGAGCCGTGCGGTGGCCATCGGCCGCGAGGGCGCGCGCAGAGCCGGCGGCGTTTCGGCCTCGGGCTGCGTGTAGCGCAGCGGCAGGTAAAGCGTGAACGTGGAACCCTTGCCCGGCTGGCTCGACAGCGTGAGCTCGCCGCCCAGGAGGCCGGCGATTTCGCGCGAGATCGCAAGGCCCAGGCCGGTGCCGCCGTACTTGCGCGACGTGCCCGCATCCGCCTGCTGGAACGCTTCGAACACGATGCGCTGCTTGTCGGCGGAGATGCCGATGCCGGTGTCGGTGACTTCGAACGCGATCACCATCGGCGCCGTGTCGAGCACGGCGTGGCCTTGCGACCAGCCACCGTGCGCGGCGCGTGCCGCCAAGCGCACGCTGCCTTCCTCGGTGAACTTCATCGCGTTCGACAGCAGGTTCTTGAGGATCTGCTGCAGGCGCTTGGGGTCGGTGGTCAGCGACCGGCCGAGGTCGGGCGTGAAGTCCACCGAGAAGTCGAGGTTGCGACGCTCGGCCTCGTGGCGGAAGCCGCGCTCCATGTTCTCGCGCAGGTGCGCGAAGGTGATGTCCTCGGTCTCGATCGTGACCGTGCCGGACTCGATCTTCGACAGGTCGAGGATGTCGGAGATCAGGTGCAGCAGGTCGGTACCGGCCGCATGGATCGTCTTCGCGAATTCGACCTGGCGCGGCGAGAGGTTGGTGTCCGGGTTCTCGGCGAGCTGCTGGCCGAGGATCAGGATCGAGTTGAGCGGCGTGCGCAACTCGTGCGACATGTTCGCGAGGAACTCGGACTTGTAGCGCGAGGTGAGCGCGAGCTCGGCGGCCTTGGCTTCCAGTTCGCGGCGTGCGTGCTCGATCTGGTTGTTCTTGGTCTCGACCTCCGCCTTCTGTTCGGCGAGCAGCGCGGCCTTGAGCGCGATCTCCTCGTTGGTCTGCTGCAGCTCGCGCTGCTGCGTCTGCAGCTCGCCTGCGAGCGTCTGCGACTGCTGCAGCAACCGCTCGGTGCGCATGCCGGCTTCGATGGTGTTGAGCACGATGCCGATCGAGCGCGACAGCTGCTCGAGGAACGTGCGGTGCACGTCGTTGAAGTCGCCCACCGATGCGAGCTCGATGACGGCCTTGACCTCGTCCTCGAACAGCACCGGCAGCACGATCACGTTGCGCGGTGACACCGTGAGCAGGCCCGAGCGGATCTGCACGAGGCCGCTCGGGATATCGTTGAGCAGGATCATCCGGCCTTCGGCCGCGCACTGCCCGATCAGCCCGTCACCGATCTCGATGGTGTGGTTGAGCGGCGCGACCGGCGCATCGGCATAACCGGCGAGCTGTCGCAGGCGCTGCTTGCCGCCGCGCTCCTCGTCGGCCTCGACGACGTACATCAGGCCCTGCTGCGCGTTCACCAAGGGCGCCAGTTCGGTGAGCAGCTGCTGGCCCAGATTCAGGATGTCGCGCTGGCCCTGCATCATCGCGCCGAACGCGGCGAGGTTGGTCTTCAGCCAGTCCTGCTCGCGGTTCGACTCGGTGGTCGCGCGCAGCGTCGAAATCATCACGTTGATGTTGTCGCGCAGGTCCGCGACCTCGCCGAGTGCATCGACCGTCACCGAACGCGTAAGGTCGTTCTGCGTCACCGCCGTGGCCACCTCCGCGATCGCGCGCACCTGCGTGGTGAGGTTGGCGGCGAGCTGGTTCACGTTCGCGGTGAGGTCCTTCCACACGCCCGCGGTACCCGGCACGTTGGCCTGGCCGCCGAGTCGGCCTTCGACGCCGACCTCGCGCGCCACCGTCGACACCTGGTCGGAGAACGTGGCGAGCGTGTCGGTCATCGAGTTGATGGTGTCGGCGAGTTCGGCGATTTCGCCCTTCGCTTCCACCGTGAGCTTCTGGCGCAGGTCGCCGTTCGCGACCGCGGTCACCACCTTCGCGATGCCGCGCACCTGCGTGGTGAGGTTGGCCGCCATCCAGTTGACGTTGTCGGTGAGGTCCTTCCACGTACCGGCGACGCCCGGCACCGAGGCCTGGCCGCCGAGCTTGCCTTCCGTACCGACTTCTCGCGCCACACGTGTCACTTCCGCGGCGAAACCGTTGAGCTGGTCCACCATCGTGTTGAGCGTGTTCTTCAGCTGCAGGATCTCGCCCTGCGCATCGACCGCGATCTTGCGCGAAAGGTCGCCCTTCGCCACCGCGGTCGCCACTTCGGCGATGTTTCGCACCTGGGTGGTGAGGTTGGACGCCATCGAGTTGACGTTGTCGGTGAGGTCCTTCCAGGTGCCGGCGACGCCCGGCACCTGCGCCTGTCCGCCGAGCTTGCCTTCCGCACCGACTTCGCGCGCGACGCGCGTCACCTCCGCGGCGAAGCCGTTGAGCTGGTCGACCATCGTGTTGATGGTGACCTTGAGCTCGAGGATCTCGCCCTTCACGTCCACCGCGATCTTGCGCGAAAGGTCGCCGCGCGCCACGGCCGTGGTCACCTCGGCGATGTTTCGCACCTGCGCGGTGAGGTTGGACGCCATCGAGTTGACCGAGTCGGTCAGGTCCTTCCAGGTACCCGCGACGCCGGGCACCTGCGCCTGGCCGCCGAGTCGTCCTTCGGTACCGACTTCGCGCGCCACGCGCGTGACTTCGGCCGCGAAGCCGTTGAGCTGGTCGACCATCGTGTTGATGGTGTCCTTGAGCTCGCGGATCTCGCCCCTCACGTCGACGGTGATCTTGCGCGACAGGTCGCCCTTGGCGACCGCGGTGGTCACGTCGGCGATGTTGCGCACCTGCAGCGTCAGGTTCGCGCCCATCAGGTTGACGTTGTCGGTCAGATCCTTCCACGTACCGGCGACGCCGGGCACGTCGGCCTGGCCGCCGAGCTTGCCTTCGGTACCGACCTCTCGGGCGACGCGCGTGACTTCCGCGGCGAAGCCGTTGAGCTGGTCGACCATCGTGTTGATGGTGTTCTTGAGTTCGAGGATCTCGCCGCGCACGTCGACGGTGATCTTTCGCGACAGGTCGCCCTTCGCCACGGCCGTGGTGACCTCGGCGATGTTGCGCACCTGCGACGTCAGGTTCGACGCCATCGCGTTCACCGAGTCGGTGAGGTCCTTCCACGTGCCGGCAACGCCGGGCACGATCGCCTGGCCGCCGAGGCGGCCTTCGGTGCCGACCTCGCGCGCCACGCGCGTCACTTCGGATGCGAAGCCACGCAGCTGGTCCACCATCGTGTTGATGGCTTCCTTCAGCTGCAGGATCTCGCCGCGCACGTCCACGGTGATCTTTCGCGACAGGTCGCCGTTCGCCACGGCGATCGTCACTTCCGCGATGTTTCGCACCTGCGCGGTCAGGTTGGACGCCATCTGGTTGACCGAGTCGGTCAGGTCCTTCCAGACGCCCGACACGCCCTTGACTTGCGCCTGGCCGCCAAGCAGGCCGGCGGTGCCGACCTCGAGCGCGACGCGCGTGACTTCGGACGAGAACTCGCCCATCTGTTCGATCATTCGATTGACGATCGTCGCCGAGCGCAGGAACTCGCCCTGCAGCGGGCGGCCCTCGGCTTCGAGCGGCACGGAGCGCGTGAGGTCGCCCTTGGCGACGCCGGCGATGGCCTCGGTCATGGTCTCGACCGGACGCACCAGGTCATCGATCAGTTCGTTGACCGAGCGTTCCATGTGCGCCCACTGGCCTCGGCGGGCGGCCGGCGCAACGCGCTGGCGGGTCTGGCCGACGCGGCCCACGGCCTCGCCAACGCGCGAAAGCTCGCTGGCGAGCAGGCGGTTCTGCGAAACGATCTCGTTGAACGCCGCGGCAAGCCGGCCTTCGATGCCTTCCCAGTGGCCGGGCAGGCGGACTTCGAAATCACCGTCGCCGACGGCAGTCATCGCGGCGAGCAACGCCTGCAACGGTTCGTCGACGGAAGGCGGTTGAGTAGCGTTCTTGGCAGCGGCGGAACGGCTGCGCCGTGCGGTGGCTTCAGTCACGGGAAGTCTCGATGCGCCCATCCCCATGGGCAAGATCGCGCGAGCATAGGATCGGCTGTGTCTACGCGACGTTCACGCGATTGCCCGCACGCGTGCGGGTAAACGCCACAAGACACCTCCACCGTTCTGCGGCTGGCATCGGGACGCTGGCGCACCGTGCTCGGCAGCTGCGATGCGTCGAGTGGCGACTGAACGAGTCATGCGCGGACGCTGAACGCGCCATGTCCGAGGCGCTTGGGAGCGATTTGAACTGTGATGCGGAGCGCCCGGCGGGCCGACTCCCAGTGCTCGATGCTCTTCGCGCGCGTGCCTGCTGCCGTGTCCTCTCGAGCGTGCCGCGCGGGCTCGCAGCGCGAGACTTTCGGGAGAGAAGGGCCGGGCCCGCTCTCATCGCGGACCGGACGATGTCCAGCGAAACGACCGATCCCGACGTGCGGCGGCAAGCCGGCCGGCGCGCGGCCCCCAAAGACAACGACCGCCCGGAGGCGGCCGTCGTCGCGATGCGAACCCCGAATCAGATCGCGTAGTACATCTGGTACTCGAGCGGATGCGTGGCGGCGCGGAACGCGGTGACCTCCTTCATCTTCAGCCCGATGTACGCGTCGATGAAGTCGTCGGTAAACACGCCGCCCGCCTTGAGGAAGTCGCGATCCTTGTCGAGCGATTCCAGTGCCTGGTCCAGCGAATGGCAGACCGTCGGGATGTTCTTCTCTTCTTCCGGCGGCAGGTCGTACAGATCCTTGTCGCTCGCCGCGCCCGGGTCGATCTGGTTCTTGATGCCGTCCAGGCCGGCCATCATCAGCGCGGCGAAGATCAGGTAGCCCGAGTTCATCGGATCGGGGAAGCGGATCTCGATGCGACGCGCCTTCGGGTTGGCCACGAACGGGATGCGGCACGACGCGGAACGGTTGCTGGCCGAGTAGGCAAGCATCACCGGCGCTTCGTATCCGGGCACCAGGCGCTTGTACGAATTGGTGGTCGAGTTGCAGAACGCGTTGAGCGCGCGCGCATGCTTGAAGATGCCGCCGATGTACCACAGCGCCGTCTGCGACAGTCCGCCGTAGCCGTCACCGTTGAACAGGTTGACGCCGGCCTTCGCCAGCGACTGGTGCACGTGCATGCCGCTGCCGTTGTCGCCGACGATCGGCTTGGGCATGAAGGTCGCCGTCTTGCCGTTGCGGTGCGCGACGTTCTTGACGATGTACTTCATCGTCAGCAGCTCGTCGGCCTTCTGCGTGAGCGTGTTGAACTTGGTGCCGATCTCGCACTGGCCCGCGTTCGCGACTTCGTGGTGGTGCACCTCGACCTCGATGCCGACGGCCTGCAGCGTCTTGCACATCTCGGCGCGGATGTCGTGCAGCGAATCCAGCGGCGCGACCGGAAAGTAGCCGCCCTTCACGCCGGGCCGGTAACCGGTGTTGCCGCCCGCGTACTCGCGACCCGAGTTCCACGCCGCCTCTTCCGAATCGATGTGGAAGAAGGTGTGGCCCATCTCGTTGGCGTAGCGCACCGAGTCGAAGATGAAGAACTCGGGTTCCGGGCCGAAGAATGCCGTGTCGGCGATGCCCGACGACTTCAGGAACGCCTCGGCGCGCTTGGCGATGCCGCGCGGATCGCGCGAGTAGGCCTGCATCGTGGTCGGGTCGAGGATGTCGCAGACGATCACCAGCGTCGGGTCGGCGGTGAACGGGTCGAGGAAGGCCGTCGACGGGTCGGGCAGCAGCACCATGTCGGACTGGTGGATGCCGCGCCAGCCGCTGATCGATGAGCCGTCGAACATCTTGCCGTCCTCGAACAGGCTCGGTTCGACGATCGAGGCCGGGAAGGTGACGTGGTGCTGCACGCCGCGCATGTCGGCAAAGCGCAGGTCGACGAATTCGACCTTGTGGTCGCGGATGAGCTTTTCGACGTTCTCGAGGGACATGGCGGCTCCGAGGGAAGGCAAGGACGCGGCGCGGAATTGCGCTGACGAAGCCTTCACAGCAAGGACGGTGCCAACCGTTTTCCCGCCGCAAGTGCTTGATCTGCAAGGGGCACCAGCGACACGCGTGGAAACAACGCCCCAAAGCGGTGCGCTTTCAAGCCAATCCGCACTGTTATGGTGCGCCGCCCTCAGCGCACCGCGGCCTCGTCGCCGTCCAGCACCACGCGGTCGCGACCGCCGCGCTTGGCCGCGTACATCGCGCGGTCGGCGCGCGCGAGCAGCGC
>NZ_VTRV01000094.1 GCF_008274655.1 Cognatilysobacter lacus | reverse complement strand
CGCGGCGGCGACACCCACCGACGCGGTGACCCTGCAGATCGCCAGCTTTTCCACGCGCGACAACGCCGACCGCGCGCTCGCCACGCTGCGCGGCGCCGGCATCGCCGAGGCCCGCCTGCTGGATGCGATCGCCAATGGCCAGCCGATCTGGCGCCTGCGGGTCGGACCGTTGCCGGCCGGCAACGAGGCGGAACTCGCCGCCCGCCTGCGCGGTCTAGGCTTCGCCTCGACGCAACGCGTGCGCGACTGATCGCGCCAGCCGGTTTCATGCGCGGCCGGCGACGTCCAGAATGTCCGTCCGCCGTACCGCCTTTCCGATCGAACGCCGGCACGCGCCGGCCCGGAGCACGTCACCCATGAAGTTCCCCGCCCCGCTCAAAGGCCTGCTGGCCGCCGGCCTTACCCTGACGCTCGGCCTTGCCGTGGCGCAGACCGGCCCCGCGCCGAACAACCAGCCGCCGCCGGCCGTCGACGAATTGCCGATCCCGCCGCCGCCGCTGGTGCAGGCCAAGGCCTGGGTGGTGATCGACTACGCGAGCGGAAACATCCTCGCGGGCCAGAACTACGACACGCAGGTCGAGCCGGCGAGCATCACCAAGGTGATGACGAGCTACGTCGTCGCCGCCGAGCTGAAGGCCGGCAAGGTCAAGCGCGACGACCCGGTCATGATGACGGAGAACGCCTGGCGCAAGGGCGGCGCCGGCACCGAAGGCTCGTACTCCGGCTTCGAGGTCAACAAGACCGCGCCGCTGATCGAAATGGAAAAGGGCATGGTGGTGCAGTCGGGCAACGACGCCGCCATCGCGCTCGCTGAGCACATCGCCGGCAGCGAGGACGCGTTCGCGTCGCTGATGAATGCGTACGCGAAGCGCATCGGGCTGAAGCACACGCACTGGATGAATCCCGACGGCCTGCCTGCCGAGGGCCACTACACCACCGCGCACGACCTGGCCCTGCTCGGCCGCGCGCTCATCCACGATTACCCCGAGTCGTATTCGCTCAACAAGATCAAGGAATACACGGTCGGCCCGATCACGCAGACCAACCGCAACCGGCTGCTGTGGCGCGATCCGTCGGTCGACGGCATCAAGACCGGCCACACCGCCACCGCCGGCTTCTGCCTGATGGCATCGGCGCAGCGCGGCGACCAGCGCCTGATCTCGGTGGTGATGGGCGAACCCAGCGAACCGCTGCGCGTCGACGACTCGCAGGCGCTGCTCAACTGGGGCTTCCGCTTCTTCGAGACGCACAAGCTGTTCGACGCCGGCAAGCAGGTCGCGAAGATGAAGGTGTGGAAGGGCGCGCAGAACGAAGTGCGCCTCGGACTTGCCGAGCCGATGCTGGTCACGCTGCCGCGCGGCCGCTACCAGCAGCTCAAGCCGGTGATGGACGTGCCGAAGTCGCTGGTGGCGCCCATCGCGAAGGGCCAGAAGATCGGCATGGTGAGGGTCATGCTGGGCGGCAAGGTCCTGGCCGAGCGCCCGCTGGTCGCGCTTGATGCGATTGACCAGGGCGGGTTCTTCAAGCGCCTGTGGGACGAGTTGCTGATGTGGTGGAACAGCTGAGCCCCCACGAAGTCGGATGATGACGAACGCCGGCCTCGCGCCGGCTTTTTCGTTCTAGCCCCGACTTTTCGCCGGAATCGAGGCGGCCACGTCCGACGCGCCGGACCACCTCGTTTCGAACGGGCGCGTGCCCGGAAGGGAGCTTCGCTGGCGCCCGGACGTGCGTCATGGGACCGGTCAAGCACGGCTTCGGCAATACGGAACGCAGTCGTCGGCGCTGCGTGTGGCGTGAAACGGGGCGAGACCCGCCTCCGGACTGGGCGCTCGACCGGAAATCGCTCGATCTGCGGACCTCGTCCGGCCGCTGGCGCACCCAGGCACACGACAGGGCACGCGGTTTGCGGCACTCTCCGTCGCCGTCGCTGCATGAACCCACGCCCCTGCACCGACGTCCGGTGCGCGCAGGTAGGCCAGGGAAAATGCCACTGTATCCATTCGATTTCCGCAGGGTTTCCGCATGAAGATGATGTTGTTCGCCCTCGTGCTCGCTGCCGGCGCCGCCCAGGCGCAGGCCGTCGATTCGACCGCCTCGGCGTCCGCCGAAGCGCCCACCGCCTCTACGAGCCAAGCCGAACCCGCGCCCGGCGCCGAGCCGAAAGTCGCCGACACCGGCCAGCGCAAGTTGTGCAAGCTCGAGCGTGAACTCGGTAGCAATCGCGCCAAGCGCGTGTGCCGCACCCGGGAGGAAATCGACGCCTCCACGGAGGCGGCGCGCGCCTCGATCTCGGCGGCCCAGCGCGGCAACTGAGCCGAAGCGTCGGTCGCTGACGGAACCCGGCGGTTCGACGCGACGTCGTCGGCTACACGATGGTCCGCGCCCTCTATTTGGACGCGCCGCAACAGGTCTGCCTCACTGCCGGCCAGCGCATGACGGCCGCCGCCGACGCGGGATCGGCCGCGTCGCGGAAGGCCATCAGTGAAAAGTAGCTGCGGGACTCACGCGCTGCCGCCGACACGCGTCAGGACGCCTCCTCGCACTGAGGTTGAGGAACGGATGTCCAGCCCCATAATCGGTGCATGGACATCCATTCCGACAATCCGGCGCACGGGTACCAGTTCCCGGGCGAATTCGAGCTTTCCGCGATGGGCCCCGCCGAAGCCGGGCTCGAGGCCAGCCTGCCGAAGCTGCTGATGGAAGCCGGCGTCGACGTCATCCACGAAGACGTCAGCTGGAAGGCGTCGTCGAGCGGCAAGTTCGTCTCGGTGCGCATCCGGTTCCGTGCCCAGAACCGCGACGACCATGTGCGCGCCCACGCCGCACTGCGCGAGCATCCGGACGTGAAGTGGACTCTCTGAGCGACTGCGCCATCGCGTCCGCGCCGATTGCCGCCGGTGGACCGAACGCCGTGCTTCGGGACCTCGGCCGCCAGCCCTACGAACCGGTCTGGCGCGCCATGCAGGCTTTCACCGACTCCCGTGACGAGGCCACGCCCGACGAGCTCTGGCTGGTCGAGCACGATCCGGTGTTCACCCTGGGCCAGGCCGGAAAGCCCGAGCACGTGCTGATGCCCGGCGACATCCCCGTGATCCACGTCGACCGCGGCGGCCAGGTGACCTACCACGGCCCCGGGCAGATCGTGCTTTACCCGCTGCTCGACCTGCGCCGGCTCAAGGTCGGGGTGAAGGACTACGTCTGCCGCATCGAGCAGGCGATGATCGACACGCTCGCCGACTGGAACATCCTCGCCGTTCGCCGCGACGGCGCGCCCGGCGTCTACGTCAATGACGCCAAGATCGGCGCGCTCGGCATCCGCGTGCGCCGCGGCTGCACCTTCCACGGGCTCGCCTTCAACATCGCGATGGACCTGTCGCCGTTCCACCGGATCAACCCCTGCGGCTATGCCGGCCTGCAGGTGACCAGCATGGCCGACCTCGGAGGGCCGTCGGGGCTCGATGCCGTCAAGCCTGCACTGGTCGCGCACGTCGCGGAGCAGTTCGGGTTGTCGATCACGACGAGCGCCGTCGCGCCTGTCGGCATCCGCTGAAGGGTTCCGACCCACGGGGAGAGCGCGTCAAACGGGCACGGCCGCCAAACGGGCGTCGCACACAGCGGTCGCACACGCCTGCGGATCCGACGCCTTCCCGAACCCGGCGCGCGCCCGCAGCGGCCGAACCCGCGCGACAGGCCGTCGGCTCTGCCTAGCCTGGTGCATCCGGACGACTCTACGAAAGCCCCACCTTCGCCGGGCACGCCCCGTGCGTTGCAGCCGCATCCCGTCACCGTTCCCGTCCCGTTTTGGCGTTCGCCGCCCGGGCGCGGGACAATGCAGGCCCGGTGCAAGCCGGTCCGCCCCTCCAACGGCCGCCGCCATGACCGAGTCCGCCCCGCGCAGCATTCCCCTTGCCGTCATCGACGCCGCGCCCGCGCCGCTCACCGAAGGCGTCAAGCAGCTCGGCGGCGACAAGATCGCGCGCAGCCCGGTGAAGTTCGAGGACGCGCCGGTGCTGCGCAAGCCGTCGTGGATCCGCGTGCGCATTCCGTCGGGCAACGCGGTCGCCAACCTCAAGGCCAAGCTGCGCGAGAACCGCCTCGTGACCGTGTGCGAGGAGGCCAGCTGCCCGAACATCCACGAGTGCTTCGGCCACGGCACCGCGACCTTCATGATCCTCGGCGAGGTCTGCACGCGCCGCTGCAGCTTCTGCGACGTCGCCCACGGCCGGCCCAAGCCGCCGGATGCCGGCGAGCCGCTCAAGCTCGCGCAGACGGTCGCCGACATGGGCCTGCGCTACGTGGTGGTCACCAGCGTCGACCGCGACGACCTGCGCGACGGAGGCGCCCAGCATTTCGTCGACTGCATCCGCGAGATCCGCACGCACGCACCGCGCACCAAGATCGAAGTGCTGACGCCGGATTTCCGCGGCAAGGGCCGCATGGACCGCGCGCTCGACATCCTCGCGACCTGCCCGCCGGACGTCTTCAACCACAACATCGAGACGGTGCCGGACCTGTATCCGAACGTGCGCCCCGGCGCCGATTACCAGTGGTCGCTGACGCTGCTGCAGCGCTTCAAGGCCCAGCATCCGGACGTGACGACGAAATCGGGCGTAATGCTCGGCCTGGGCGAGACGATGGAGCAGGTCGAGGCCACGCTGCGCGACCTGCGCGCGCACGATGTCGACATGGTCACGATTGGCCAGTACCTGCAGCCCACGCCGCACCACCACCCGGTGATGCGCTACTGGACGCCCGACGAGTTCAAGCAGCTGGAGGATTTCGGGTACGCGCTGGGCTTTTCGCACGTGGCGTCCGGCCCGCTGGTGCGCTCGTCCTACCACGCCGACCGCTCGGCGGCCGAAGCGGGCGTCGTCCAGACGGCCTGAGGCCCGGCGAAGGCCCTCGTCGACGACGGCGCCGCATCACGCCCGGTCACGGCGCGGCGCGCCCGGCGGGCGCATAGTCGGCCGGCCCGAGCCAGCCGCTGGGTGACGGTGTCCGCACTCCCAGCTGAATCGAGGACGACGGGCGACGCGCCGCGCTTGCGCTGAACCTCCCGCCGCGTTCAGATGCAGGAGGCCCTGCAACTTTCGGCACTGGGCTGCGGTCTGATCCGACTCCACCGTGCTACTTCCCGGCGATCCGCCGGACTTGATTGGCGACCCCACCGCCAGGATCCGATGAAGCTCAAGACTCCCCTGCTCGCCCTCCTGCTCGCCGCTCCGCTCGCGCTGCTCGCGCGTACCGACGGCGCAATCCCCAACGCCCCGACGCAGGACCAGGCCACCGCGGCCAAGCTGGTCTACGGCCTGCTGTCCGACAGCCGCTACGCCTACCGGCCCCGCGCTCTCGACGACGCGCTCAGCGCGGACATCTACAAGCGCTATCTCGATGCGCTCGATCCGAACAAGCAGTTCTTCACCGCGCAGGACATCGCGAAGTTCGACACGTACAAGACCTCGCTCGACGACGCGATCAAAAGCGGCGACCTGAGCCCGGCGTACGCCATTTTCGCGGCCTACCGCCAGCGTGCGCTGGCACGCGCCCAGTACGCGCGCGACCTGCTCAAGCAGGACATCTTCACGTTCAACGGCAACGACACCTACCGCTTCGACCGCAAGGACCTGCCATGGGAGGCCGACGACGCCGCGCTCAACGCGCAGTGGAAGGAATCGGTGCGCAACGATTGGCTGCGCCTCGAACTCGCCGGCAAGAAGCCTGATGAAATCCGCAAGACGCTCGACAAGCGCTACGCGAACCTCGTGGAGAGCATCGGCGAGCTCAAGGGCGAGGACGTGTTCCAGTCCTTCCTCAACTCGTACGCGAACGCGGTCGACCCGCATACCGATTACTTCACCCCGCGCAGCGCCGACAACTTCAACCTGACGATGTCGAACACGCTGGAGGGCATCGGCGCGGTGCTGCAGAAGCAGGACGACATCGTCGCCATCCGCGAGATCGTGCCAGGTGGCCCGGCTTCGAAGACCGGTCGCGTGAAGCCGGGTGACCGCGTGGTCGCGGTCGGACAGGGTACGAACGGCGCGATGGAAGACGTGGTCGGATGGCGCATCGACGACGTGGTCGCGAAGATCCGCGGCACCAAGGGCACCACCGTGCGCTTGGACATCGTTCCGGCCGAAGCGGCGCTCGATGCCAAGCCCGTGCGCGTGAACATCGTGCGCGATCGCGTGCGTCTGGAAGACCAGGCCGCGAAGGCCGAGACCATCGACGTGCCTGCCTCGAACGGCAAGCCTGCGCAGAAGATCGGCGTGATCAAGCTGCCAGCGTTCTACCAGGACTTCGACGCACGTCGTCGCGGTGACAAGGACTTCGCGTCCGCCACGCGTGACGTCGCGAAACTGCTGACCACGCTGCGCGCTCAGCACGTCGACGGCGTGGTGCTGGACCTTCGCAACAACGGTGGCGGCTCGCTCGACGAAGCGATCGAACTCACCGGCCTGTTCATCGACCAGGGCCCGGTGGTGCAGGTGCGCGAGTCCGGCGGCCGCGTCACCGTCAACGGCGACGACGACAAGCAGATCGCGTGGGAAGGCCCGCTTGCAGTGCTGACCAACCGCGGTTCGGCGTCGGCGTCCGAGATCTTCGCGGGCGCGATCCAGGACTACGGCCGCGGCCTGATCATCGGCGAGACCACGTTCGGCAAGGGCACCGTGCAGACGCTGCTCGACCTCGACCGCTGGCCGGCGAACGAAGCCGCGCGCTTCGGCCAGGTCAAGCTCACCGTGCAGCAGTTCTTCCGCGTCAGCGGCAGTTCGACGCAGCACAAGGGCGTCGTGCCCGACATCGCGTTCCCGACGTCGGTCGACGCCACGGAATTCGGCGAGAGCACCTACGACAACGCGTTGCCGTGGGCACGGATCGCCGCGGTGCCGCACACCGCGTACGGCAACTTCAGCCCGATCCTGCCGACGCTCGAGCAGCACCACGCGCAGCGCATCGCCGCCGATCCCGAGTTCCGCTGGTGGACGCAGGACGTCGAGCAGTTCCGCAAGGAGCGCGCCGACAAGTCGATCTCGCTGAACGAGGCGGTGCGTCGCGGCGAGCGCGACGAGGAAGAGGCCAAGCGCAAGCAGCGCCAGGCCGAGCGCGCCAAGCTGGGCCTCGCACTCGACCCGCTCGCCGACGACAACGACGACGGGCTGCAGGCCAGCGAGCGCAACATCGCGCAGGACCTGCAGCGCGACAAGCTGGCCGAGAAGCGTCCGGATCCGTTGCTGCGCGAAGCGGCGACGATCCTCGGCGATGCGGTCGGCCTGCTCAACGCGGATCACCAGCTGTCGGCGAAGGTGCTGCCGACCGCGCGCAGCCCGGGCCACTGGGCCGACTGACGCCGCGCAACAAGGAACGGATAGCGGGCGCCTACGGGCGCCCGTTATGTTTGGGACCATGACCGACGCCACCACCAAGCTCGACCGCGCGCGCCGCCTGCTCGACGAAGGTGAGCCGACGCTCGCGCAACTCGCCACCGCCGTTGGCTTGAGCGCATCGCATCTGCAACGCCGCTTCACTGCGCGCTTCGGCCTGAGCCCGGCGGACTACCTGGCGCAGCGCAAGTTGGGTCGCCTGAAGCAGGCGTTGCGCGATGGCAGCGACGTCACCAGCGCGATCTACGAAGCCGGCTACGGCTCGCCCTCGCGCGTGTACGAGTCCGGCGCGGCGCGGCTGGGCATGGCGCCGTCGCAGTACCGACGCGGCGGCGCGGGCGAGGTCGTGCGCTGGTCGGTGATCGACACGGTGCTGGGGCGCGCGCTCGTTGCTGCCACGGCGCGCGGGTTGTGCGCGATCGAGCTCGGCGATGACGAAGCGTCGCTCGAAGCCGGCTTGCGTCGCGAATTTCCGAATGCCGCGCTTGAACGCGTCGACGAAGGCCGCGACGAGTTTCTTGCGCCGCGCCTTCACGCGGTCTCCTATGCGCTCGCCGGGCACGCGTCGGACGTCGAACTCGACCTGATCGGGACCGCGTTCCAGCGGCGTGTTTGGGATGCGCTGATGCGCATTCCGAAGGGCGAGACGCGCAGCTACGCGGGCCTTGCCAGCGAGCTCGGCGCACCGCGCGGCGCGCGTGCGGTGGCACGGGCGTGCGCGACGAACCGGCTCGCGATCGTGGTGCCCTGCCACCGCGTCGTGCGCGGCGACGGTTCGCTGGGGGGCTATCGCTGGGGGCTGCCGCTCAAGCAGGTGCTGCTGGAGCGCGAGCGGGCCTGAGCGTTGCGCTCGACAGGCGCGTCAGCACCGCGCCGTCCGCTAGGCTTGTCGACTGGCGCGACAGCGCCGCCGCCCCCCGGAATCCGATGAGCTCCTCGATCGCGCCCCGCGCGCCCTCACCGCTCGCCGTCGCCTGCGCCCTTGGCTCGCTGTACGTGTTGTGGGGCTCGACCTATCTCGCGATCCGCTTCGCGCTGCACGGCTGGCCACCGTTCTACCTGGGCGCGGCGCGCATGTTCATCGCCGGCGCGCTGATGTTCGTGGTGCTGCGCATGCGCGGCGTGCCCGCGCCGACGCGGCGGCAATGGCGCACGCTGTTCGTGCTTTCGCTGTTCATGGTGCTGCTGTCGAACGGGCTGGTGAACCTCGCCGAGACGCAGGTCGGGTCCGGGCTCGCCGCGATCGCCGTGGCGTCGATGCCGCTGTTCGCGGGCCTGTTCGCGATGCTGCGCGGCCGGCATCCGTCGCGCATCGAGTGGATCGGGCTGGTCGTCGGCTTTCTTGGCGTGGTCTGGCTCAACGCGGGCAGCGAGCTGCGTTCGTCGACCCTCGGGCTGGTCTGCCTCTCGATCGCGCCGGTCGCGTGGGCCTGGGGCTCGATGTGGAGCCGCGACCAGGACCTGCCGACGCCCTTCATGTCCGCCAGCGGGCAGATGCTGATGGGCAGCGCGTGGATGTTGCTCGCCGCGTTGCTGCACCGCGAGCATTTCGTCGCGATACCGAGCCTGTCGTCGACGCTGGCGATGCTCTATCTCGTCGTGGCCGGATCGATCTTCGGCTTCACCGCCTACATCTGGCTGCTGCACCACGTGCGGCCGGCGCTGGCAACGAGCTATGCCTACGTGAATCCGCCGCTCGCGGTCGTGTTCGGCGCACTGCTCGGCGGCGAGCATTTCACCCTGCAGACGGTGGGCGCGATGGCGGTGATCCTGGTCGGCGTGGTGATCATCACGCTGTCCAAGGCAGCCGGAGCGAAGCGGGTCGAGCTGCCGGCGGCCGCGAGTGAGCCGCCGGCGTAATCGATATCCCTACTGCGCGCGCAACGCATCCGTCACTTCCATGCGTGCCGCCCGCAGCGCCGGGAACAGGCCGCCGACCAGCCCGATGGCGAGCGCCCATTTCAGGCCGGTCCACAGCAGTGCCGGCGAGACGCGGAACTGGAACACGACCTGGCTGAAGTTGTTGCCGAGCGTCGACACGGAGTGGCCGTTGAACACGAGCCATGCGATGCCGGCGCCGAGGATGCCGCCGAGGAACGCGAGCAGCATGGTTTCCAGCATCACCGCGGTCACGACGGGCAGTCCGCGGAAGCCGATCGCGCGCATCGTCGCGATCTCGCGCGCGCGGCCCGACACTGCGGCGTACATGGAATTGAGCGCGCCGAAGATCGCGCCGAGCGCCATGATCGCGCCGATCACCTTGCCCAGGATGCTCAGCAGCGTGGCGAGCCGCTCGGACTGCTTGGCGTAGTAGTCGTGCGTGGTCATGACGTCGAGCTTGAGGCGCGGATCCGCCGCGAGCGCCGCCTTCAGCCGACGGAACCCGCGCGCGCCGTCGAGCTTGACCGTGACCGACTGGAACGCCTGTCGCTGGTACGCGGGCCCGAGCACGTCGACATCGGTCCAGAGCTCGGAATCGTGCGAGTCGCCGGATTCGAAGACGCCGACCACCGTCCACGCCTGGTTCGCGAGCTTGAGCGTGTGTCCAACCTCGAGGCCCTTGAACTGCCGCTGCGCGCCGCGACCGACCACGATCTCGCGCAGGCCCGGATTGAAGCGCCGGCCTTCCACGATCTTGAGCTTCGGCCGCAACGCCCATGCCGACGGACCGACGCCGCGGAACTGCACGTTCGCATCGGTGCCATCGGCCAGCGTGGGCAGGTTCACCACCTGCGACAGCTCCGCCGACAGCAGCGCGCGACCGTCGGCACCGCGTGCGATGCCGTCGAGCGAACCGAGCAGCGGCACCTGGTCACGAGTTATCACCGAGTTGGTCTCGGCCTGCGAACCGCCGCGCAGCACGATCGCGGTGTCGTTGCCACCCGTGCCCGCAAGCGTGGTCCGAAAGCCCTCGCCCATCGCCAGCATCGCGACCAGCACGCCGACCACGCCGGCGATGCCGACCACGACCACCGACGAAGCGCCCAGCCGCTGCGGCAGGCCCGCGATGCCGAC
>NZ_VTRV01000093.1 GCF_008274655.1 Cognatilysobacter lacus | reverse complement strand
AGGCGCGGGCCCGGCCCGCGGGCGACAATCGGCGCGTCCGTGCCCGGCCGCCCGCATGACCGTCCGCCTCCGCCTGTTGCACTGCGTCACCGACGGCCCGGCCTTGCCATGAGCTTGCCGCCGCGCAAGGTGGTGCACGTCGACATGGACGCCTTCTATGCGAGCGTGGAGCAGCGCGACGATCCGTCGCTGCGTGGCCGGCCGGTGGTCGTCGCCTGGAAGGGCCTGCGCTCGGTCGTCTGCGCCGCGAGCTACGAAGCGCGCGTGTTCGGCATCCGCTCGGCGATGCCGGCCGTGCGCGCCGAGCGCCTGTGCCCGGATGCCGTGTTCGTGCCGCCCGACTTCGTGCGCTACAAGCAGGTGTCCCGGCAGATCCGCGCGATCTTCCAGCGGCACACCGCGCTGGTCGAACCGCTCTCGTTGGACGAGGCCTACCTCGACGTCACCGAACCGCTGAGCGACCTGCCCACCGCCACCGACATCGCCAAGGCGATCCGCGCGGAGATCCGCGAGACCACGCAGCTCACCGCGTCGGCCGGCGTCGCGCCGAACAAGTTCGTCGCCAAGATCGCGTCCGACTGGCGCAAGCCCGACGGCCTGTTCGTGGTGCCGCCGTCGAAGGTGCAGGCGTTCCTCGCGCCGTTGCCGGTGGGACGCCTGCCGGGCGTGGGCCGCGTCACCGACCGCGAACTCGAGGCGCTCGGGCTGCGCACGGTCAGCGACCTGCGCGATGCCGGTCGCGACGTGCTGCTGGAGCGCTTCGGCCGTTGGGGCCAGCGCCTGCACGAACTCGCCTGGGGCATCGACGACCACCCCGTCGAGCCCGAGCGCGCGCACACGCAGATCTCCAGCGAAGACACGCTGGCCAGCGACGAACCACTGGCTGCGCTCGACGCCCACATCGACCGGCTTGCCGAAAAGACCTGGGCGGCGTGGCAGCGCCAGTGCGAGCGCGACACCAGCGAAGGCCGCGCACCGCGCAGGCCGCGCACGGTGGTGCTCAAGCTCAAGACCGCCGACTTCCGCATCCTGACGCGATCGCTCACGCCGCCGCGGATGCCGGCGGACGCTGCATCGCTCGCACGCATCGCCGCCGAGCTGCGCGCGCGCGTGGCGTTGCCCGCGTCGACGCGCTATCGGCTGGTCGGTGTCGGGCTCGCCAACCTGGATCCCGCGGGGCCGCAGGTCGATCTGTTCGACGAGCCCTGAGCGATCAGCAGAACAGGCCCATGAAGCAGTCGTCGTCCGGCGCCGGCGGCGGTGGCGCGACGCAGTGGTTGCTGCCATCCCACACGAAGCCTGCCGCGCACTGGCTGCTGTCGACCGCCACCGTGCGGCAGCGACCGTCCAGGTAGTTGCAGGCGTACGGGCCGCAGTCCTCCGTGGCGCCGCGGCCATTGCGCGACGTCGATACCGCGCTGCAGCTGAACTCACTGGCGGCCCGCATCTCCCGCAGCGCGCCTTCGAGGGTGGCTACGCGGCCTTCGAGCGCGCGGTTCTTCTTGCCGAGCGCGATGAGCCGGCGCTCGTTGAGCACGGTGCGGTCGATCTGCGCGCCGCCGATGTTGGGCGAACGCATCATCGGTTGCACCATCTGCGGACGCGTCTGCGCGGGCGCGAGCGGCACCGCGAGGCACAGCACAGCCGCGAACGCGAACATCGGAACTGCACGCATGGAATCCCTCCCCAATGCCGGTCCACTCGCCGGCATGCGCGACGCTGACACGTCGGGCGGCTGCCGGCCACGCCTTCCGTCGGGCGAGACACCATCGCGGTTTCGCCACGGCGGTTCACAGCGCACAGGACGCGTGGCATGGCGAACCGGGGACGCAGGGCAAAAGGGGACACCGTGGCCCAAGACTTCGACGGATTCGACGCCAACCCGGTGCCGATGTTCGTCTTCGACATGGAAACCCTCTGCATCGTCGCGGCCAACCCGGCCGCCGCCGAGCTCTATGGCTGGCCGCAGGCGGAGATGCGCGGCCTGAGCGTGCTCGAACTGCGCCCGCCCGGCGATCGTGAAAAATTGCTCGCGCACCTTCGACTGCCCGCGGCGGAGCGCCCCACTCGCGGCATCTGGGTGCATCGCCATCGCGGCGGCACGCGCATGCATGTCGAGGTGCGCGCGGCCGATGTCGCCTACGGCGGACGGGCAGCGCGCCTGGTGGTCGCGCGCGACGTCAGCGAATCCGAGCTCACCAATGCACGCGTGCACCTCATCGCGCAGGCGATGAGCGACGCGGCCTACGACTGCGACGTGCTCAGCGGCGACCTGTGGTTCAGCGACGGCTTCGCCACCAACTTCGGTTTCACCGCCGACACCGTGCCGACCACGCTCGACCAGTGGGCGGCGCTGGTGCATCCGGACGAACGCGTGGGCGTGCACGGCAGCCTCGATGCCGCGATCGCGGGCGGCGCGTCGAGCTGGGTCGAGGAATACTGCTTCCAGCGCGGCGATGGCACGTACACCGAAGTGCTCGACCGCGGCTACATCCAGCGCGACGGCCACGGCACCGCGGCGCGCATGGTCGGCGGCATGATCGATCGCCGCCCGCAGCGCCTGTTGTCGCCTCGCCTGCGCCTGTTCGAGCGGGCGGTGGAAGCATCCACCAGCGGCATCCTGATCGCCGACGCCGGCCGTCCCGCGTTCCCGATCGCCTACGCCAACCCGGCGTTCGAGCACATCACCGGCTACCGCGCCGACGAAGTCGAAGGCCGCGCGTTCGATTTCCTGCAGGCGTTCGATCCGCAACAGGCCGGCGCCGCCGTCGTGCGCGATGCACTCCAGGCGATGACCGACGTGCAGGTGTCGTCGCAGGGCACGCGTCGCGACGGCAGCGCGTTCTGGTACGAGTACCGCATCACGCCCATGCGCGACAGCGACGGCCGCGTCAGCCACCTGCTCGGCGTGATCACCGATACCAGCGAACGCCAGCGCCATGCGCAGCAGCTGCAGTGGCGTTCGACGCACGACGTGCTCACCCGGTTGCCCAATCGTCACCTGATCCTCGAGCACCTGGCCGAAGTGGTGCAACGCGCGCGCACCGACGGCGGGCGCGTGAGCGTGCTGATCGTCGACCTCGACGGATTCAAGCTGGTCAACGATGGGCTCGGCCATGCCGCCGGCGATCGCGTGCTGTGCGAGATCGCGCTGCGCCTGCATCACATGCTCGGGCCGCGCACACTGATCGGGCGTTCCGTCGGCGACGAATTCGTGATCATCGTCGAGGGCGACGACGACATGCTCGCGGAGTACGTCGCATCCGGCGTGCATGCCGCGCTCATCGAGCCTGTGGAAGGCGACGCGCGCGCATGCAAGCTCACCGCATCGGTCGGGTACAGCCATTTTTCCAAGAGGACGCGAGTAGCGCCGAAAGCCTGCTGATGAGCGTCGAACTCGCGGCGATCCAGGCCAAGAAGCAGGGCTGTAATTGCACCGTGGCGTATCGCGCCGGCAGCACTCCGTCGAGCAAAGGCAAATTGCAGTGCTGCAGGAATTGCGCGCGGCGCTGGAACGCAAGGAGTTCCGGCTGCTGTTCCAGCCCGTATTTTCGAGGGACCTGCGCCTGGTGGCGCTCGAGGCGCTCGTGCGCTGGGAACATCCGCTGCGCGGCCTGTTGCCGCCGTCGGAATTCATCAGCATCTGCGAGGAGAGCGGGCTGATCGTCGAGCTCGGACGTCGCGTTCTGCACGAAGCCGCGCACCATTACGCATTCCTGGTCCCGCAAGGCCTCGGCCACGTGCGGCTGTCGGTGAACGTGTCTGCGATGCAGTTCGCGCACGGGCTGCTGGATGACGTGCGCCGCGTCGTCGAGGAGTTCGACCTGCCCTTCGGCGCACTCGAACTCGAACTCACCGAGAGCGTGATCGTCGACGATCCCGAACGCGCCGCGCAGGTGATGGTCGCGCTGGCCGAACTCGGCGTCACCATCGCCAGCGCCATCGCCGATTTCGGCGTCGGCTATTCGTCGCTGCGTTATCTCAAGCGCTTGCCGATCCATCGGCTCAAAATCGATCGCTCGTTCGTCAATGACCTCGAATCCGACGAGAGCGATCGCTCGATCTGCGAAGCGGTGATCGCGCTTGCGCGTACATTGCGGCTGGGTGTCGTGGCGGAGGGCGTCGAGTCGATATTCCAGCGCGACTGGTTGCGTACGAGCGGCGCCGGGGAGTTGCAGGGGTATCTATTCGCGAAGCCGGTTTCGTTTGCGGCGGCTACGAGTGCGGAGCCGGAGCCATCGGCGATGGCGGATTAGACGCGCGGAGCCGATCCACGC
This sequence comes from Cognatilysobacter lacus, assembly GCF_008274655.1. Classification (GTDB taxonomy): domain Bacteria; phylum Pseudomonadota; class Gammaproteobacteria; order Xanthomonadales; family Xanthomonadaceae; genus Cognatilysobacter; species Cognatilysobacter lacus. The sequence continues at coordinate 6,134 of NZ_VTRV01000093.1, read as the reverse complement.
CGAGTGGTGGGCGCCAGGAGTTTTCGTTGCATTTTCCGCTCTTCGCACAAAGCGCAGCTGTCGAAAGAGACATCCGATCCGACCTTGTTTCGTCACGCCCGGAGAAAAGTGCTTGGTTCCCCAAGAGTTTTTCGGGTGCCTGCGCATGTCTCGGCACTGCGGTCAAAGATGCGGTAAAAAAAGTGGAGCAGATCGAGGCGCGAATAAGACATCCGTAAGCCGAAACGGTGCCACTGTTTCTACCCGAGGCGGACGTCGGGCTCCACGGGCACAGAGTCGCGAAGAGGCTTTTACTCTGACACAATGACCGCGGGGCGCTGCAGGATGCGGCGGGATTCGGGACGATTATGGCTTTTATCGATAAAGAACGCGCGTCTTACTTCGTGCGCGCGCTCGCGACCGTGATTGGCTTCGCGCCCGTTCTGGCACAAGCCCAAAGCAATCCGGGAAGCGCCTGCTACAACGGAAAATGCGACTACGCGAGTCTGGCGGATGCGGAAGCTGCCATGCGATTGGACGGGCCATTTGGTCCCAAGTTCGAGCGAATTCTGACGCTCGACCAAGGGACGATCACGCTGTTCCTGTACGGCGTTCCTGCGCAGGCGCCGGAAACGTTCTATCCGCCGCAGTACTACATGGATGGCACCCCACTGTGTGATTCCGTATTGGGCGACGGATGCCCGGATGAGGCCACAGCGATGCAGATGCTCGTCGCGGACATCCATACCCGCAACCCCTATCCTGGAAACGAGTTCATCAATGGCCAGTGGATCGGCACGCATGCTGATCCGTTCTACTGGATCGGTCAGCTTGCCAGCCCCGATCGGCGATTGGGACGCGTGTCGTTCACTCGATACGACGAGCTGAACGTCAGGCAATACCAGGTGTGGATTCACATTCCCGGGTTTCCATCGGACGACCTCCACTACCAGAACCGCATTCTCGGAAAGTACCAGGCGTTCATGTGCCCGGCAGGGTCAGTTGCCGGAAGCGGCCTGTCCGCACCGTACCTTTTGCCGGGCGACGCCCCTTCGAGCGCGATCCAGTGGCCGAAATTCTGCAACGTCGAAGAGCAGCGCTGGATCTATTACAAGCCGCTGCCTAAACCAACGCCGGGATTGGGTCCGTGCAAATGCGACGAGTCCCCCGGTACCATTGCCGGCAACTGATTACCGCTCTGCAGTGCCGTCGCTCATTAAGTCAATCGGACCGCAAGCTTCTGCCCGGCAGACGTCAACGAAATAGCGCTGGGAAAAATTCATTGATTCGAAAAACGTGCAGCGTTAGGTCGCTGCGCACGCACTGTTGGCCCGCTGCAAAAGAATCCCTAACTCGAAGTAGCACTGTGGAGCGACGCGAAGTTGGCATGGAAGCAAACACTCCGATGCTTCGCCATCCTGTTGTTGGCGCTCGTCAGCGGCTTGGTCGAAGCTGAGACACCGCCTGATTACGACACGCCGGCCGCCGCTCAAGCCGCGTGCCAAAGTGACCTCAATGCGGTCCTCGCCGCCCACCCAAACGATCAGGCGATTCCGGACGCGTGCACCGGCAGCGACTGGATCGTCGCCGGCAACGACCACGCGGGGAACATCATCCACCGGCAGACTTTCATATGCGAGTACGGCCGTCCCGGCGATTACAACGGGTGCGGATACTCATTTAATCCGCCTCATAACAGTGGCAATCCGGAGTATTACGCGTACTACGTCGACTGTCCTGCAGGGACGAGCTGGGACGGGACGACCGAGTGGTACCGGAACACGTGCGTCAACCTGCCACCGCCGCCACCACCTCCGCCGACCCCGGGCCTGGGCCAGTGCGACGGAACCTGCGGCGTCATGGCCGGCGGCTAGAGCCGCACCCGCCCGCCAGTTCAAGAACAAAGGTCGGGTTGGATTTTCAACGGCCTTACGACGCGTAATCAACATAGTGCCGGTCTCGACCCGCTGCAACAAGAAGTGGGAGCAAATCGGGCTCCCGTTCGATTTGTAGGCGTCTGTGGAAAGGCGGACCGATCCTCATTCCGCTTTCCGGCACCGGCCGGAAGCGGCCTGTCCGCACCGTACCTTCTGCCAGGCAATGCGCCGTCGAGCGCAATTCAACGGCCGAAATTCTGCAAGGAAGAGCAGCGCTGGACCTGCTACAGGCCGATGCCGAGACCCGACCTGGCCTGATCCGTGTAACTGCGATGGCTCCCTGGAGCGACTGCGGTCAACTGACTCGCCATTCCATATCTGGCGCAACGCGACATCTGTCGGAATACAGGGTCGAAAGGTGGAAAGCTCTGCTGTCGATAGCAAGCACGGCAGTGCCGTCGTAATTGCACGACCACGCACGGCGTCTCGACTGGACCAACGGCGATCTCGCACGTCGTCGCCCGAACCTACATGTGTCGGTAACACTTCGGACCAGGGCCCCGGTCGGAATTCGCCGGAGTTGCTTTGTGGGCAGGCTCTGGCAGAATCGCGGCGGGGAACTGTAGCTGGGACTGCATCGCGGCGCGCCAAATCGGCAGCGCCGCGAACGCTTTGTTATTGCTTCGTCACGCCGGGACGGCTGCGCTGCCTCGCGGCGACCGAAGTGGCAATGCGAATACGGGCGATAGGGCGTCCCAAATGAACAAGGATCGTTCGATGCACAAGTGTTGCCTGATGATCAGGTTCTTGTTTGTCGTCGCGCTACTAGCGCCGTTTGCGACGCTCGCGTCCAGCGTTTCGCAGTACTGCTTCCAGGGCGCGTGCTACCCGACGCTTCCGGCAGCCGAGTCCAGCCTGCGCGCGTCGTCGTCGAACGCCGCGCGAATGACGCGCGGCGGCATAGCGATCAACGACGCTCACACAGCCCCCATCTCGTACAGCGTGCCGCCCATCGAACCCGCCCGGGTTCAGAAGGCCGTCTACAGCATGCCGAACGAGGACAACCTGCGAGGGTTGTGCCACGGCGCCAATCCGATGCTGGACTACATGTGCGACACGGAGCGCGAAGCGGTCGACGCGTGGCTGAGCACGAACCCGTTCGCGTCGAGCTCATCGACCATCGATCCCAACTACTGGTTCGCCAGCGACTATCTCCCGCGGGCGACGTGGATCCGGGACTACCTGGCCGATGCCAACGGCATTCAGTACGCGATCGTTCACTTCGCGGGCATGTATGGGGGCGGCAGGTCAACGGAACCTTATCCGACCCAGCCCGCCCGCCTGGCCGTATTCAACGATTACAGCGCAGGACTCGGCCACACCTACATTTACTACAGCGTGCAGAAGATGGTGACGTTCAATTGTCCGGCTGGCTATCACGTCAAGAGGGTGATTCCGGATAGTTACCTGGTTGCCGAATCGCAGCTCGCGTCCGTCAAGTTCTGCGAGTCGAGCGAGTCGGCAGCGATCGTTGCGTTCAGTTCCAGCGACACACCACCCAGTGCTACCAGCGGCGAGTGCTCGGCCAAGGCGGCGACGCTGGGCCCCTGTAAGTGCGAGTCCCGCGTCGGCGCTGATATCGGTCTAATCGAAGCTGCTCCAACCAGGACACGGACTGACGCACATTCGACTCTCCGGGTGGGCGATCTCGGTCTCGCGCAATTGACCCGACCACTGGAGCTTTCCAGGAGGCGTGGAGGTGGCGCGGGCAACATCGAGTGGCTCCAGCGTCGAAGGTCGGGATCCTGACGGTAGCCGAGGCGGTGAAGCCCGTCTTGGCTGCCGTCCGGCTCACGGTAACGCGCACTGCATCTGCAAGAGCCGCGTCGGGCCTTCCAGCCCCGCACTCGGTACCGGAACAAGAAAACAATCGGGGATGAGTCATGGATTCGAACAGCCTGCACCGATGGACGATCGCACTTGGGCTCTTAGCTTGTTTCGCTGCGTCCAACGCGACTGCGAAGTCGGCGATGGTCGGGCCGGACATCCCCGGTGTTGCAGTGTCGAACTACGTGGGTAATCCCATCAACGTGGCGACCGGCAACAAGTACCAGGCCGAGTCCGATATCTCGGTATCGGCACTGCTTGAGTTCACCCGCCATTACAACAGCCAGCAGACGCTCGTATCAACGATGGGTCCGGACTGGACACACAGCTATTCGTCGCACGTCAGCACGTCGGCGGCCAGCGACGGAACAAGCGTCGCGGACGTGCTTCGTCCGACAGGCCAGCAGTTACGGTTCCGGCTCGTGAACGGTGCGTGGCAGGGCGACCCCAACGTTTCGCAAACGCTCGTTGCATTGACCGATGCAGGCGGCACGCAGACCGGCTGGGAGTGGCGTGACCTTCGCGCAAAGCGCATCGAGCAGTTCGATCTCGCCGGTCGCCTGGTTCGGATCAGCCTGCTCGATGGGCGGTGGGCCGCTGTCTCCTACGACACTGCCGGCCTGCTGCAGCGCGTCCAGCAGGACGACGGCCGCGCGTTGAGCTTCAACTACGACGCATCCAATCGCCTGGCGCGAATCGTCACACCCGATGGCGGCGAGACGATTTTCGATTACGACACCTCGGGCCGTCTTTCGGGCGTGCTCTACCCGGGCGGCGCGACGCGCACGTATCAGTACAACGAGAGCGCCTACACGTCATGGATGAATTACCCAACGCTGCTGACGGGTATTTCGGACAACGGGGTGCGCTACGCCACATATGGCTATGACGAGTCGGCGCGCGCGGTATCGACCGAGCACGCCGGTGGCGTGGAGAAGTACACGGTGGTGCGGAACGCCGACGGCAGCGCCACGGTGACCACGCCGACGGGCGCGACCGAACAGCGACAGTTCGTCACCAATTTCGAGACGCCGACGGCGCAGGCCATCACCCGCAGTTGCACCGACGGCTGTGCGGCGGCGTCGACCGCGTACCAGTACGACGCGAACGGGTACGTCAGCCAGAAGGTCGAGGCGGGTGTCACCACCGGCTTCACCAACGACGCACAGGGCCGGGTTACCCAGCGCATCGAGGCGGTCGGCACAGCGCAGCAGCGCACGATCCAGACCGATTGGAATTCCTCATTCGGCGTGCCTACCGAGCGCCGCACATACAACGCATCGAACACGTTGATAGCGAGGGCGACGTGGACTCTCAACAGCCGCGGCCAGCCCCTCTCAACGACGGTGTCGGACCCGGTGCTTGCGATTTCGCGAACGTCCGCCACCACCTACTGCGAACAGCCCGACGTGGACGCCGGCACCTGCCCGCGCATCGGGCTGGTCACCAAGGTCGATGGCCCACGCACCGACGTCAGCGACATCACCACCTACACCTACCGCATGGCCGACGCCGTCGGCTGCGATACGGCGCCGACCACTTGCGCCTACCGCCGTGGCGACCTGTGGAAGGTCACCAACGCCAAGGGTCAGGTGGTCGAGACGCTGGCGTACGACGGTGCGGGCCGCCCGCTGTCGATGAAGGACGCCAATGGTGTCGTCACTGACCTCGAGTACAACGCCCGCGGCTGGCTGACCGCCTCCAAGGTGCGCGGCGCGGACACGTCGGTCGAGACCGACGACGTCATCACGCGCATGGACTACCTGCCGACGGGCCTGGTGCAGAAGGTCACCCAGCCCGACGGTGCCTCCACCACGTTCGAATACGACGCGGCGCACCGGCTGACGGCGATCGCCAACAACGTCGGCGACCGCATCGACTACGTGCTCGACAACGCGGGTAAGCGGACGAAGGAAGACACCAAGGACGCGCAGGGCAACCTGCGCCGCGCACTCTCGCGCGTCTACAACCAGCTCGGCCAGTTGCAGGCGGCCAACGACGCCTATGGCTACGGGCCCACCATGACGTACGACGCGTCGGGCAATGCCGACATCGTCAAGGACGCGAAGGGGCGCCTGACCGACAACGACAGCGACCCGCTGAATCGGCTGACGCGTACGTTGCAGGACACCGCCGGCATCAAGGCCGAGACGAAGTTCGGCTACGACGCGCTCGACAACCTGACCGCCGTCGTCGATCCGAAGGGCCTGACCACCGGCTACACCTACAACGGCCTCGGAGATCTGACAAAGCTCGTCAGCCCGGACACGGGCACGACTTCGTACACGTACGACAGTGCCGGCAACCTCAAGACCAAGCTCGACGCCCGGGGCTCGACGAAGCAGGCCACCTACGCCTATGACGTGCTCAACCGGCTGACCGGCGTCAGCT
>NZ_VTRV01000092.1 GCF_008274655.1 Cognatilysobacter lacus | reverse complement strand
GCCGGGCCCGATGCGGTGCACGGGCCAGTCGTAGGCAAGCGGCCACGCCAGCGGCGACGGCACCGGGATGCCGGTGCGAAAGTCGCCGTCCGGGTCATGCGGGACGTCCGCGGCGCGCGCCTCCGACACCTGCAGCGCGATTTCAGCCCACTCGTAATGCGCCAACTCGTGAAGCCATGCCGGGTCGTCACGTCGGCAAGAGGCACGCGCGTCGAGGTACTGCACAAGCTCGCGCGCGAGTTCGGTAAAGACCGGCGTACGGGCCGCATGTTCGCGCATGAAGTCGCGCACAAGCGCATCCCACCCCGACGCGCCGAGCGTTGCGCGAATCACCGGGAACGTCGAAGCCAGCAGGCCCGACAGGTTGTTGAAGAACAGGTCGGCGTAGACGCGCAGTCGACGCGCTTCGATACCTGCGGGCGCGACGGTGTTCTCCGGGTCGCGCACCCAAGCGGCGAGCGCGCGCTGGGCGTCCAGTGTCCCGAGGCACTCAGGCTGCACGGCGATGCGATCGCGAGCCGGCCAGTCGAGTGCGAACGCTCTGGATCTCGACCAGCAGTTCGTCCAGCGGCGGCAGGTTGAAGTCGCGCTCCAACAGCGTGGGGCGCGGGCCGAACCGCGCGTATGCGTCTTCAAGAAGCGTCCACACCGGGGGGCTTACGGGCGTGCCGTGCGTGTCGATCTTGAGGTCGTCCGCCTCGTCGTGGTGTCCCGCCACATGGATGTAGGCGATGCGATCGGGCGGCAGCGAATGAAGGAATTCATGCGCGTCGTAACCGTGGTTGGTGGCGTTGACGATGATGTTGTTGACGTCGAGGAGCAGGTCGCAGTCCGCTGCCTCGAGCACGGCGTTGAGGAAGTCGGCCTCGCGCATTGCTGCCGACGATCCGGCATCGAGCGTCGCGTAATACGAGATGTTTTCGACGGCGATCCGGCGGCCGAGCGCGTCCTGCGTTTGCCGGATGCGCGCGGCCACGCGGTCGACCGCAGCGCGGTTGAACGGCAGCGGCATCAGGTCGTACAGCTGGCCCTGCGCATCGCTGCAGGCGGACAGGTGTTCGCTGTAGATCGACACGTGGTGCGCGTCGAGGAATCGGCGCAATCGCAGCAGAAACGCCGCGTCGAGATCGCCCGGCCCGCCCAGCGACAGCGACAGCCCGTGGCAGACCAGTGGCCAGCGGGCGGCGACGGCTTCGAAGGCCTCACCGAGCGCGCCGCCGACGCCGAGCCAGTTCTCGGGTGCGACTTCGAGGAAGTCGAGCGCCCCGGCCGGAGCAGCGCGGAGCGGACCCACCAGGGCCCGCCGCAGGCCTAGGCCGACGGCATCGGGAACGAGGTTCGATACCACTGGCATGACCGAACCGGGTGCGGGTGGATCAGGTGCCGCCGCACTTGCCTTCGCCGCATTTGCCCTCGGCGCATTTGCCTTCCACCACCTTCTTGGCCGCGGTCGGCACCACCTTGGGCTTCGCGCTGCCGGCGGTCGCGCCGGCGGAGGCCTTCATGTCGGCACCGCAGCTCGCTTCCCCGGCCTTCTTGTCGGCGCCGCACTTGGCTTCCGCCGCCTTCTTGTCCGCGCCACATTTGGCTTCCGCAGTCTTCGCTGCAGCCGTCGCCGGCGCATCCGTCGCTGAAAGCATGTAGCCCTGGGACAGGGCCGTCGACGCGAATGCAGCTGCGGCCACCGCGACGCCGCCAGCGATGATCAGGGAGGGGGACTTCAGGGAACGGGACATGGCAGCACCTCGGGGTCGTCGGGATGCGGCGATGCTACCGCGCCCGGCCGCGGAGGGCACCCGCGGCGCTGCCCGGATCGGGTCCGGGCCGTTCAGCTGCCCGGGGCGCACAGACACACCGATCCGCGGCCACCCGAGCGCGCGCGTGACCGCGGCGGCAGTCGCCGATCAGGTCGCGGTATTGCTGCCGTCGGCCTTCTCGCGCTCGGGCAGCGCGTCGTCGCCATGGACGGTGAACCAGATGTTCTCGGCAATGTTCGTCGCGTGGTCGCCGATGCGCTCGATGTTCTTCGCCATGAACAGTAGATGCGTGCACGGCGTGATCGAACGCGCGTCTTCCATCATGTACGTGAGCAGCTCCCGGAACAGCCCGGTGTACGCCGCGTCGATTTCCGCGTCGGCCGCACGCACGCGCGTGGCGACTTCGACATCGCCGTCGCGATATGCCGCGAGCACGTCGCGAACCTGCTGCACCGCAAGCCGCCCCACGTGCTGCAGCCCTGCGACATGCGGCAGCGGCGGCGCCGTGTTGAGCGCCATCGAGCGCTTCGCTACGTTCGCCGCGTAGTCACCGATGCGTTCGATGTCGGCGGCGACGCGAATGGCGGCCAGGATTTCGCGGAGATCGCGCGCCATCGGGCCACGCAGCGCGAGCTTCATGACGTCGTGGCTGACTTCGCGCTCAAGCGCATCGATCGCCGCGTCGCCCGCGATGATGCGGGCGGCCGCATCGTCGTCGCGCCGCTGAACCACGTCGAGCGCGGCCTCCAGCTGCGCCGCGGCCATCTCGCCCATTCGAAGCGTTTCTTCGAGCAGGCGCGCCCGTTCGGCGTCGTAACTTTTCACAATGTGCTCGTGCATCTGCCTATGCCCTGCGCCAGTGACGCGTTGGGTTCGCCCCGATCAACCGAAGCGGCCGGTGATGTAGTCCTCGGTCTGCTGCTTCGAGGGATTGGAGAAGATGGTTTCCGTGCTGCCATGTTCGACGAGCTCGCCGAGATACATGAACGCGGTGAAGTCGGAAATGCGCGCGGCCTGCTGCATGTTATGGGTGACGATCACGATGGTGAAGTCGCGCTTGAGCTCCTCGATGAGTTGCTCGATGCGGCTGGTCGAGATCGGGTCCAAAGCGGAGGTGGGTTCGTCGAGCAACAGTACGTCCGGGCGAAGCGCCACCGCGCGCGCAATGCAGAGCCTCTGCTGCTGGCCGCCGGAAAGGCCCAGCGCGTTCTGTCCGAGTTTGTCCTTGACTTCATCCCACAACGCCGCCTGCCGCAGTGCCTGCTCGACACGCTCCCTCATGTCGGACTTCGACAGCCGCTCGTGGTGGCGGATGCCGTAGGCGACGTTTTCCGAGATCGTCATCGGGAACGGCACCGGCTTCTGGAACACCATCCCGACCTTGCTCCGCAGCCGGTTCAGCGGGTAGCTCGGGTCAAGGATGTTCTCGCCGTCGAGCAATGCTTCGCCGGTGGCGACGAGCTTCGGGTAGAGCGCGTAGATGCGGTTGAACACGCGCAGCAGCGTCGACTTGCCGCAGCCGGACGGTCCGATCAGCGCGGTGACGCGCTTTTCGGGAATCCGCAGGCTGATGTTCTTGAGCGCCTGCGACTTGTCGTAGAAGAAGTCGACGCCGCGCGCTTCGAGCTTGACCTGCGACGGAGCCGTCACGGCATGCGGGGTGGCCAGGTGCAACAGGGGACCATCGTTCATTGCGGAATCCGGGGAGAGAGCGGCGTTCATCAGTCGTGGGAAACCCGGTGGCGCGAAACGATCGCGCGTGCGACCAGACTCACCGCGAGCACGAACAACGTGAGTACGAAGGCGCCCGCCCATGCAAGCGAGTGCCAGGCATCGTAGGGGCTCATCGCGTACTGGAATATCACGACCGGCACGTTGGCCATCGGCTGCGTGATGTCTGTCGACCAGTACTGGTTGTTGAGCGATGTGAAAAGCAGCGGCGCCGTCTCGCCGGAAATGCGCGCGAGGGCCAGCAGGATGCCGGTGGCGATGCCCGGCAGCGACGAGCGATACAGCACCTGGACGGTCACCTTCCACTGCGGCACCCCGAGCGAGAGCGCGGCCTCGCGCATCTGCGTCGGCACGAGGCGCAGCATTTCGTCTGTGGTGCGCACCACCACGGGCAGCACGATGAACCCGAGTGCGATGCCGCCGGCCAGCGCGGAGAAGTGACCGCTGCGCGCGACGACGAGCGTGTAGACGAACAGGCCGAGCACGATGGACGGCGCCGACAGCAGGATGTCGTTGACGAAGCGCACCGTCTCGCCGATCCAGCTGCGGTTGGAATACTCCGCGAGATATGTACCCGCGAGTACGCCGATCGGCGCACCGAGCGCGATCCCGAGCACGCTCATGAGCGCGCTGCCGAAGAACGCGTTCAACAAGCCGCCCTGTTCGCCGGGCGGCGGTGTCATCGCGGTGAACAGCATGCTGTTCATCGACGCGATTCCGTTGTGGAGCGTCGTCCACAGGATCCACACCAGCCAGAACAGGCCGAATGCCGTGGCCAGGATCGCCAGCGCCTGCGCGACCAGGTTCTTGGCGCGGCGCATTCCGTAGAGCGGCAGCATCACGTGCCCTCCCGCTTCGACAGCCGACGCAGCATCAGGCGCGCCGCAGCGAGCACCACGAAGGTGACCAGGAAGAGCACGAAGCCGAGCGCGATCAAGGCCGAACGGTATTGCGCCGAATCCGCCTCGGTGAATTCGTTGGCGATGGTGGCGGCGATCGAGTTGCCGGGCATCAGCAGCGACGTAGTGAGTTCATGCGCGTTGCCGAGCACGAACGTGACCGCCATGGTCTCGCCGAGCGCGCGCCCGAGGCCGAGGAAAATGCCGCCAATCACCGCGGATCGCGTGTACGGAAGCACGACGTCCCAGACCACTTCCCATCGCGTTGAACCGAGCGCGTACGAGGATTCCTTGAGGCGCCCGGGTACGGTGAGGAATACCTCGCGCATCACCGAGGCGATGAACGGGATGACCATGATCGCGAGGACCAGCCCGGCCGTCAGCATGCCCAGGCCCAGCGGCGGCCCGGAGAACAGCGGCCCGATCAACGGCACGGAACCGAGATGCGCGTCCACCCACGGATACACGTGCTCGCCCAGGTACGGGACCAGAACGAACAGGCCCCACATGCCGTAGATGATCGACGGGATCCCGGCGAGGAGTTCGATCGCGGTGCCCACCGGCGTACGCAACCAGCGCGGCGCAATCTCGGTGAGGAACATCGCGATCCCGAAGCTCACCGGCACCGCGATGATCATCGCGATCAACGCGGTCACGAGAGTGCCGTAGATGGGCACGAGCGCGCCGAAATCCTGCGCGACCGGGTCCCACGCCCGCGACGTGAAGAAGCCGAGGCCGAACTTCTGGAACGTTTCGCGGCCGCCCCACAGCATCGAGAGGGCCGCGGCGGCAAGGGCGATCAGCACGAACATGCCGGCGGCGGTCACCAGCCAGCGGAAGCTGCGGTCGGCGTACGCGTCGCGGCGCGTGGTGTCCACGGCAGGGGCGGGAATGGCGCTCATGTCACCGTTGCAGGCGGCGTCGCCCGCGGCGCGGCTGCGCGACGGGCGACAGGTGGGAGATAACCGGGTGAATCCGGCGCACTGCGCGCCGGACGCGGGGTCACTTGAACTCGGTCGACCAGTACGTCTCGACCTGCGACACGAGTTCGGGCGGCAGCGGCACGTAGTTCAGCGACTCCGCCGTCTTTCCGCCGTTGTGCAGCGCCCAGCGGAAGAAATCGAGCGCGGCCTTGGAGCGCGCGGCGTCCTTCGGCTGCTTGTACATGAGGATGAAGTTGGTGGCGGCGATCGGCCACGCCTGCGCGCCGGGCGCGTCGGTGATGACGACGCTGAAATCCTTCGAGTTTTTCCAGTCCGCTGCCGACGCCGCCGCCTGGAACGACGCGATGCTCGGCTGCACCCACTGTCCGGCGGCGTTCTGCATCTGCGCATGGGCCATGCCGTTCTCGGTCGCGTAGGCCAGCTCGACGTAGCCGATCGAACCCTTGATCTGCTTTACGTACGCGGCGACGCCTTCATTGCCCTTGCCGCCGATGCCTGTCGGCCAGTTGACCGACGTGCCTTCGCCGACCTTCGCTTTCCAGGCCGGGCTCACCTTGGACAGGTAGTTGACGAAGTTGAAGGTCGTACCCGAACCGTCCGAGCGCTTGACGACGTTGATCTTGAGCGCGGGCAGCGTCACGCCCGGGTTGAGCGACGCGATCGCAGGGTCGTTCCAGATCGTGACCTTGCCCAGGTAGATGTCGGCGAGCACCGGACCCGTCAACTTGAGCTGGCCGGCTGCGATGCCGGGCAGGTTCACGACCGGCACGACGCCACCGACGGCCGACGGGAACTGGCCGAGGCCCGCCGCTCCGAGTTCGTCCGCGGCGAGCGGCTTGTCGCTCGAGCCGAAGTCGACCGTGCCCGCCTTGATCTGCGCGATGCCGCCGCCTGACCCGATCGACTGGTAGTTGATCTTGGCGCCGGTCGCCCGGCTGTACTCGGCCGACCACTTCGAGATCAGGGGGTAGATGAACGTGGCGCCGGCCCCGGTGATCTGCGCGTTGACCTGGCTGCCGGCCGTGGCCGCGCTGCCGGCCGCCGAAGGGCCGGTGGCGGACGCCGATTTGTCACCGCCCCCGGAACAGGCGGCGAGGGCGACGCTGAGCGCGACGGCAATACCGGCGAGTCGTAGGACGTTCATCGGGGCGGCTCCAGTAAAGCGGTCATGGTGATGACCGGGTAGCCGATATGAAATGATGTTTCTGTTACACCGAGATGACACCGCGCCACGGCCGCTCAACGGCAAACGGGCCCCGAAGGACCCGTTTGCGGTCGTCGAGGCCTTCGCCTCACTTCATGTTGGCTGTCCAGTACGCGTTGATCTTCTGCACGAGCGGGTCGGGCAGTGGCACGTAGTCGAGCTGCGCAGCCTGGCCCTTGCCGCTCTGGTAAGCCCAGCGGAAGAAATCCAGCGCGGCTTTCGACTGCGCCGGGCGCTTCGCCTTCTTGTACATGATGGCCCACGTGGTCGCGGTGATCGGCCAGGCTTCGGCGCCGGGAGCGTCGGTCATGATCACGTTGAAGTCCGGCGCGGACGACCAGTCGGCCGTCGACGCGGCTGCGGCGAAGCTGTCATCGCGCGGCTGCACGAAGTTGCCCGCTCGGTTCTTCATGCGCGAGAACGACAACTTGTTCTGCAGCGCATACGCGTATTCCACGTAACCGATGCCGCCGCGGATCTGGCGCACGTAGGCCGCGACGCCCTCGTTGCCCTTGCCGCCGATGCCGGCCGGCCACTCGACCGCGGTGCCCTCTCCGGCCTTGGCTTTCCAGCCCGGGCTGACCTTGGACAGGTAGTTGGTGAAATTAAAGGTGGTGCCCGAGCCGTCGGAACGATGGACCACGGTGATCTTCTGCGCCGGCAGCTGCAGGCCGCCGTTGAGCGCGGCGATCGCGGGATCGTTCCACATCGTGATCTCGCCCAGGAAGATGCGCGCGAGCGTGGGGCCGTCGAGCTTCATCGCGCCCGGCTGCACGCCCGGAACGTTGATCACCGGCACGATCCCGCCGATGACGATGGGGAACTGGCCCAGTCCGAACTGCTTGAGCTCCTGCGGCGAGAGCGGCTTGTCGGATGCGCCGAAGTCCACCGTTGCCGCCTTGATCTGCGCGATGCCGCCACCCGAGCCGATCGACTGGTAGTTGACCCGGTTGCCGGTGGCGGTGGCGTACGCGCCCGACCACTTCGACAGCACGGGATAGACGAAGCTCGAGCCTGCGCCCGTCACGTCGGTCGCATGTGCGGTGAAAGCGGCCGAAGCCACGAGCAGCGCCGCGGCGAGGCGGCTCTTGAGTGCGAGGTTCACGGGAAATCTCCGTTGCGAATCGGCACGAGGGTGCGCCGCTGACGCAATTGCATGCGCTTTGCGTTACAAAGCGGAGACGGCTTTCTTGCGATTCGATGACGGCAGCCCGCCGCATTCATGCCGGACCGTTCCACCCGGCGCGCGGAAGGTTCAAGATTCCGTTGACGCTGTCCTGAAACCGTCACAGTTCCGACCGATCCTTGCGCCGTCCCGTCCGGCCGCCCCGGACGGCCTTCGCTCGAAACCGCACCGGAGACCACCATGCGTTCCAACATCCTCGCCACCTCGGTCTCGGCCGCGTTGCTGCTTGCGGGCCTGGCCTCGGGCCCGGCGAACGCGGCCACGCCGGCCGTCGCCGCGACGCAAAACGCGCAGACCGCACAGCAGATCGCGGAGCTCCGGGCGCAGCTCGCCGCGCTGCAGGAACAGATCAACGCGCTGCAGGCGCAGAACGATGCGCAGTCCGACGTCAACGTAAGCCAGGGCCAGCGTATCGACGCGGCCGAGACGCAGCAGAAGACCGTCGACAAGATCGCCAAGCTGGTGAACGACACGCAGGTCACCGGCAAGATGTTCTTCGACGTCACCAACATCGACCAGACCAGCCGCGGCGTCAAGACGAACGCGAGCGGCACCGGCCTCGACGTCAAGCGCTTCTACATCGGCATCAACCACAAGTTCAACGACATCTGGTCGGCGAACCTCACGACCGATTTCCAGTACGTGTCGAGCCTTGACAGTGCAGCCGACGTGTTCGTCAAGAAGGCCTACCTGCAGGGCAAGTTCAGCGATGCCTTCGTGTTCCGCGCCGGCTCGGCCGACATGCCGTGGATCCCGTACGTCGAGAGCCTCTACGGCTACCGTTATGTCGAGAACTCGCTGACCGACCGCCTGAAGTTCGCCAACTCCGCCGACTGGGGCCTGCATGCGGGCGGCGACATCGCCGACAAGCGATTCAACTACGCGGTGTCGGTGGTGAACGGTGGCGGCTACAAGAACCCGAGCCGCAGCAAGTCGATGGACGTCGAGGCACGCGTGGGCTTCATGCCGATCGACGGTCTCGTGGTCGCGGCGGGTGCGTACTCCGGCGAGCTCGGCAAGGAGACCCAGACCGTCGGCGCGCAGCACACGGCGAACCGCTCCGACCTTATGGTCGCGTACGCCAAGGACAAGGTGCGCCTGGGCGGCGAGTACTTCCGCGCGAACAACTGGAACAACGTGCTGACCCCCGCGAGCGACAAGGCCGACGGCTATTCGTTGTGGGGCAGCCTGGGCTTCGGCACCAAGGGCATGGCGCTCTTCGCCCGCTATGACCAGGCCGACATCAGCAAGCGCCTCGATCCGACGCTTCAGGACACCTACTACAACGTCGGCTTCGAATTCCCGCTGACGAAGGGCATCAAGCTTGCGACCGTGTACAAGAACACGCACCGAAAGAATGCAACGACGACCGACGTGAAAACGCAGGAAGTCGGTGTGTGGGGTGAGGTCGGCTTCTGACCGAACGCGTCACGCGTCATCCCTCCACGCCCCCGCATTTGCGGGGGCGTTTTTTTTCATGCGAATCGCGCAACTCGCCTTTCGATCAGCGGGCCGGTCGACGCGCTTTGACGGCGACCTCGAGCGGCGGAGCCTCGCCCGGCGTCTTGTCACGGTAGTGGCAGAGATCGCGCACGATGCAGCGAGGGCAGTCCGGTGTGCGCGCCTTGCAGACGTAGCGGCCGTGCAGCAGCAGCCAGTGATGCGCGTGCCGCAGATAGGCGGCCGGTACGACCTTCAGCAGCGTGTCCTCGACCTTGCGCACATCGGCGCCCGGCGCCAGGCCCGTGCGGTTCGACACGCGGAAGATGTGGGTATCGACGGCGAGCGTGGTTTCCCCGAACGCGGTGTTCAACACCACGTTCGCCGTCTTGCGGCCAACCCCGGCGAGCGCCTCCAGCGAATCACGATCGAGCGGAACCTTGCCGCCGTGAAGCTGCAGCAGCTGGTTCGCCATCGCAACGACGTTCTTCGCCTTTGTCTTGTTGAAGTTGATCGTCGCGAGGTAAGGCGCGATGCCGTCGACCCCCAGCTTCGCTATCGCGGCGGGCGTGTTCGCCGCGGGGAACAGGCGTCGCGTGGCCTTGTTGACGCTGACGTCGGTCGCCTGCGCCGATAGCGCGACGGCCACCAGAAGCTCGTAGGGCGTGGAGAACTCGAGTTCGGTGGTCGGGGCGGGATTCGCCTCGCTCAATCGCTCGAAGAGCGCCTGGATCTCGGCCGGAGACATGCGTCGCGATGGACGGCGAAGCGTCGCGCCGCCGGGTTTGCGCGGAGCGCGCGCGGGCGCCGACTTGGGCGCCACGGTTGGCTTCGCCGTTCTTGCCGGTGCTTTGGAAGCAGCGAAGGCTTCCGGATGCGGCGGTGCTTTCCTGCGTGACGTGGTCGTCGTCGTTTTATTCGCGCGGAGGGGTAGCGACGCGTCGCGCAGCCGATCGTCCGGGCTGCCGGCACGACGGCCAGTCGCCTGCGTTCCCGCTGCGCGCTTGTGCACCGTCGTCTTCTTCATCGCTTGGTCGCCGCCTTTGCGAGCGCGCGCTTTAGCGCCGCTGCAGCGGCGTCGGGGAGTGACGGCGCGATGCTCGCCGGCCGAGCCGATTGGCGCGCGGCGTCGCGTTGCACGGCGCGTTCGGCTAGCCGTCGTTGCCTTGCACGGAAGCGCTCACGCGCGGCCAGCGCCTGCCGC
>NZ_VTRV01000091.1 GCF_008274655.1 Cognatilysobacter lacus | reverse complement strand
GCTCAAGCGCACCGCGCCCCGACTCCACCAACGCGCGGCCTGCGTCCGCCATCCGGGCGCGGAGCTCCGGATCGGCCAGCATCGACTCCAGCGCCTGGCCGACCGCAGCTTCGTCCGCGCCCACGCGCAGGGCGCCCGCCGCGACCAGACGGTGCGAGATATCGGCGAAATTGTGCAGGTGCGGTCCGGTGACGATCGGGGTGCCTGTCGCCGCGGGCTCAAGCAGGTTGTGCCCACCCACCTCCTGCAGCGAGCCACCGACGAAGGCGACGTCGGCGCAGGCATAGAAGTTGAGCAGCTCACCGAGCGTGTCGATCACGAACACGTCGCAGTGGGCGGTTGCCCAGCGATCCTCGGAGCGACGCAGCGTGCGAAAGCCCGCCGCCGTCGCTTGCTCGGCGACCGCGCGGAAGCGTTCGGGATGTCGCGGTGCCCACATCAGCAGGAGGTCCGGCCAACGACCGCGCAGGCGCCGATGCAGCGCAATCACCGCGGCCTCTTCGTCGACGTGCGTGCTCGCTGCGATCCATGCCAGGCGCGCCGCGCGGCGCGCGCGGCAGTCGCGACCGAACGCGACGACGCTCGGTGGCAGCGCGAGGTCGAACTTCAGGTTGCCCGTTTCCTGCACGCAGGCGGGTTCCGCGCCGAGGCGAACGAAGCGGCGTGCGTCGGCGTGCGACTGCGCACCGATCCCACGAACCGTGCGCAGCGCGCGGGCGACCAGGGGCGCCAGCGCGCGATAACCGCGTAGCGAGCGCGCCGACAGTCGCGCATTCAACACGTACACCGGCACGCCATGGTCGCGGCAGCCGAACAGCAGGTTCGGCCAAAGCTCGGTTTCCATGATCAGCGCGGCGTACGGCCGGAAATGGCGCAGGAAACGCGCGACCGCGCCGGGAAGGTCGTACGGAAGGTAGGCGTGGTCGACGCGATCGCCCCACAGCGCACCGACGCGCGCGGAACCCGTCGGCGTGATCGTGGTGACCAGCAGGCGCAGGTCGGGACGTCGCGCGAGCAGCGCATCGACCAGCGGTATCGCGGCATTAACCTCCCCGACGGAGACGGCATGCACCCACAGCACGCGGGTGGCGCGCGGCGGCCCGAAGCCTGCATAGCGCTCGCCCCAGCGCTCGAAGTAGGCCGACTGCCGGAAGCCGCGCCAGATCAGGTGGTACACCGTGATCGGCGTGAGCACGTAGAGCACCAACGAATACATCGCGCGTAGCAGGCGCTCCACGCGATCGGGGGCGGTCGTCGCAGGCATCAGTACGGCGGCGCCCCGCCATCGGGCCGACGCTTGAAGCGCCGATGGATCCACAGGTACTGCGGGGGCGCCTCGCGCACCATCGACTCGATCGCGGCGTTGACGCGCGTGCTGTCGAGCGTCGCGTCGGTCGAGGGAAAGTGCTCGAGCGGCGGCGCGATCCGCAGCACGTAACGCGCGCCTTCGCGCCGATGGAAGAACGGGACCACCGCGCAACCGCTGAGCCGGGCGAACTGGTGCGTCGCGGTGATCGTGGCGGCGGGCACGCCGAAGAACGGCGCGAACACCGTGTCCTTGCCGCGCATGTCCTGGTCGGGGGCGTACCACAGGAAACCGCCGTGCTTGAGGTGGCGCATGGCGGGGCGGATGTCCTCGTTGGTGAACATCGCGGCCGCGTACCGCAGGCGCCCGCGCTTGACCGCATGCTCCATGACGGGGTTCCGGTAGCGGCGGTACATGCCGGCCAGCGGCACGTGATCACACAGCAGGCGGCCGCACATCTCGAGCGTCATGAAATGACCGGAGACCATGAGCACGCCGCGGCCCTGCGCCTGCAGCGCGCGCAGATGTTCGAGGCCTTCGATGACGACATCGCGCCGCATCGGCTCGATCCCGCCCCACCATGCGCGCGCGAATTCGAACAGGCCGATGCCGAAGTCACGGAACGTATCGCGCAGCAGGCGCTCGCGTGCGGAGTCGTCCAGTTCGGGAAAACACAGGCGCAGGTTGACGCGCGCCGCGTGGCGACGCGAACCGGCCAGCGCGTACGCGAGCGCGCCGATGCCGCGACCGAGCATGCGCTGCAGCGACCACGGCAGTCGCGCGGCGCCGGAGAGCATCGCCACGCCTGCGCGCATCGGCCAATGGCGCGCGCCGCGCGGCATGTCGCCGGCAGACGTTGGCGTCGCCGTCTTCGTCACGCCGCGGCCGCCGGGTCGACGCGGTCGTTGGCCAGCAGGCTGCCCGCATAGAGCGCGAACAGCATCAGCGTGAGGCCGCCCCAGAACGTCGAATAGAACGCCAGGTGCGTGTTCAACGGGAACACCGTGACGACCAGCGCGAGCATCGCCGGCCGCGCCTGTCGGCGGGCCGCCTCGTCCGCATAGCGCCACGCACGCCAGGCCTGCGCGGCACCGGCCAGCCACAACAGCAGGCCGATCACACCGGTTTCGCTGAGGATTTCCAACACGATCTGGTGCGCGTGCAGCGCCGGGCCGTCGCCCCATTCGGCACGCCGGCCCGGCGCCGGATCGCAGCCCGGGAACGCCTGCCGGAAGCGGCGCACACCCACGCCGTTGACCGGATGCTCGCGTGCCATGCAGGTCGCGGCCAGCCAGATGCGGCCACGCCCGGACAACGCGCTGTCGATGTCGCGGTGGTCGCCGGCAAGCACGCGCGTGGTGCGATCGATTCGATCGCGCACCTGCGGCACGGTCAGCGCCAACACGGCCAGCGCGAGCGCGCCGAACAGGAACACGCCCGCGAGCCGCTTCCAGCCCAGCACGCGCCAGCCCGACAGCAGCAGCACGAGCCCGTAGGTGATCCACGACGCGCGCGAGCCGGCCAGAACGATCACGATGCCAACCGCCGCCGCGGCTGCGAGCCAGCCGGGTGCCTTGAAGCGTCGCGAGGCCTCGTGCAGGAGCAACGGCGACAGGCTCGCGATGACCTGGCCGAGCTTGAGGTTGCACGGGCCGAGGAACCCGCTGAGGCGATCCACGGAAGCCGCGGCGTCCGCCGGACACATGCCGTGGCCGCTGATCGCGTGCTTGGCCTGGTCGATCATCGCGAACAACGGACTGGTGCCGGTCACCGACTGCAGCAGCGCGTCGCCAACCCACACGGCGACGATGATCGCGAGCCCGGTGAACGTGCGTCGTCGCGATTCGCTGTTGGCGACCGAAGCAGCGACGAGCCACAGGAACGGCAGGTGGCGGAGGTCCGCCGCGGCGTCGAGCAGCGCCCGCGGCGGATCGAACGTGTCGAATGCCGAGATGAAGCGCGGTAGCCAGTAGGCCGCGAACATCACGCTGGTCAGCGCCCACGCCGGGCCGCTCAGCAGGCGCGTGCCGCCGCGGAATCGCGCGCGCACCAGCATGTACATCGCGACCAGCGCGCCGATCACCAGCACCGCCTCGGCATAGCCCGGCGCCGGCCACAGCGCGACATAGGCGAGCACCCACGCCGGCGCCCAGCGCCAGCCGGTCTCCGGCACGCCGTCAGCCCGCGAGTTCGTGATAGACGCCAAGCGTCGCCTCCTGCATGGCCTGCAAAGTGAGCGGAATGCTAGCTGGCAGCCGTGGGGGCCGTGCGAGCAATACGGTCGCCGCCGCGTGCAGGCGGTCGGGATCGAACGGCGGCACCGCGCCTTCCGGCTGGAAATCCGCGAGCAGTTCGCCCACACCGCCATGCGCCCAGCCGAGCACGGGGCGGCCAACCGACAATGCCTCCAGCACCGTGCGGCCGAACGATTCGGGCTTGCGCGAAAGTTGCAGCACGAGATCACTGGCGGCGTAGGCGCGTGCAATCGCGTCGGTCGGGGGCGTGAGCGCGACCGCACCGGCGATGCCCAGCCGCGCGGCGTCGCGCTCCAGCTCGACGATATAGGCCTCGCGGCCGGCTTCGCGCGCACCTGGCAACCACAGGCGTGCATCGACGCCGTCGGCGCGAAGGCGCGCCAGCAGCGCGAGCCCGTCCGCATGGCCTTTCAAACGCGTGCCTCGGCCCGGCAGCAGCAGCAACGGCCCCTCGCCGCCCAGCGCCGGATGCAACGAGGCGGCCCAGGTGCGTGCATCTGCGTCGTGCATCGGCGCGGGCGGAAACATCGACGCATCGATGCCGCGCGGAATCACGCGCAGTTCCGCGGCATGGGTTCGCGGGTAGTGCTCGCGCACATAGTCGCGAACGGTGCGGGACACACAGATCACCCGTTCGCCGCGCGTCATGACCGCGCTGTAGCGCGATGGCGAATTGAGCCCGTGCACCGTGGTCACGAAATGGGGCCGCCGCGACGCGTCGAGGCCGCGCAGTGCGAACAGCGCGAGCCACGCAGGCAGGCGCGAGCGCGCATGCACGATGTCGGCGCCTTCGATCGCGCGACGCAGCGCGTACACGTTGCGCAGCACCGCAAGCGACTTGCGCCCGATGTCGAGGGTGACGTGCTCGGCACCGAGCGACAGCAGCCGCGGCACCAGCCGGCCACCGCGCGACACGACCACCGCACGGTGCCCCGCCGTTACCAGCGCCTGCGCGATCTCCAGCGTCGAACGCTCGACGCCACCGGACTCCAGCGCGGGCAGCAACTGGACGACAGTCAGCGGGCGGGACGGGTCGGGAGACGAAGCCATGCCGGGCTCGGGGCCGCGGGCCTCACTCCTCCAGCACGAACTCGGCGCCGCAATACGGGCACTTGCATTCGCGCTCGGCTTCGATCGGCAGGTAGACGCGCGGGTGCGAGTTCCACAGCGCCATCTCGGGCAGCGGGCAACTCAGCGGCAGATCCTTGATCCCCACGACGTAGCGCTTGCGGGCATTGGCCGGCTCGGCGGCGTGCGGGGCGGAAGCGGTGGGCTCGGTCATGGTCGGCGCGCGCTGCGGACAGGGCCACGATTCTACCAGCCGCGCCACGCGCGCCCGTCAGCGCGGCAGGTCGAACAGCAGCAGCTCGGCTGCGGTATCGGCCTCGATGTGCAGGGGGCCGCCCTCGTCGACGAATCCGAGTGCATCGCCGGCGCGAAGCGGGTGGTCGGCTGCACTCACCGTGCCGCGGGTGACCTGCAGCCAGTAACGACGATCGCTGTCGAGTTCGCGATGCACGGCCGCGCCCGCCGCGAGCGCGACGCGGTAGAGCCGTGCCGCCTGGCGGATCGCGATGCTGCCACCGGCACCGTCGGGCGACGCGAGCAAGACCCAGCCGCCGTCGTCGTCACCCGGCTGCGGGGCGCGCTGCGCGTACGCCGGCGGCGCGTTGACTCGATCGGGCTGGATCCAAACCTGCAGGAAGTGCACGGGCTCGGCCGGCGAGGCATTGAACTCGCTGTGCTGCACGCCGTGGCCCGCGCTCATCCACTGCACTTCGCCGCGACCGATCGTGCCGCCGCCCCCCGCGCTGTCGCGATGCGAAAGTGCGCCGTCCAGCACGATCGAGAGGATTTCCATGTTCGCGTGGCTGTGCGGCGGGAATCCGCCACCGCCGGCGACGCGATCCTCGTTGATCACGCGCAGTGGCCCGAACCCCATCCACTGGGGGTCGTAGTACTGGCCAAACGAGAACGTGTGGTGGCTGTCAAGCCAGCCGCCGTGCGTTGCGTGGCCGCGCGAATCGCCGGGGCGCTCGATGATCATCGGCCTAGTTCTTCTTCGGCGGCACCGCGGCCCTGGCACGCGGACCGGCGCCGGGCGAGCCGTCCGCCTTCGGCACCATCGCCTCGGTGGTGATGTGGATGCGGATTTCGTCGCTGACGTTCGGGATGAAGTTGGCGATGCCGAAGTCACTCCGCTTGATCGTGGTCGTCGCGTCGAAACCGACGGCCTCGCGCTTGGCCATCGGATGCAGGCCGGCGCCGTTGAGGGACACGTCCAGCACCGCCGGCCGGGTTACGCCGTGCACGGTGAGGTCGCCCGTCACGCGCAGCTTCCTGTCGCCCGCCGCTTCAACCCGGGTGCTGTTGAACGTGATGACCGGGTACTTGGCCGCATCGAAGAAATCGGCGGTACGAAGGTGCTCGTCTAGCGCGGTGACATGGGTGTCGAGGCCAGTGAGTGGCAGCGTCACCTTCACCGAAGAGGCCCCGACATTGCGGGCGTCATACACGATCGTGCCGTCGGCCTGGCCGAAGTTGGCCGACGGGTGCGAGAAGCCGAAGTGCGTCCACGTCGCGGTGACCTGCGTGTGGTTGGCGTCGATGCGGTAAGCAATGGGCGCGGCGAGCGCGGCACCGGCGACGCCGGCAAGCGCGATACCAAGGACGATGTGCTTGAACATGACCGTGCTCCGTGAAATGGGATGTCGCTTACAGGATCTGCGCGGCTTCATCGAACGGCAGTCGCGGCGAACGCGGGAACACCTGGCTGAAATCGCCATGACCCAGGTTCACCAGGAAATTCGAGCGGATGCGCGTGCCAGCGAAGAACTCGGCGTCGACCTTGGCATTGTCGAAGCCCGACATCGGGCCGGTATCGAGCCCCAGCGCGCGCGCGGCGAGGATGAGGTACGCACCCTGCAGCGAGCCGTTGCGCAGGGCGATGGTCTCGAGGTCCGCCTCGGGCTTGCCGTCGAACCAGCCCTTGGCGTCGACATGGGGGAACAGGTAGGGCAGCTTTTCGTAGAACGCCATGTCGTGCGCGACGATCACGGTGACGGGCGCCTCGATCGTCTTCGCACGGTTTCCTTCGTCGAGCGCAGGCGCAAGGCGCTGCTTCGACGCGGCGGATTTCAGGAAAACGAATCGCGCGGGCGTGGTGTTCGCCGTGGTCGGGCCAAGGCGGACCAGCTCGTAGAGGCGGTGCAGCGTCTCGTCGCCGACCTCGCCGGTAAAGCGGTTGTGGGTGCGCGCGTTGATGAACAGCTGGTCCAGCGCCTCCTGCGGTAGCGGCTGCGACATGGGCATTTCCTCGACAGGGGGACGGGCAGTGTAGAGTCACGCCGCGAAACGGCCGTCGCCGGCCCGGAACGGATCGATACGACCGGTGCAACGTTCAACGCCCACGCAGATCGTCACCCTCACCGATGGCCATGCCGGCAACCTGCGGCAGGCGCGCGCGCTCGCGGCGGCGATGAAGCTGCCGTCGACCGACATGCTGTTGAAGGCGCGCCTGCCGTGGCGCTGGTTCGCGCCGCGGCTTCTCGCAGGCAGCGAGCACGCATTCGGCGATGCCTTCTCGCAGCTGCTCGCCGACCCGTCACTGCCGTCCACCCTGGTGATCGGCTGCGGCCGCCAGTCCGCGCTGGCGACTCGGCTGCTTCGCATGCACGGCGCCCACGCGGTGCAGATCCTCGATCCGCGTATCCGCACGTCGCACTGGGACGTCGTGCTCGCGCCCCGGCACGATAGGCTGCGCGGCCCGAACGTGGTGGAGCTGACCGGGTCGATCAATCCGGTGCAGGACACGTGGCTCGGCGCATCGCGCGCGGCCTTCGCCGCGCTGGGCCGGTTGCCGTCGCCGCGCACGGCGCTGCTGATCGGCGGCCCGACGTCCAACTTCAACGTGTCGATGCGCCACCTCGACCGATGGCTGCGCGACGTACGCGCCGTGATCGAGCGCGAGGGCGGCAGCGTGCTGGCGACCACGTCCCGGCGCACGCCGCCAGCGATGGTCGCGCGGGTGAGGAAGCGGCTGCATGGGCTGCCCGGGGTCGTGTGGACGGGCTCGGTCGACGGTCGCAATCCATATGCCGCGCTGCTCGGCTGGGCGGATCGGATCGTGTGCACGGCCGATTCCGTGAACATGGTGTCCGAGGCGTGCGCCACGCGTGCGCCCGTATTCGTTGCCGGCGACCGCCGAATCCGTGGACGACCGCGCCGTTTCATCGACGCGTTGCTGCGCGCTGGACGGGTTCGGCGGCTCGACGCCGAGATGCTGGCGTTCGAGACCGAGCCCCTGCGCGAGACCGAGCGCGTCGCCGCGCTCCTGAGGCAACGGTTCGGGATAGACCCCTGACGGAGCCGAGCGCGTTACGCCGGTGACGGCGCGGCGGCGCCGAACGCAAGGCCGTAACGGCTGGCAATCGAACGCACCTCACGACGGGCGCTTTCGATCGCATCATCGAGGGGCACGCGCCGCGTGCGGCGGTCGAGCGTGCAGTCAAGCCCACGCGCGAGCAGCAGCGCGTGCGCAGCGACGAGGGCGAATGCGGCCTCGCCATCGAGCACGCCGGTGACGCGACATGCTTCGATCAGGTCGTCCGTTGCGCGCGGACGCAGCAGTTCCGGCGATCTGGACGCACACGCCAGCACGCGCGACTGCAGGATGAACTCCAGATCGACCAGCCCGCCCTCGCCCTGCTTGAGGTCGAAGGTGGCGGCATCGCTGCGATCGAGTTCGGCGCGCATGCGCGCCCGCATGCGCGACACTTCCTCGACCACCGTCGCCTCGTCTCGAGTACGTGACAGCACCTCGGCGCGCACGTGCTCGAAATCGGCGCAGAGGCTTGCATCGCCGCCGATGCAACGCGCGCGCACAAGCGCCTGGTGCTCCCACGTCCATGCGCGCTCGCGCTGGTAGGCCGCGAATCCGGCGAGGCTCGAGACCAGCAGCCCTTTCGCGCCGTCGGGGCGCAGGCGCACGTCGACGTCGTAGAGCCGCCCTGCCCCCGTCGGCGCACCCAAGAGCGACACCACCTTCTGCGCCAGCCGCGCATGCCACCGTTGCGCGTCGAGGGGCCGCGCACCGTCGGACTCGACGTCCGCCGGCGCGTCGAACAGGAACACGAGGTCGAGGTCGGAACCGAAGCCGAGTTCCTCGCCGCCAAGGCTGCCGTAGCCGAGCACCGCGAAACGTGCGCCGTGGATGCGGCCGCTTGCGGCAGCGACCTCGCGATCGGCGATATCCACGATCGCGGCAACCACCGCATCCGCGAGCCAGGCGAGTTGGCGCGTCGCGTCAGCCGCGGACTGCCGCTGGTCGCGCACCGCCATGGCGATGCGGAAGCTCAACGCATGGCGTGCCTCGTTCAGCGCGCGAAGCGCGTGTTCGGTGTCCTCGATGCCGGCGATTGCTGCATCGCATGCCGCGCGCAGCGCGTCGCGATCGGGCGAGGCGCCCTCGACGCGCGAGTCGAGCAGCTCGTCGAGCAGCAACGGGTGCGATGCAAGGCGCTCGGCCAGCAGCGCGCTCTGCGCGACGACATCGACCAGGCGTGCGAGCGCGGCCGGCTGTTCATCGAGCAACGCGAGATAAGCGCTGCGCCGCAGCACGTTGCCGACCAGCGCAAGCAGCCGGCGCATCGCCAGCATTGGCTCGCTCGAACGCGCGGCGCCTTGCAGCAGCACCGGCATGACCCGGTCGAGCCGTGCACGCGTCGCATCGGAAAGCGCGTGCACCGCGGGCGCGCGCGCGAAGTCGCGCAGCAGTGAATCCGCGTCCTGCGGCTGCGGGAAACCGGCACGCGCCAGCACAGCGGCGTCGCCGGCGCGTGGCAATGCATGCCAATAGGCCGCGAGGTCGCCGGGAACCGGATCGCGCGCGCGCGGCGCAAGCAGCGCATTGAACTCGACGGCGACCTCGTCGCGCACGGAACCGAGCCGCCTGAGCAGCGCATTCCAGTCGACATCGCCCAGGCCGGTGGCGATGCGGTGGCGGTCGAGCGCGTCGTCCGGCAGCGCATGCGTCTGCGCGTCGCGCAGCATCTGCAGGCGGTTTTCGAGACGCCGCAGCGTACGGTAGTCGCGGGCGAGCGCGTCGCCCGTCGCCGCGTCGACGTGGCCGGCGTCGATCAGCGCCCGCAGCGCGGGCAACAGCCGACGCTCGCGCAGGGCCGGCTCGCGGCCGCCGCGGATGAGCTGGAGCGCCTGCACGAGGAATTCGATCTCGCGGATGCCGCCCGGTCCGCGCTTGATGTCGTCGACCAGGTCGCGGCGCGCGACTTCGGCCGCGATGGATGCCTTCATCGCGCGCAGGCCATCGAGCGCGCCGAAGTCGAGATACCGTCGATAGACGAACGGACGCAGCGTTTCGAGGAAACGCTCACCCGCCGCGACGTCGCCGGCCACCGGACGCGCCTTCTGCCATGCATAGCGTTCCCAGTCGCGGCCTTCGCGCTGGAAGTACTGCTCGAGCGCGGGGAACGACCACGCCAGCCGGCCCGCGCTGCCGAATGGCCGCAGGCGCAGGTCCACGCGGTGCGCGAAGCCGTCTGCGGTCAGCTCGTCGAGCAGCTTGGCCAGTTGCTGCCCGAGACGCGCGAAGTAGGCTTCCGCGCCGAGCGGGCGCGCACCGTCCGATTCGCCGTCACATTCATAGCCGTAGACGAGGTCGATGTCGGAGCTGAAGTTGAGCTCGCCGCCGCCAAGCTTGCCGAGGCCAAAAACGACGAGGCGCTGCACCGTGCCGGTCGCGTCCCGTACGACGCCGTGGCGCGCGGCGAATTGCGCCTCCACCGCGTCGAGCGCGAGGGCGAGGCAGCGCTCGGCGAGATGCGTGCTGCCGGCCAGCGTGGCATCGACATCATCAAGGCCGTGAACATCGCGCCAGACCAGGCGGGCGGAGCCGGCCGCGCGATAGCGACGCAACGCCCGCGGCCAATCGTGCGGCGATGCGGGGTCGAGGAGGGGCTCGGGGACGCCGGTTTCGCAGCCATCGGCGAGCAGGCGCGCGAGCAGGTCGGGATCGCGGGCCAGGACATCGATCGCGAAGTCGCTCGCGCGGGCCA
>NZ_VTRV01000090.1 GCF_008274655.1 Cognatilysobacter lacus | reverse complement strand
GATCGCGCGCGCGTCCGTGGCGCGCAACGCGATTGCACGACGGAACCAGTCGATCGCGCCGCCGCCCGTCTCGCCGATCTGGTCGCGCGCCAGCAGGGCCTCCCCCTGCTCGCTGAAGCGCTGGCCTTCCTCCACGCGATCCACCTGCTGCAGAAAGCGCTCGACCTCGGGTCGGTCCAGAGCGACCACGCGCAACACCGAGGCGGCGCGCCGCACGCGCGAGAGTGCATCCGGATCGACGTCTATCTGCGCCAGCGACTCGCGCGCCTGCAACAACAGGCCCTGCACCGAATGCTCGACGCCGAGCTCCGCGCGCGCACGGGCCGGCGGATAGCTTCGCAGCGCCAGAAAGAGCGGAAGCGAGGCGTCGTCGTCGTCGGCGAAGCGCCCCTCGATCAACGCGCGGTCGGCACGTGTGGCAATCGATTGCGCGTTGCGACGATCGACCTCGATGCGCGGCGCGCGCCATGCGGGCAGGCGGTCTTCGCTGCTGGCGACCGTCACGCTGGGCGCGACGCGCGGCTTCTGCGTCGCCGCGTCGTGGCCCTTGCCGCAGCCGCCGGCGAGCATCGCGATGATCAGCGCGATGCCTGCCACCCGCGTCGTCCGGGCCTTCGTGCGCAAGTCGCCTCCTGCCTGCGGCCGCTGCCGCCGGGTCCACGGAAAGTAGGCTATTGTCGCCCGCTCCCGCAAACCCGGCACACGTCTTGGCCCACTGGATCGACAGCCCCGACGCGCTCCGCGCGCGCCTCGCTTCGCCGCCCGCGCGCGTGGGGCTGGATACGGAATTCATCCGCGAGCGCACGTACTGGCCGAAGCTTGCGCTGGTGCAGATCGCGCTGCCGCAGGCCGACGGCGGGATCGAAATCCTGCTGGTCGATACGCTGGCGCCGGGCATTGCGGAGGCGCTCGCGCCGCTGCTCGCCGACGCGTCGGTGCTGAAGATCATGCACAGCCCGAGCGAAGACCTCGTAGCGTTCAGGCAGACGTGCAAGCAGGTGCCGAGCCCGTTGTTCGACACCCAGGCCGCCGCCGCGCTCGCCGGCGTCGGCGCCGGCATGGGCTACCAGAAGCTCGTCGCCGAGATCACCGGAACCGCGCTCGAAAAGGGCGAAACGCGCTCGGACTGGCTGCGGCGTCCCCTGTCCGCGTCGCAGCTGCAGTACGCGGCCGACGACGTGCAGCACCTGTTCGAGCTTCATGACGCGCTGACCGCGAAGCTCGACGCGCTCGGTCGCCGTGGCTGGTTCCAATCGGACATGGCGCGCACCATGGCGACCGCGATCGAAGACCCGGCTGATCGCTGGCCGCACCTGTCGATGCGCACCGCGAATTTCCTCGACCGCGACGGCCAGACACGCCTGCTGCGGCTGCTGCGCTGGCGCGACGCCCACGCCCGCGTCGCCGACCTGCCGCGTAGCTGGGTGCTGGACAACGAGCTGGCCGCGACGCTGGCGCGGATGTCACCGTCGACGCCGGAGTCCATCGCCGAAGCGGTGCGCGCCCACCCGAAGGGTCCGCGAAAGCTCGTTGATGCGATCTGGACCGCACTTGGCACGCCCCTGCCCGACGAGGCGGAGGCCCCGGACGCCGCGGTCGCCGAGCGCCGCGACAAGTCGAAGGTGAAGGCGCTGCAGGACGCGGTGTCGCGGCGTGCAGCGGAGCTGGGGGTCGCGGACGCGGTGCTGGCATCGCGGCGCATGCTCGAGCCGCTGGTGGACACTGGCGAATGGCCCGAATCGCTCGAGGGCTGGCGTCGCGAACAGCTGGAACCCGTACTTGCGCCCCTGCTGGGCCGCGCGCCCGTCGGGTAGGGCACGCGCAACGGGCGCCGACGGTGGCTGACGGTCGCCGCATCGCGTGACGCGGTCGGCGCGCGCGACAGCGCGCAGCGGGGCACGGGAAGGATCAGGTGGACGAGACGTCGACGCAGCCGCAGCAGCGCGACATCCGTGCACGGGTAAACAAGGATCGAGCGATCCCGCTATGCCCGCGGCATTGGCATTGGCATTGGCATCGGCGCGTCGCCACCGAATGGCCGTCAAAAAAAAACGGCGCCCGAAGGCGCCGTCGAAATCGTGGTGGAGCGGAGGGGGATCGAACCCCTGACCTTCGCGATGCGAACGCGACGCTCTCCCAGCTGAGCTACCGCCCCACGATGGACGCGCAGTGTACCGGCGCGGCAACGCTCCTGCCAAGCCGGACGCGCCCCCGCTGCGGGCTGCCGGCAGTGTGATTTCCGGCACAGTCGGCAACCGTGCGAAAATCCCGCGCTTGGGGCCCCGTAGCTCAGCTGGATAGAGCGTCCCCCTCCTAAGGGGAAGGTCGCACGTTCGAATCGTGTCGGGGCCGCCAACCGAACCCACGCCGCCACGCCCGCCGACGCCCGCTCCGATGCCCCACCGCATTCGAATGCAGCCGCCGACCCGCCGATCCATGGAGCTATAGATGTCGCATCCCGTCCTTACCGCCCTCGGCCTGACCGAGCTCGAATCCGGCACCTACGTGGGCAGCGGCGAGTGGTCCAGCACCCGCGACGCCGGCGTCATCGAGTCGATCAGCCCCACCGACGGCGCGCTGCTCGCCCGCGTGCAGGCGTCGTCGCAGGACGATTACGACACCATTGTCGAGCGTGCCCAGGCGGCCTTCAAGGTCTGGCGCACGGTGCCGGCGCCGCGTCGTGGCGAGGCCATCCGCCTGTGCTCGGACGCCCTGCGCCGCAACAAGGACGCGCTCGGCACGCTGGTCGCGCTGGAGATGGGCAAGTCGAAGGCCGAGGGCGACGGCGAAGTGCAGGAGATGATCGACATCGGCGACTTCTCGGTCGGCCTGTCGCGCCAGCTCTACGGCCTGACCATGCACTCCGAGCGGCCCGGCCACCGCATGTACGAACAGTGGCATCCCATCGGCATCGTCGGGATCATCTCGGCGTTCAACTTCCCGGTGGCGGTGTGGGCCTGGAACGCATTCGTCGCGGCCATCTGCGGCGACATCTCGATCTGGAAGCCGTCGCCGAAGACGCCGCTGTCGGCGATCGCGTCGATGAAGATCTGCAACGAAGCGCTGAAGACGGGCGGTTTCCCCGACATCTTCTTCCTGTTCAACGATGCGGGCAGTGACCTCGCCCAGTCGTTCGTCGACGACCGTCGCATCCCGCTGATCAGCTTCACCGGTTCCACGAAGGTGGGCCGGATGGTTGGCGAGCGCGTCGCCCGCCGCATGGGGCGTTCGCTGCTGGAACTGGGCGGCAACAACGCGATCATCGTCGACCCGTCCGCCGAGCTGAAGCTCGCGATCCCGGCGATCGTCTTCGGCGCCGTCGGTACCGCGGGCCAGCGCTGCACCACCACGCGCCGCCTGTTCGTGCACGAGACCATCTACGACGACGTTCTGGCGAAGCTGGTGACCGCGTACAAGCAGGTCGAGGGCAAGATCGGCGATCCGACCGACCCGGCAAACCTGATGGGCCCGCTCAACAGCCGCGACGCGGTGCAGGCCTACCTCGACGCGATCGCACGCGCGAAGGCGCAGGGCGGCACGGTCGTGTCGGGCGGTTCCGCGCTCGACCGTCCCGGCAACTTCGTGCTGCCGGCGCTCGTCACCGGGCTTACCAACGACGCCGAAGTGGTGCAGACCGAAACGTTCGCGCCGATCCTCTACGTCATGAAGTACTCGACGCTCGATGAAGCCATCGAACTGCAGAACGCGGTGCCGCAGGGGCTGTCGTCGTCGATCTTCACCACCAACCTCAAGGCGGCCGAGCAGTTCCTGTCCGCGTGGGGCTCCGATTGCGGCATCGCGAACGTCAACATCGGCACTTCGGGTGCGGAAATCGGCGGCGCGTTCGGCGGCGAGAAGGAGACCGGCGGCGGTCGCGAGTCGGGATCGGACGCATGGCGCGCCTACATGCGCCGCCAGACCAACACCATCAACTATTCCGACTCCATGCCGCTCGCGCAGGGCATCAAGTTCGATCTTTGATGCGATGAACGCGCTTCCGCCTCCATCGCCCCTGGCGCCAGCGCCGCAGACAAGCGCACTCGCGATAGCGAGCCTGGCGTTCGGCATCGCCTGCTGGCTGGCGTTGCCGGTGCTCGGCAGTCTCGGCGCGATCATCTGCGGGCACATGGCGCGCCGGGAGATCCGCGAGAGCGGCGGGCGCCTCGGCGGCGATGGCATGGCGACGGCGGGGCTCGCGCTCGGCTACGTGCACCTGGTCGTTGCGATCCTGGTCGTCGTGTTCGTAATGCTGCTGTTCGGCGGCTTCGCGGCCGCGCTGCTCGCAATCGGCCTGCACGCGCACTGATGTACGGCCTTCTGCGTCCGCTGCTGTTCCGGCTCGACGCGGAGGCCGCGCACGGTATCGCGCTGCGTGGCCTCGATGCGCTGGAGCGCGTGGGCGCGCTCGGGCTGGTGGCGCGTCTCCCCGCGCAGTCGCCTTACCCGACGTCGGTATTCGGGCTCGACTTTCCGAACCCGGTCGGCCTCGCGGCGGGGCTCGACAAGAACGGCGCGCACATCGAGGCGCTGTTCGCGCTGGGCTTCGGCTTCGTCGAAGTCGGCACGGTCACGCCGCGCCCGCAGTCGGGCAACCCGAAGCCACGCATGTTCCGGCTCGCGTCGCACCGCGCGATCATCAACCGACTGGGCTTCAACAACCTCGGCGTGGATGCGCTCGTTCGCAACGTGGAACGCCTCGGCGCGCGCGGGGGCATCCTCGGGATCAACATCGGCAAGAACAAGGACACGCCCAACGAGTCGGCGCAGGACGATTACCTGCACTGCCTCGAGCGCGTGTATCCGCTCGCCGACTACATCACGATCAACATCTCCTCGCCGAACACCGCGGGGCTTCGCGAGTTGCAGGAAGAGCAGTCGCTGCGCCGGCTCGTCGGCACGCTGCGCGAGGCGCAGGAAAAGCTTGGTGCCCAGCACGGCAAGCGTGTTCCCATGCTGGTCAAGGTTGCGCCGGACCTTTCGGATGACGACATCGAAGCCGCCGCACGCGTACTGGCCGACCTGCAGGTGGACGGCGTGATCGCGACCAACACCACGGTGTCGCGCGAAGGCGTCGAGGATTCGCCGCATGCGGACGAACCGGGCGGCCTGTCGGGCGCGCCACTGATGCCGCAGGCCACGTACGTGCTGCGTCGCATGCGCACGCGGATGCCCGAATCGATTCCGCTGATCGGCGTCGGCGGCATCCTCTCGGGCGCGGATGCGGTGGCAAAGATGGCCGCAGGGGCGAGCCTGGTGCAGTGCTACACCGGCTTCATCTACCGCGGCCCGGTCCTCGTGCGCGAATGCGTCGCCGCCATTCGTCGTCGCAAGGAAGCGCCGAGCCGTGGCCACGTGCCGCCCGCATGACGGAGCCGGGCATCCGCATCACGCGTGACGCCGACCTGCGCGCGCTCAACACGTTCGGCGTCGCCGCGCGCGCACCGTGGCTGGTCGACGTCGCGCACGCGTCCATGCTGCCGGCGGCGTTTGCGTCGGCGCCGATGGCGGAAGGCGCGCCGCTCGTGCTCGGCGGGGGCAGCAACATCCTGTTCGTCGACGCGCCGCCCGGGCCTGTCCTGCGCCTTTCCGGCACCGCGATCCGCGTGCTGGCCGACGACGATGAAGACGTCCGCCTGTATGCCGACGCGGGCGTCGAATGGCACGCGCTGGTGATGCGCGCGCTTGACGATGGGTTCACTGGTCTCGAGAACCTCGCGCTCATCCCGGGCACGGTGGGCGCCGCGCCGATCCAGAACATCGGCGCCTACGGCGTGGAAGTCGGCGAATGCATCGATGCCGTCCAGGTCTTCGAACCGGCCACCGGCCTTGCGCTCCGCCTTCCGCGCGAAGCCTGCGCGTTCGCGTACCGCGACAGCCTGTTCAAGCGCGAGCCTTCGCGGTACGTCGTCACTGGCGTCGAGTTTCGCTTGCAGAGAAACGGCGCGCCCAACCTTTCCTACGCCGGCCTTGGGGACGAATTGGCCGCGCGCGGCATTGCCTCTCCTACGGCGCGCGATGTCAGCAATGCGGTGATCGCCATTCGCCGGCGCAAACTGCCCGATCCGTCGGTGATCGGAAACGCGGGCAGCTTCTTCAAGAACCCGATCGTTCCCGCCGCGCGGGCCGAAGAGTTGGCCGCGGCACACGCGCGCCTGCCGGTGTTCCCGGCCGGCCAGGGCCTGGCAAAACTTTCCGCAGCGTGGCTGATCGACAACTGCGGCCTGCGCGGCTATCGCAGCGGCGACGCCGGCGTGTCCGCGGGGCACGCCCTGGTACTGGTGAACCACGGCGGGGCCACCGGACGCGAACTTCTGGACGTCGCGAGGCACGTGGCGTCGGTAGTGCGCGAACGCCACGGTGTGGGCCTCGAGCCCGAGCCGCGCATGGTCGGCGCATCGTGGTTACCCGACTGAGCCTGACTGCCTTGCGCGCCTTGCCGCATCGTAGATCCGCGCAGCGCGTCACGCGGGCGTTTGCGCGCATCGCGACAATACGCATCCCACGCCCGCCCGGGCGCCTGCACGCGGCGCTCTCGCCCGCCTGACCATGCCCCCAGCGCCGTCACCTTCGCCCCGAAGCGCAGCCCGCGCTGCCCTGTTGATGCTCGCCAGCACGCTGTTCTTCGGGTTGATGGCGATCACCATCCGCTTCGCGTCGCGCACGCTTCCGACGTTCGAAATCGCCTTCTTCCGCAATGCGGTCGGCCTGCTCGTGCTGATGCCGCTGCTGCTGCGGAGCCGAGCGTCCATGCGCACGACGCAGTTGCCGAAATACCTGCTGCGCAGCGCCATCGGCATCGGCTCGATGTTGTGCAGCTTCTGGGCGATCGGCCACCTGCCGCTGTCGCAGGCGGTTTCGCTGTCGTATTCGACTCCGCTGTTCGTGACGATCGCCGCCGTGTTGTGGTTGGGCGAAATCGTGCGTCGCCGGCGCTGGACGGCGGTACTGCTCGGCTTCGTCGGCGTGCTGGTGATCGTGCGACCGGGCACGAGCGACTTCACCCACGGCTCGCTTATCGCGCTGGCGGCCGCCGTGCTCAGCGCGATCGTGGCGATCCAGATCAAGCAGCTTTCGCGCGTCGACGCGCCCGACACGATCGTCTTCTACACGTATCTGTTCTGGGTCCCGCTGTCGTTCGTACCGGCTCTGTTCGTCTGGCAATGGCCGCAGCCGATGGCGTGGTTGTGGCTGGTACTGACCGGCATCTGCGGCACCGGCGGGCAGTTGTTGTGGACGCGCGCGCTGAAGATCGGCGACGTGTCGGCGCTGACGCCGATCAGCTTCATGCAGCTGCCCGTGGTGAGCGTCGCAGGCATGCTGCTGTTCAACGAAAAGATCGACCGGTACACCGTGACCGGCGCGCTGATCATCTTCGCGGCGAATGCCTACATCGCGCAGCGCGAGGCGCAGCTCGCACGGCGATCGCAGACCAGCGCACCGGTCGGGGCATCACGCCCGACGGAGTGATTCACACCTGCGTGGTGCCGGTCATCAGCCCGCGATGGAACGCGATGAAGCGCACGCCGAGTACCCACGCGACCGCCGCCGCCCAGCCGGCCAACACGTCCGACGGATAGTGCACGCCGAGGTACGCACGCGAGAGGCCGACGCCGACGGTGAACAACGCGCCCACGATCACCACGGGCCAGCGCCACCGCGTCCTCCAGGCGAGGCAGGCGAGCACGCACGCGAGCGTCGCGGAGCCCATCGCATGGCCACTCGGAAAGCTGTAGGTGGTCTCGGGCGCCAGTGACAACCAGAGCGCAGGCCGCGCACGCGCGAACACGTGCTTGACCAGCACGTTGATCAGCGCCGAGCCGGCGATCGAGACCGCCGCGAACGTCGCGCTACGCGGGTGTCGACGCAGTGCAAGCGCGACCACCAGCACGACGTCCGCCGGCACCACGCCGCCGGAAAAACCGACGGCCGACAGCGCAAGGAAGAGCCGGTTCAAGCCGGGCCCCGAGATCGAGTGAAGCCACTCCAGCACCGGCACGTCGAAGAAGAAGGGATGCCCCGCCGCCACGTCTTCGGCCAGCTCGCCGAAACCCCACAGCGGTAGCGCCACACAGGCCAGGACCAGCGCGAGGCGCAGGCCGTGCTTGCGCAGCACCGCCTTCCCCACCTTTGCCTGGGCCGACAGCGCCTCCGCCGGATCGACGGCCGGCTCAGCCGGGGGTGTGTGCTCCATAGCGACGCTCCACGTACTGATCGATCAGTTCGACGAAATCGTCTGCGATGCGATCCCCACGGAGCGTGACGGTCTTTTCGCCATCCTCGAACACGGGCGCCGACGGCGCTTCGCCGATTCCAGGCAGCGAAATGCCGATGTTCGCGTGTCGCGATTCGCCCGGCCCGTTGACTACGCAGCCCATCACCGCGAGCGTCAGGTTCTCCGCACCGGGGTGCGTGATCTTCCACTCGGGCATCTTCTCGCGCACGTGCGACTGCACGCGCTGGGCGAGTTCCTGGAAGAACGTGCTGGTGGTACGTCCGCAGCCGGGGCACGCGGTGACCATCGGCGTGAACGCACGCAGACCCATCGTCTGCAGCAACTCCTGCGCAACGATGACCTCGTTCGTGCGCGACTGCCCCGGCTCCGGTGTCAGCGAAATGCGGATGGTGTCGCCGATGCCTTCCTGCAGCAGCACGCCCAGCGCCGCGCAGGACGCGACGATGCCCTTGCTTCCGATGCCGGCTTCGGTGAGCCCGAGGTGCAGCGCGTAGTCGCCGCGCGTCGCCAGCTCGCGGTAGACCGCGATCAGCTCCTGCACGCCACTGACCTTCGCGCTCAGCACGATGCGTTCGCGCGGCAGGCCGATGTCCTCGGCGCGCGCAGCGGAATCGAGCGCACTGCGGATCAAGGCCTCGCGCAGCACGCGTCCCGCATCCCACGGTTGCGTGCGCCGGGCGTTCTCGTCCATGAGCGTGGTCGCCAGCGCCTGGTCGAGCGAGCCCCAGTTGGCCCCGATGCGCACCGGCTTGCCGTAGCGGATCGCGAATTCGATCAGCTGTGCGAACTGGGTGTCGCGCTTCTTGCCGAAGCCGACGTTGCCCGGGTTGATGCGGTACTTGGCCAACGCCTCGGCGCAGGCCGGCTCGCCAGCCAGAAGCTGGTGCCCGTTGTAATGGAAGTCGCCGATCAGCGGCACGCCCACGCCCATCATGTCGAGGCGTTCGCGGATGCGCGGCACCGCGGCCGCCGCCTCCGCGGTATTGACGGTGATGCGCACCATCTCGGAGCCCGCGCGCCACAGGTCGGCGACCTGCTGCGTGGTCGACACGACGTCGGTGGTGTCGGTATTGGTCATCGACTGCACGACGACCGGCGCCCCTCCGCCTACGTGCACGCCGCCGATGACCACGCCACGCGTGGTGCGCCGGGCAGACGGGCCGAATTGCCCTTCGTCGGGCGTCGGAGCGGGAATCGGGGTGACGGCATTCATGCGCGGATTGTAGGCCAGCGCACCCCTGCCCTTCTGAACCCCGACCGCGTCCGTGGCACCGCCATCGCACCGGCTGCGCTACCTTGTTCCGCCCTTCCGCGCCGCACGCCATGCCCGCCGAACCCGTCCGCGACGTCTTCACGCCCAGCCAGCTCAACACGCTGGCGCGCGACATGCTCGAGAGTGCGTTCGGGGCGGTGTGGATCGAGGGCGAGCTGGGGAACGTGTCGAAGCCGGCGTCCGGGCATCTGTACTTCACGATCAAGGATGCCCGCGCGCAGATCCGCTGCGCGATGTTCAAGCCCAAGAGCTCGTGGCTGCCGTTCCAGCCGCGCGAGGGGCTGCATGTGCTCGGTCGCGGCCGCCTGACCCTGTACGAGGCACGCGGCGAGTACCAGCTCGTGCTCGATCACATGGAGGAAGCGGGCGAAGGCGCATTGCGGCGCGCGTTCGACCAGCTCAAGGCGCGCCTTGCAGCCGAAGGCCTGTTCGACGCCGAGCGGAAGCGGCCGCTGCCTGCGTTTCCCGCGCGCATCGGTGTCGTAACGTCGCCGTCCGGCGCCGCCATTCGCGACGTGCTCAGCGTGCTGGCGCGCCGCTTCCCGCTCGTGGAGGTCGATGTGCTGCCCGTGCAGGTCCAGGGTGCGGGCTCGGCCGCGCAGATCGTGGACATGCTGCAGCGCGCGGGCGCCAGCGGCCGCTACGACGTGCTGATGCTCACGCGCGGCGGCGGGTCGCTGGAAGACCTGTGGTCGTTCAACGAAGAAGCCGTCGCGCGTGCGGTCGCCGCAAGTCCGGTGCCCGTGATCTGCGCCGTCGGGCACGAGACCGACTTCTGCCTTGCCGAATTCGCCTCCGACCGCCGGGCACCCACGCCGTCGGTGGCCGCCGAATTGCTGGTGCCCAATCGCGACGACCTGGCCCGTCGACTCGAGACCCTCCAGCGCCGTCTGCTCGCTCGCCAGATGCAGACGTTGCGCGACGCGATGCAGCGCACCGACCGCGCCTCGCTGAAGCTGCATTCACTGCGCCCGCAGGCCTACGTGCAGATGCTGTGTCGTCGTCAGGCCGAAGCCTTCCGTCGCCTTGATGCGGCGTGGAAGCGCCGCCTCGAGCGTGATCGCGCGCGGATCCGGCATGCCGACGCGGTCCTGCGCGCGCGACACCCCGAACGCAGGCTTGCGCGATTGCGCGAGCGCGTGGCGGCCATCGCCAATCGCCCGCAGTCGGCGATCGTTCGCCGGCTGTCGCACGAGGCCATGCGCCTAGATC
>NZ_VTRV01000009.1 GCF_008274655.1 Cognatilysobacter lacus | reverse complement strand
GTCGGCCGGGACGGGCATCGCGGGCCGGCCAGTCGCCACGCGCACGCCGCGCTGTCGCATCCAGTCATCGAAGCGCTGGCTGTTGGGCTGGCCGTCGCTGCCGCGCATCGGATACCGGTAACCGGCGGTGGCGGTGTCGAGCGGTGTCGAGGTCGGGTTCGCGCTGGTAACCCGGACGGCGGGAGGCGCCGTCGTCGCGAACGACGTGCCCGTTGCGGCGTCGCCCGGCTGCAGCGCCTCGACGCGCACGTGGCCGGTGCCCGCCGGATAGATGCCGAGTTTCACCGCCGCGGCCAGGCTGAGATCCATGACGCGGCCGTCGTGGAACGGGCCGCGATCGTTCACGCGCACCACGACCGTGCGACCGTTGTCGAGGTTGGTGACGCGCGCGAAGCTCGGGATCGGCAGCGTCTTGTGCGCGGCGCTGAAGGCGTACATGTCGTACACCTCGCGATTCGACGTCAGCCGGCCGTGGAACTTCTCACCGTAGTAGGAGGCGAGGCCTTCATCGACGAAACCACGGGTGTCGTCGAGCACGCGGTATTCGCGATCCAGCACACGGTAGACCGGGTTGTTGCCGATTTTCGAGCGTGGCAGCGAGACCACCTGCGGCTCGGCGATGCAGCTGATGTCCGGGATCGCGGACGGCGTGCGGTCCCTCTCCTGCGGCCGATACAGCCCGCCGGCGACGTAATCGCCACGCTTGGAGACATCCTCTTCGGCCGGGCGGTACCAGGCGCAGTCATGCGCTGTCGCAACGGGCGCCGGCGCCTGCACGACGGGAGCAACAGAGGGCGGCGGTGCCGGGCGCGGGGCGCTCGCACAGGCGGCAAGGCCTGCGCACAGGAGCGCGACGACAATCTTCTTCATTGGGCCGGAGCGGTTCCCGATGCGGCGGCAGGAAGCGGCGGTACGTCGCGGCCGGCGATTGACTCCGCCAACTGATACACCGCCATCGCGTAATGCTTGGAGATGTTAT
This sequence comes from Cognatilysobacter lacus, assembly GCF_008274655.1. Classification (GTDB taxonomy): domain Bacteria; phylum Pseudomonadota; class Gammaproteobacteria; order Xanthomonadales; family Xanthomonadaceae; genus Cognatilysobacter; species Cognatilysobacter lacus. Next base: position 32,866 of record NZ_VTRV01000009.1, on the reverse strand, counting down.
AGCGGGTGATCGCGTAGAAATTGCGGAAGCCTAGCCAGTATTCGACACCGTCGGCGCCGTCGAAGCGCAACGGGACGGCCGGCACGCCGGCGGGCACCGGCGCAAGCGGCTGGTAACCGCGCGCCCGCAGCTCCGACAACGTGTAGATCGGTTCGAGCGCATCGGGTTCGAAGGCCGGCGTCGATGGATCGTGCGTGGCGCGCACGGCGACGATGCCACCGCGCACCCAGCCGCCCTTCTTCGCGAAGTAGTTGGCGATCGAAGCGAAGATGTCGGCCTTGTCGTCGAACAGGTCGCGCTTGCCGTCGCCATCGCCGTCCACCGCGTATTCGCGGTAGCTCGACGGCATGAACTGGCCCCAGCCCATCGCGCCGGCGTAGCTGCCCTTGAGCTGGGTGATGTCGAAACCGGTTTCCTTGCCCAGCGCGAACAGTTGCGCGAGTTCGCCGCGGAAGAACGCCTCGCGCTGGTTCTCGCGCTGCGCCTTTGCCGGATCTCCGGTGCGCGGGTACGCGAACGCGAGCGTGTACAGCGCGTCGACCACCGGGTAGCTGCCCCTGTTGGCGCCGTAGCCCGTTTCCACGCCGATGATCGCGGTGATGATCTCGGCCGGCACGCCAAAGCGCGCTTCGGCGCTGGCGAGGTCGGCGCGGTTGTCGGCGAGGAACTGACGGCCACCGTTGATGCGCGCGTCGGTCAGGAAGATCGGGCGGTAGTCGCGCCAGGGCTTGGCTTCGGCCGGGCGCGACATCGCGGCGATGATCGAATCACGGATCTGCGCGTTGGCCAGCACGCGCTCGATGTAGGCCGGGTCGATGCCATACGCGCGCGACGTGTCCTGCACGAATTTCACGCGGGCCTGGTCGAGCGGAAGATGCGGCCCTGCCGGCGGCAGTGCGGGCGTGCCCGGCGCTGCCGGTGGCGCCTGCATGACGGGCGCCTTCGGTGGTGGCGGCACCGCGCAAGCAGCCGTGGCGAGCACAACTGCGCAGCCCAGCGCGCGCATGGAATATCGATGCATGGTCGTCATTGACGCGAGGTTATCACGCGTTTTTTCGCTGCATCAGCGGGGCGCGGCAATCATTCACGCGCGGGTACGCAGGACGTTGGCGAGCCCCGTGAAGGCGACGAGCTGCCCGATCATCGCGCCGGTCGCATTGGCCAGCGCGTCGAACACATCCGGCTCGCGGGTCGTGGTTAAAACGCCCTGCGCCACCTCGATCGCGATGCCGAACGCGATCACGCCGAGCATTGCGCGAACGCGCGTGCTGCGTCGATCGAACAGCAGCACCGACCAACCCGACAGCAGCGAATAGCCGAGCAGGTGTTCGAGCTTGTCGAAACCGTCGAACGCGGGTGCCGGCAGGTCGTGCGCCGGCAGCAGCGAGCCGACGGTGATCGCGAGGAACATCGCGATCCAGGCACCGAACACGAGCGTAGGGTGGCGCAACGGGCCGGGCGTCACAGGCGATAGCTCAGGTCGCCGGCGAGGAAGGCGGCGCCGAACTCGACGTCCTTCTCGAAGCCCATGGCCTGGAAGCGCTCGCCCATTTCCGTCGGCAGCGTGAGCCGCTTGACCTCGTTGCTTCGACGCATGCGTTCCGATTCGTCCCCGATTTGTTCGATGCGCGAAAGCACGCCGGCCAGGCCGTTGCCCAGCAGGAAACTCGACTGCGAGCAGTAGCCCGCCAGGTCGAAACCCGCCGACAGCCCGGCCTCGGCCAGCGCCGTGAAATCGACCGACGCGGTGACGTCCTGCAGCCCCGGCCAGGCGAGCACGTCGTCGTGCATGCGGTGGCGATAGAACGCGCGCAGCGTGCCGTTGCTGCGGTCGTCGGCGTAGTACTCGCCGCGCACGTAGCCGTAGTCGATGAAGAGCATCGCGCCGCGTTTCAACCCGCCGGCGACGGCCTGGATCCAGTACGGAAGCTGCGGCAGCAACTCGGAGGTGTAGCCGTCGGGCAGCGCGCGCCCGAGGCGCCGTTCTATGAAGCGCACCGATTGCAGCAGCATCGAATCCGCTGGCCTCCACTGCGTACCGAAGCGGTCGCCGTCGGTGGCGACGTACTGCTCCATCACTTCGCGCCCGCGGATCGAGAAGCGCGGCGTCGGCAGCGCATCGATCACTTCGTTGGCGAACAGCACGCCGTTCCAGTCGTGCGGCACCGGGCCCTCGACCCATTCGACAAGCTCGAACAGCATTGGATGCAGACGCTCGAACAGGCGCGCGCGCTGGCGTTCGCGCAGCTGCGCCGACGGCTCGAGGATCAGGTAGCGCGCGGGCAATGCATCGAGTTCGAGCAGCCGCATCAGCGCTACCTGCGCGAACGCGCCGGTGCCACCGCCCAGCTCGAACATCAGTGCACTCGGCCCGATCTGCTGCAGCACCGGTGCCACCGCGTCGGCGACGCAGGCGGCGAATACCGGGCCGAGCTCGGGCGCGGTGACGAAATCGCCGGCGCCGCCAAATTTCGTGGCACCCGCGCTGTAGTAGCCGAGCCCGGGCGCATACAGCGCCAGCTCCATGAAACGCGAGAACGGGATCGCGCCACCGGCTGCCGCGATTTCACCGTGGATATGCCGCGCCAGCCGCTGGCTGTGTTCGCGCGCGGCTTCATCGGGCGTCGGAAGGTCGGACGCGGCGCGCGCGCCGGAATCGGTCGGCATCGGGACGTGGGAACGTGGGAGACTCGAGCAGGATACGGGACACGCGTTGAAGGGGCCGGTGATGCACAACGAAGCGACGCAGTCGACGCGGCCGGTGGTGCTGGTCACGGGCGCCGCACGGCGGATCGGTGCGGCCATCACGCAGGTGCTGCACGCCGCCGGCTGCGACCTCGCGCTGCACTATCGCGACTCGCGCGCGGACATCGACGCGCTGTCCCAAACGTTCGAACGCGCACGCCCGGGCTCGGTGATGACCCTCCAGGCCGACCTCGCCGAGTTCGACCGCCTGCCTGAACTGATCGCCCGTACTGTCGGCCGCTTCGGCCGCCTGGACGGGCTGGTCAACAACGCGTCGGGCTTCCATCCGACGCCGCTCGGCAGCGTGACGCCGGCGCAATGGGACGACCTGTTCGCCTCCAACGCGCGCGCCCCGTTCTTCCTCGCGCAAGCCGCTGCGCCGCACCTTCGCGCCACGCACGGCGCGATCGTCAACCTCGTCGACATCTACGCGGAGCGGCCGCTGCGCGAACATTCCGTCTACTGCATGGCGAAGGCGGCGTTGGTGATGGCCACCCGATCCCTGGCGCTCGAGCTGGGGCCCGACGTGCGCGTCAACGCGGTCGCGCCCGGGGCGATCCTGTGGCCTCAGGACGAAACGGACGCGGCGGCGCGCGACGCGATGCTGGCCCGCACGCCGCTCGGCCGCGTCGGCACGCCCACGGAAATCGCCGAGGCGGTGCGCTGGCTGCTGTTCGACGCGCACTACTGCACGGGCCAGATCATCGCCGTTGACGGCGGCCGCACCGTCACCGGCTGAGACGCCTCGACCGCGCCCCTCGATCGCACTAGAGTCGATAGGGAACGATCCCGGACGCCTGCATGCCCGAGCCATCGCCCTCCGCCGACGTGGTACGCATCGCGCCCGGCGATGACCTTCCGCTGCACGCCGCGCGCGCGGCGACGACCGCGGCGATCCACTCGACGCTTGCCGCCGGCGGGCGCAAGTTGCTCGTCGATTTCCACGGCTGGCACGGGCCGGAGCGGCCGTCGCTGGCGCTGCGGATCGACAGCGTGTTCGAGTGGGCCGACGCCGCCTCCACGGCTCCCGGTTTCGCCATGGCGCTCGTGATGCCCCCGCAGCTGGTCGATCCGGGCCGTATCGGTTTCATCATCGGCCACCGGCTGGCGTTCAACTTCGACGTCTTCGGATCGGTCGAGGAAGCGCTCGCCTGGCTGGAAACCGCGCCCGTGCCGAACCCGCCGGAGCCGGCCGCCGACTGAGCGCTGCAGTCAGGTAAGCGTGGTGCGGTCGAGCTCCGCATCGTGCTCGGCGTGCGCGGCCCACAGCGTCGCGAGCGAGCAACCGGTGCCCGGCACGACGGTGTCCGGCGCGATTTCGGCGAGAGGGCGCAGCACGAAAGCGTGCTCGAGGTCGGGACGCGGGATCCGCAGGTTCCCTCCGCCGGCGATCACGCGGTCGTCGAACAGCACGATATCGATGTCGAGCGCGCGGTCGGAAAATCGGGGGCCGGTGCGGTCCCGGCCGTGCGCATCTTCCAGCGCATGCAGCCAGTCGTTGAGTGGCTGCGGCTCGAGGTCGCTGTCGATGATGGCGGCGGCGTTGAGGAAATCAGGACCGTCGAAACCGACCGCGTGCGTGCGGTAGGCGGGCGACACCACGATTTCGCCGAAGCGCTCGCGCAATGCCCGGACCGCGGCGCGCAGATGCGTTTCGGGCTCGACGTTGCTGCCGAGGCTCAGGTAGGCGCGGCCGCTCATGAGGCGCGCGATCGTTCGATCATCACGCCGACCGCGCGCGCACCGCGCACCGCGCCCGGCTTGGACAGCTTGAGCCGCACGCTCTGCACCGGAAACTCGGCAAGTACGAGTTCGGCCACGCGCTCGGCCAGCGTCTCCACCAGCCCGAAACCGGACGCCGACACGTAGTCGCGGACGCGGTTGCTCACCGCCTTGTAGTCCAGCGTGTGCGCGATGTTGTCGCTCGCGGCCGGCGCGCGGTTGTCGAACGCCATTTCGATGTCGAACAGCAACGGCTGGCGCACGCGGCGTTCCCAGTCGTAGATGCCGATCAGCGCCTCGATCTCGAGGCCTTCGATGAAGACGTGGTCCATGGCGGCATCCGGTTGCGGTGCGACGATGCTACGGATGCGGGTCGTGTCCTGCACTCACGCCGATACGAGTTCGACCGCGGGCAACGTCGACATGTCCCAGCGCGGCGTGACGTGCACGCCCAGGTCTTCTTGCTGCCCGGCCTGCAGCCGCAGCGCGCCGGCGAACGCGATCATCGCGCCGTTGTCGGTGCACAACACCGGCGGCGGGAAGCCGACCACCGCGCCGCGCTTTTCCGCGAGGTCCTTCAGCTTTGCACGAAGCCGCAGGTTGGCGCCGACGCCGCCGGAAACGACCAGGCGGCGGAACCCGGTGGCATCGAGCGCGCGGGCGCACTTGATCGCGAGCGTGTCCACTACGGCGTCCTCGAAGGCGCGGGCGATGTCGGCGCGGGTGGACTCGGCCTGGTCGGACGCGCGCCAGGCCAGCAGCACCTGCGTTTTCAGCCCGCTGAAGCTGAAGTCGAGGCCGGGTCGATCGGTCATCGGGCGCGAGAACTTGAACGCGCCGGGTCGTCCCTGCTGCGCGATCGCCGCGAGTTGGGGCCCGCCGGGGTACGGCAGCCCCATCAGCTTGGCCGTCTTGTCGAAGGCTTCGCCGGCCGCGTCGTCGAGGGTCTCGCCGAGCAGCCGGTAGCGGCCGATGCCGTCGACGCCGACCAGCTGGGTATGGCCACCGGAGACCAGCAGCGCCACGAACGGGTCGGGCTGGCGACCCGCGTGCAGGGCGTTCCGCTGGACCGGATCGTCCATCAGCGGCGCGAGCAGGTGGCCCTCCATGTGGTGGACGCCGATCGCCGGCACGTCGAGCGACCAGGCCAGCGCCCGCGCCACCCCTGCGCCCACCAGCAGCGCGCCGACCAGGCCCGGCCCGGCGGTATAGGCCACGCCATCGAGGTCGGTCGTCGACAGCCCCGCTTCGGCGAGGGTCTGCCGGATCAGCGGCAGCGTCTTGCGCACGTGGTCGCGGCTGGCGAGCTCCGGAACCACGCCGCCGTAGAGCGCGTGCAGCGCAATCTGGCTGTAGACGGCGTGCGCGCTCAGGCCCCCGGCGGTGTCGTAGACGGCCACGCCGGTTTCGTCGCAGCTCGTTTCAATTCCAAGGACTTTCAAGGACTTGGCCTCGATCGGGCGGCCGCTAGCGAGCCGTCGGCGCCCGACGCGTGAAAAAAATGGGAGTGACGGCTTGCAGGGCCGCGGGGCAGGCCGATATCATAGGCGGCTCGCCTGGCTCGTGGCCGGCGGTCCCTATCACCGAGATACCGTATGCCCAGCGTCAAAGTTCGCGAAAACGAGCCTTTCGAATTTGCCCTGCGCCGCTTCAAGCGCACCTGCGAGAAGGCTGGCGTGCTCGCCGAAACGCGTAAGCGCGAGTTCTACGAGAAGCCGACGCAGGAGCGCAAGCGCAAGGCCGCAGCAGCGGTGAAGCGCCAGTCGCGCCGTACGTCGCGCGACGTCACCAAGCGCCAGCGCATGTACTGAGCCGCGTCGCCGGGTTTCCGGCAACGCGCTCGCTTCAACAAGAGAGCCGACCACGCATCGCGTGGCCGGCTTTTCTGCGTTGTGGCGTCCAGGGGCGGTGACGCGCCAGGCGCGTCATCGGTGCTCCGTGCCTGGTCCGCTTCACCCGCTTAGAACGTCCGGATCCACTGCAACGTACCCTGCCGGTAGCCGTACCCCTCGCCACCGACGCCCGGCGTGTCGCTGTAGCCGAAGGTGGCGCGGAAGTAACCAGATCGGGCGCGCTCGGGACTGGTGAGGCTGGCCTGCACCAGGCGTGCGGGTCGCCAGTCGGCACCGGTGTGGCGTTGCGTTCCCCAGCCGGCAGCGACGACGCCTGACCAGCCGCCGCGCAGCCGGTGCCGGATCTGCAGCGTGGGCACGGCTTCGACGAAGTCACGGGGCGAGAAGTAATCGCCAACAGACGGTTCGCTGTTGTGGAAAGCGCGCACGCGCAGCTGCGCCGACAGACCGATCCGCTCCGAAATGACGTCGATATAGGTGGCGCGCAGGTGCCCGCGCCAGTTGCCGTCCTCGAAATCCTGCGCGCCGGCCAGCAGTGTCAGCTGCCGGCGTTCGCCGGGACCGATCGGCAGGTCGGCCGCGGCGCCCGCGAAGGTGACCGTTTGACCGCGCGCGATGCCGCCGCGAGTCTCGAGAAGATCGCGCTCGACGAAGTATTCCGCGCGCCGCGCACCGGGTTTCACGAGGCTTACGGCGCCGAGCAGGCGATGGCCGTCGGTGCCGACGCGTCCCGACCATTGCCATGTCGCCGAGCTGTCGGCGAAGCGCAGGAACGCCCGGTCGAAGTCACGTGCCGGGCCGCCGAGCGGTGAAATCACTGCGCGTTCGAGCGCGAGCCCGCGGTAATGGTGTACGTCGGAATAGTGCCAATCGACCGTGGCGCCGGCACGACGAATTTCCGTGTTGTCGGCATCGCTCGAGACGAAGATGTCGACGCCGCCGGCCTGTCGAGCCGGTTCGGCCGCATGCAGGGGCCCGGCCAGCGCCAATAACCCCGCAACGCAGAGGCGCGCGCTCACTTCGTACCCCAACGCTTGCGAAGGCCGATGAGTTCCTTGAAATAGCCGACGACGCATACCGGCTGCAACACCATCGAATAGACAAGCATGTAGAAGAGGAAGCCGAAGATGTTGCGGCGGACGTGCAGTTCCTGGCGCCGGAATACGCGCCTCTGCACGCGGTAGATGATCGCATTCCAGATGAGTGCCAGTGGCAGAACCGCGAGGGTCATCGGTCCCGCGATGCCGTACCAGTGCAAGAACAGGGCGGCGAATACGCCCGGGATGAAGATAAGCGAGTAGACCAGGTCGGTCGGCAGGAAGAGCGCGTTCCACCAGATGAAGAGCGTGGTCATTCGCGGCTTGAACAGCAGCGAAGGATGCGCCTTGAACGCCTCGAGCATGCCGCGCGACCACCGCTGCCGCTGCTGGGCGAACACGCGCAGGCGCTCGGGTACGCGCGTGAAGAGCACGGCTTCCTCGCAGTAACCCACGCGCCAGCCGCGTCCGAGCATCGCCCAGGAAAGCACGATGTCCTCGCCCACGCAGTCCGGCCAGCCACCGACTTCGCGCAGGGCCTCGCGTTCGTAGAGCGAGAACGCGCCCTGCGCGACCAGCGTGCCGTGGTACATGCTCTGCATGCGTTTGACCGCAGCGATGCCGTGGAAATAGTCCCATTCCTGCGCACGCGTGATCCACGTCGAACGCGAATTTCGCACCAGTACCGCGCCTGCCACGGCGCGCGTACCGGGTGGATCGCCGAGATAGCGTTCCACGATGTTGCGCAGCGCGTCGCCGAAGACGTAGGAGTCGCCGTCGATGGTCAGCACCAGCTCGTTTTGCGCGATCGCCAGGCCGCGATTGAGTGCGGCGGCCTTGCCCTGGTTGCGCTCGGCCGTCACCACGCGCACCTGGAAACGCGCGGGCATGAAACCCGCTTCGGCAATGGTGGCTTCGGCGATGGCGACCGTGGCGTCGGTCGAGCCGTCGTCCATCACCAGGATCTCGAGGGCGCCGGGATAGTCCTGCGCGGCGATGCTCTGCAGCGTGTCGGCGACGTTGGCAGCCTCGTTGTAGCACGCGACAAGCACGGTCACGGGCGGGCAATTCGCGGCGAAGCGTACGCGCGGGCGCCGGTCGAGCGCGATCGTTGCCAACAGAAACGCCTGCATGAAGCCGGGCACGTAGGCGATGAAGCCGATAGATACCAGCGCGAGAACGCGACCGAATACTTCGGTCAGGCTGTGCAGCCAGGGCAGCGACAACACGACGCTGAAGGTGGTCCAGGCGGAAGCGAAGGCAAGCGCGAGTGCGTATTTGATGCGGACCGGGACATAGGTGCGGCGATGGTCGGCTGAATCCCGCGCTTCAAGCTGGTAGCGCTCGCGAAGCGTTGGCGTGGGCAGCCCTGCAGCCGCCTCGCTGCCGTATGCCAGCAAATTCATGACCTTCCCTACGTTCGGTCGCGGCAATCCCCCCGGCGCCGCTTCCGTTCCCTTGCTCCACCATCCGGGCAGAGTCCACTGCCAATGGGCAGGCCAGCGAGTCGGCTGGCGAAAAAATTCTAGCAGAGCGACCCGAACGGGCCGGCGGCCTAGCCCGCCGGCGGGATCTGCGACGCCTGCTTCGCCGGATGGCCGCCAGTCGCGCGTGCCCGCTGTGGAAAGTCCGGTGCCAGTTCATCGTCGACCGACACGGGCCGCGCCCAGCGCTGGTAGCTGGCCACGATGTCACGCTTGATTCTATGGAAAGCGGGCGTCCCGGCCGACACGCCCAGGCTGGCCGCTACCGACGCCCAGTCGCGCACGGGCTCGGCCGAGTGCATCTCGGCGACTTCGCGGCACGGCCGGCCGGCCTGCATGGCGAGGCTGCACGCGAAATAGACGTCGCCCGGTGTCCAGCCCGGACGTGCCAACAGCTCGGCGACCAGCGGACGCGGCGCACGGTGGTAGCGGGCCAACTCGTCGACGAAGGATTCGCGGTAGGTCGACGCATAGGCGCCGATGTCCACCAAGCGGCCGTCGACCCACGCGTCGCCCGAGTGTGGGCCGGACCCTGACGCGCCCTGCGCGTGCGCGAGCGTCGTCGCCCCGAGGGAGGCGGCGAGCAACAGGGCGGCGGATCGTTTGCGCAGCAAGCGGGTCATCGGAATGAGAGGGCCTAGGGGCGGGGGCGATGATGCGCTTGGCGCGCGTGGACGGCCAGCGACGAACGCAGAAGAGCCACGGCGCGATCACCGTGGCTCCTGTTGTCACTGCTGGCGGATTCGATCAATCGTCGTCGCGATCCCGGTAGTCACGATCGTCGTCCCGGTCATCGCGGTCGTCGCGATGATAGTCGCGCGCATAGCGGTCGTCCCGGGCATAGCGATCATCTCGGTCGTAACGGCTGTCGTAGTACTGGGTCTTGCACTTGCCATGCGGATTGCACTTCACCCGTCCCTGCTGCTGCCCGTAATAGCCATAGGCATTGCCGTAAGGCGGCGCGGTGTGCGCATAGGCACCCTGATAGCGACCGTCGTAGCCGTTGTAGTTGTTGTTGTAGCGGTCGTCGCGCGTCGCGCGGTAGTACACCGGACGGCCGTAGCGATCACGGCCGACAGTGAGGCGATCGTTCTGGCCGTAGTCGCCATAGCGGTAGTACGGCTCGTTGCCGCGGAACACGACGTCGGCGATGTTGACGATTGCGCGGGTGAGCTCATACGCAGACTGCGCATGCGCCGGCGCGGGCGCGAACGAGCCGATGGCAAGTGCGGCGGCGAGCGCGGCGGGAGCGATCCAGCGGGAAGCGGCCATGGAGGAATCCTTCATAAGCGCACCGCACCGTGCGGGGCATGGGTCGAGACTGCTCCGCTCGAGGTGAACGCGTTTGTAATCGCGCCGCCGCTGTTCAGGCTCACTCGGCCGCCGTTTCAGCGGCCGCGCAGCGGCGCTCGATCGACGCCAGCGCTGCGTGCAATTGGGATGCATCACCGATGGCCTCGGCGCGCGTCGGATCGCAGAGGCCGGCCTCGCGTTCGTGCACCCATGTCAGGTGATAAGGCACGTGCACGCCCCAGCCGCCGAGCGCCACCACCGGCGCGATGTCCGAGCGCAGCGAGTTGCCGACCATCGCGAACTCGTGAGGTTCGACGCCGAGTTCTTCCAGCAGCCGTGCGTAGGTGGGCACGTCCTTTTCGCTGACGATCTCGATGCGCCGGAACAGTGCGGACAGCCCGGACTCGCGCACCTTGGCTTCCTGGTGGAACAGGTCGCCCTTGGTAATCAGTACCACCGGCCATCGCGACGCGACGCGTTCGACCGCCTCGCGTATGCCCGGCAGCAGTTCGACCGGATGCTGCAGCATCGACTGTGCGAGCTGGACGATGCGGTGGATCGCGTTCGCATCGATGCGCGCATCGGTGATGTCGACCGCGGCTTCGATCATCGACAGCGCCATGCCCTTCACGCCGTACCCGAATACGGCGAGGTTGCGCTTCTCGACCTCGTAGAGGCGCGCGTGCAGGGCGTCGCCGCGCAGTTCCACGTACGGCGCAACGATTGACTCGAACGTGGCCTGCGCCTGCGCGAAATAGTCTTCGCTGCGCCACAGCGTGTCGTCGCCGTCAAAACCGACCATCTTGATTGCCATGGGCGCAGTGTCGCAGACCGATCACGCGTCTTGCACCGGCGCCGTGCGAACCTGCCCGCAAGGGTGCGGACGGCGCGCGAAACATGCAGCGAGGACGCCATGAAGATTCGCCACGTCTACAGAACCGCCGACCTCGACATGGCGCGCGCGGCACTGAACGCCGCACGCTCGGTTGGCGTGGGCCGCGACGCGGTCATGCTGGTCGCACGGTCGGACATCGAATTGGACGCGATCTCCAACGACTACAAGGAGGCCGACAGCGACTCCACGCCGGCGGCGATCAAGGGCGTGATAGCCGGCGGCGTGACCGGGCTGCTGCTGGACCTGACGGCAGTGGTGCTGACGCCGATGGCGCCGACGCTCGCCGGCGTGGGTATTGCCGCACTGGCGGGCGCCAGCATTGGCGGGATGGCTGCGACCATCTTCGGTGCAGCGCTGCCGGATCCCGTGCGCCAGGCGTTCCGCGACGAGATCAAGGCCGGCCGCATCCTGCTGGTCACGGACACCGACAATGCGCTCCAGCAAATTGCCGGCCCGGTCATCGAAGCGACCGGCGCCACGCGCCTGCCGTTCGAGCACGCGACGCTGGCCGTTCGATGATCAGCCGCTGCAGGCGCGAAGGCGCACGTTGAGCAGGACCGTCAGAACGACCGAGACGACGAGGCTCGGCAGGCAGCCGGTCAGGCGGACGCGGGCGGGCATCGGCATGGGGGCTCTCAGTCGGCGCCCGACCGTAGGCGGCCCGAGGTGAATGCACCGTCGCATCGGCGCGGCCGCACGCTGGCGCGTTCGTTCTATCGCCGCGACCCGCGGCTGGTCGCGATCGACCTGCTCAACAAGGTGCTGGTGCGCGATGACGGGCGTCGCGGCCGCATCGTCGAAACCGAGGCCTACTGCGGCGCCGAGGACCCGGCGGCGCACAGTTTCGGCGGGCCGACGCGACGTACCGCCACGATGTTCGGCCCGCCCGGTCGGCTGTATGTCTACTTCACCTACGGCATGCACTGGTGCTGCAACCCCGTCTGCGGCGAGGCCGGCGAAGGCGTCGCGGTGCTGCTGCGCGCGCTCGAGCCGCTCGATGGCCTGCCGTTGATGCGCGCTGCCCGCCCCGCGGCGAAGTCCAACCGTGACCTGTGTCGCGGCCCGGCGCGACTTTGCGCCGCATTCGGCATCACCGGCGCGAACGATGGCGCTGATCTGGTCGACCGTTCAGGCGGCATCCGCATAGTGGATGACGGGATGCCCCCGCCGGAACGGCCGGTTGCCGGGCCGCGGGTCGGCATCACACGGGCGGTGGACGCGCCATGGCGGTGGCATGTGGCTTGCAACGACCATGTCTCCAAGCCCTGACATCCGACGCGGCCCGATGCTCAAGCTCCAGGCCGCGCGCCCGATAACGTCGTGGGAGGATCCTCCTTCCGGGCGGGGCGTGGAGGGCGAGGGCGGCCGGAGATGGACACGATGGGGACGGCGTTGACTGCGATGAGAACGGGAGACAGCCCCGCTGCCGAAGGGCAGCGGATCGGTCAGGCGCTCGGCTGCCTGCTCGACGCGGTCGGCATCCCGGATTTCGCGTGTCGCGTCGCCGAGTACCTCGACCGCCAAGGCTTCGGCCGCGTCGCCGTGGTCTGGTGCATCGGCCGCGGCGACGCGCAGGTGCACGACGCCGCCCGCCTGCTCGAGCACGACGTGGAAATCGCGATGAGCGCGCGCGCCCAAGGGGGCTGGGCGGTGGGCGAAGGCCGCGTCGCGGCCTGCATCGAGGCGCAGGAATCGGGCGACAGCATCGGCATCGTGCTCGACGGCCAGGCGCAGCTGCGCGCCCGCGTCCGCGAGCAATGCGACCTTCTGGCCCCGATCGCGCGTGCGGTGTTCGAGAAGAACCGCCTTACCGAATCCATGCGCATGCTCGAGCGTTCCGAGCAGCTGCAGTCGACGCTGTTCCAGATCGCCGACATGGCGAGCTCGGAGATGGACCTCGAGGACATGCTGCGCGAGCTGCATTCGATCGTCGGGCGTTTCATGTATGCCGAAAATTTCTACATCGCGCTGTACGACGAGCAGAAGGATGCGATCCGATTCATCTACCTCGTCGACACCGAGGACGAGCTGGTCCGCCCGCCGAACCAGTTCGTCTCGATGGATGTCCTCGAGCGCGGCCTCACGTGGTACGTGATCCGCGACAAGCATTCGCTGATGGGCTCCATGGACGCAGTGCGCTCGCAGATCTCCGGGCCGATGCGCGACATCGGCGCCGATTCGTTCGACTGGCTCGGCGTGCCCATCATGGTGGGCAACACGGTGCGCGGCGTGCTGGTGGTGCAGAGCTACGTCGAGCGCCCGCGCTACACAGCTGCCGACCAGGCGCTGCTGACGTACGTCGGCAGCCACATCCTTACCGCGCTCGACCGCAAGCTGCAGCAGGAAGAGCTCGAGCGCCGCGTCGAGGAACGCACGCAGGCGCTGACGCTGGAGATCCAGGAGCGCCAGCGCAGCGTGCGCGTGCAGGAGACCCTCTATCGAATCGCCGAGCTGTCGCACACGGCCACCAACCTCGACGAGTTCTACGCGGCGGTGCATCGCATCGTCGGCGAGTTCCTCGACGCGCGGAACTTCTACATCGCGCTGCTCTCCGACGACGGAAACACGGTGCAGTTCCCGTATTTCGTCGACCAGTACGGCAATCGTGCGCAGACCAGGCCGGTGGGCCGCGGCATTTCCGAATACGCGATGCGTTACGGCAAGCCGTTGCTGCTCGACATGACGGACCCCGATACGGCGCAGCGGATCCTCGACCTGCAGCACCGCGGCGAGCTTGCACCGATCGGCAAGCAGTCGGTCGCGTGGCTCGGCGTGCCGCTGCTGCTCGGCGAGCGCGTCATGGGGCTGCTCGCCGTGCAGAGTTACACCCCGGGGGTCGGCTACACCTCGCGCGACCGCGAGCTGCTCACTTTCATCAGCTACCAGATCGCCAACGGCCTCGAGCGCCAGCGCGCCGCGGCCGAGCTCAAGAACGCCTACGTCGATCTCGAGAAGCGCGTGTCCGAGCGCACGATCGAGCTGTCGGAGCAGATCGAAGTCCGCGAACAGATCGAGCAGCGCCTCAAGCACGAGGTATTGCACGATTCGCTGACCGGCCTGCCCAATCGCGCCTACCTGCGCGACCAGCTCGTGCGGGCGCTCGCCCACCGCGAACGTGATCCGCACTACCGCTTCGCCGTGCTGTTCATGGATCTCGACCGCTTCAAGGTCATCAACGACTCGGTCGGTCACCTCGTTGGCGACGCGCTGCTCAAGGAAGTGGCGCGGCGCTTCAGCAAGTGCGTGCGCGGCGGCCGCGACATGGTGGCGCGCCTCGGCGGCGACGAGTTCGCGATCCTCATGGAGGTCGACAGCCCCGAGACCGCGATGCGCATGGGCCAGCGCGTTATCGAAGCGCTGAAGGAGCCGGTGCGCGTCGAAGGCAAGGAACTGTTCACCGGGGTCAGCGTGGGCATCACGCTGAGTTCGCCGCACTACACCTCGCCCGAAGACCTGCTGCGCGACGCGGACATCGCGATGTATCGCGCCAAGGCCGGCGGACGCCATCGCATCGAGGTCTTCGACGAGCAACTCCACGAGCAAGCGCTGCAGTTGCTGGAAGTGGAGAGCGACCTGCGCCGCGCGATCACGCGTCAGGAATTCGAGCCGTACTTCCAGCCGATCGTGCGGCTCGTCGACGGCGCGATCGTCGGCTATGAGGCGCTGATCCGCTGGAACCATCCCGAGCGCGGCGTGCTCGCGCCGGGCGCGTTCCTGCATGTCGCCGATGCGAGCGGCAGCATGGAGGCCATCGACTGGCAGATGTTCGAGCGCACGCTCGAATGCATCGCTGCGCTGGTGCAGCCCGGCCAGTACGTGAATCTCAATTTCTCGCCACGCCATTTCCGCTCGCAGGATCTCGACGAGCGCTTCCTGAAACTCGTGGCCGCCAAGGGCGTCAACTCGGCGCAGGTGCGCATCGAAGTCACCGAGGGCGCGCTGCTCGAGAATCCCGAGCAGATCGGGCAGGTGTTCAACCGGCTGCGCGAGAGCGGCGTGCTGATCGCGCTCGATGACTTCGGCACCGGCTATTCGTCGCTGAGCTACCTGCATCGGTTCAAGCTGCACACAGTCAAGATCGACCGCTCGTTCATCAGCGACCTGCAGATCGAAGAAGAAGGCGGTAGCACGGCGGTGGTGCGCGCGATCCTCGCGCTCTCTCGCGCGCAGCGTCTGGAAGTCGTCGCCGAAGGCATCGAGACCGAGGCGCAGCGTCGTGCGCTGCTCACGCTCGGGTGCGAGCTGGGCCAGGGTTACCTGTTCGCCAAGCCCGCGTCACTCGGCGCGATCCTGGCGTCGCGCGGCCAGTGAAGGTCGCGGCAGGCGCTGACCACCCGGGCCAGCGCATCGCCGGGTGATCCGGTCGCCAGCGTGCGACCGCGGGCCGAGACCTCGAAGTCATGCGCGGCCAGCATGCGGTCGAGGATCGGCGCGTCCAGCGCGATACGCGAGGTGAGTGCCTGCCCCTCGGAATGCACGACGGGGTAGTCCATGCCGGTGCCATCGGCCACCAGCGTGACCTGCGTGGGATCGGGAGGCAGCAGGCCGGCGGCGATCCGCAGCAACAGCACCGGATCGCCACGTTCGCAACGCAGCGAAACGCGCGCCTCGCCATCACTGCCGCTGGCCACCGCCTGCGCATCGATGCCGGATCCCCGCAGTTGCCAATGGGCAACCGACGGCGCGGCCGGCGCGCTCGCGGCGACCAGCGCGGCGAGCACGACGGAACCGGGGCCGTAACGTGACAGGGTTCGCATTTACGTGGAAACCTAACGCGCGGGCGTGGCGCCCGTGCGCCCGCGCTCGCGATTTCCGACCGGCGGCTTGTCCGTACCGTCACCCGCCCGTGGCCTGCCGATCACGGCCGTGCGTCGATCATCCGTCTGAGACAGGAGGGGCGATGGGCACGGGCATCCAGATCCGGCACCGGCAACGTGTCGGCCGCGACCGCGACGACCATGTGGACTTCGAATGCCAGGGCATCCCTTCCCCTCTCCCGCCGCGTGCGCACGGCCCGTGCGACCGGCCTGGCGTCGCTCCGCATCCGGCAATCCGCCGAGGACATGACTGACCGATGGCGATGAGCCGTGCCTACGTCCCGCACGAACCGGCACGGGAGACGATCGATGCGATGCCCGGCGCGTTGCTGCTGGAGTTCGGCGCGCCGTGGTGCCCGCACTGCCTCGCCGCCGAGCCGCTGCTGGACCATGCGCTCGCCCGGCGCGACGGCGTGACCCATCTGCGCATCGAGGACGGCCGCGGCCGCCGGCTGGGCCGCTCCTTCGCCGTGAAACTCTGGCCAACTTTCGTATTGCTGCAGGACGGCGTCGAGCGCGCGCGCAGCGTGCGGCCCCGCTCGCTGCGCGAGATCGAGGCGCTGTTCGACAGTGCGGAGGCCTGAATGAGCGCCACCGACGCGCCCGTTGCCGACGACTTCGACCCCGCCCGGATCCTCGGCGGGCTTTACGGCCCCGGCATCATCGGACTCAGGCAAGGCTTCACGCGCGAATGGGTGCAGCGACTTCGCGCGGACATCGACACCCTGTTCGCCGAGGCGCTGCGCATTCCGGGCGGCGCCGTGCCACGCGGGCCGAGCCGCCACTACGTCGAGGTGCATCCGGAGCGGCTGCAGGGCTTCGTCGACCTCGCGACGCACCCGTGGATCGTTGCCGTCTCCGCGGCGGTGCTGGGCCCGGACTGGCGCATCGTCGAGATCGGTTTCGACGTGCCCGGCCCCGGCGCCATGGACCAGCCGTGGCATCGTGACTTTCCGTCCCCGCCGGCGACGCTGATCGGCCGCCGGCTGGATTCGCTCGCCTTCAACCTCACCACCGTCGACGTGACCGAGGACATGGGCCCCTTCGAGATCGCGCCCGGCACGCAATGGGACCCCGGACTCGATTTCGACGGCGGCATGTTCCCCTCGCGCGATTACTGGCCGCGCTACGAGGCGCGCGCCGAGCGCAAGCTGCCGCGCATGGGCGATATCTCGGCGCGTTCGGCGCTCACGATCCATCGCGGGACGGCCAATCGCTCCGGCCTGCCGCGGCCGGTGCTGGTGCTGGGCGTCGATGCGCCCGACGCCTGCAACGCCGCGCGGCATGACCTGCAGGTCACGCGCGACTACGCGCGATCGCTGCCGCCGGGCGTGCTGGGCCACCTGACCTGTCGCGTCGTCGACCGGCTGGAGCCAATCGTGCAGCTGCACCAGATCGAAGGGCTGCGCATGGGCCTGCCCTAGCGCAGGCGCGCGACCGTGAGCGCCAGCCGCCACGCAAGCGGGCGCAGTGCATAGGCCGCGACAACCGCCGCCGGCCATGCGAGCAACCACGCGGCTAGCCAGCGCAAGACGAAGCCGGCATCGATACCCGTATTGATCGCCGTCACCACGGCGGCCACGAATGCCGACATGCCGGTTGCGAGGAATCCGGGCAATAGACGTTGAGCGCGCTGGAGCAGGGCAGGGTCATGGGTCATCGGGCGGCATTGTCGCGTGGGACGCCGCCGGCGCACACGCCGACGGAAGCCGCGTCGCACGCCGGTCCGGAGCGCGACCGGCGCCGCATGCCTTGCGCTGCATTACTGCCGCCTGACTCGCGCGCGCACCGAGTCAGCTGCCAGCCGGGGTCAGCTGCCTAGAGTCGGGTCATCTCCCGAGCAACCCGAGGTCGCAATGAACAATGTCCGCACTCTCCTCGTCGCCGCCTTGCTCGCCGGCGCAGTCGTTGCTCCGTCGGCCCAGGCCGCAACGCACTGCTATGACAAGGTGGTCTACCGCAAGCACGCCGTGCAGGATCCTCATCGCGTCACCGGCACCGCCATCGGCGCGGCGCTCGGCGGTTTGATCGGCCATCAGGTCGGTGGTGGCAAGGGTCGTGATCTCGCGACGGTCGGCGGCGCGGTTGCCGGCGGCGTGGCGGGCCACAAGATCCAGCGCCATCGCCAGGACCGCACGTATCGCGAGATCGTTCGCGTCTGCAACTGATCCACGCTGCGCTCTGACAACGGCCGGGCCCCCAGGGGTCCGGCCGTTTCGTTTTTGGTATGCACGTCGCGCGACGCGCGCTGCGTACACTGCGCGCCCCTGCCGCGAACGCGAATGCCATGACGGGCTACTCCGACACCGCCGACGCCATCGTCGAGCATGCCGAGGCGATGACGCGCCTGGATGCGCGCCGCCTCGATCTCCGCGCGTTCGATGCCGCGATCGCCGAGCACGTGCACGCGATCCGCGTGCTCGCGGTGCCCCACGTCGACCCGCATACGGACCGCGCGTTCTTCAAGAGCCTCAAGGCAGCGACGCTGCGCGTGCCCGGCGTGTTCGCCCACAGTCCTGACGGCGTCGTCGAACTGATTGTCGACACTGCACGCAGGCAAGTGAGGTTCGTCCTGTGGAATGCGCGCGAACTGCGCGACGGCGCGGCTGACTGAAGCGCATCGAAGCGGTCCCTGCTGGCAGGCAGCAAGGCCAGCGTCGCGCATCGCCTGCGTCTTCATCCATGCACGACGCCGGATGCGCAGAGTAAAGGCATGTCACCACGCTACATTGCGCCACGACGCGCTGACGGCGGCCCATCGCCGCACCTCACTGCACGCCAGCTGCAACGCATGCGTCGCCGATTCCAACACCTGCTGGCGATCACGTCGCTGTGCCTGCTGACGGCGGCCTGCGTGGTGCGCTGAGCGGCGGGCGGCGGGCGGCGGGCGCGGTAGCATCGATCCTCCCGCGGAGGACGCCCACGATGGCCCACGCCCGGTTCGAAACGCACGATGTCGCCAACCAGCCGCCGGAATTCGCGCCGCGTGACCTGTGGGCCGAAGACGTCGCGCTGCGCGAAGGCGTGGCACGCGAGGGCGATGCCGCCGTCGCTGCGCTGCCGTCAACATATGGCGGCCTCGCGGGCGACGCCCTGTATACGCAGGGCTTCGACGCGAACCGCGATCGCCCGCGCCTGCGCACGCACGACCCGCGCGGTCTGCGCATCGACCGCGTCGAGTTCCATCCCGCCTACCACGCGCTGATGGACGCCGCGATCAGCCACGGCGTCGCCGGACTGTCGTGGCAGTCCGCCGCGCCAGGCGCACATGTCGCGCGCGCGGCGTTGAGCTATCTGCACCACCAGGCCGACGCCGGCACCAGCTGTCCCCTCACCATGACGCATGCCGCCGTGCCGGTGCTGCGCCGCGAGCCTTCACTGCAGCACTGGGCGGACAAGGCCGCCGCGCCGGTCTACGACCCGCGCGACGTGCCGATTGCGGACAAGCGCGGCGTCACCCTCGGCATGGGCATGACCGAGAAGCAGGGCGGCAG
Organism: Cognatilysobacter lacus; assembly: GCF_008274655.1. Lineage (GTDB taxonomy): Bacteria > Pseudomonadota > Gammaproteobacteria > Xanthomonadales > Xanthomonadaceae > Cognatilysobacter > Cognatilysobacter lacus. Next base: position 13,526 of record NZ_VTRV01000009.1, on the reverse strand, counting down.
CGATGTGCGCAGCAACGCCACCGTCGCCACGCCAAGCGACGACGGCAGCTACGCGCTCGTCGGCCACAAATGGTTCTTCTCCGCACCGATGTCGGATGGTTTCCTCGTGCTCGCGCAGGCCCCCGGTGGCCTGACGTGCCTGCTCATGCCGCGTCGCCTCGACGACGGCGCGAAGAACGCGTTCCGCCTGATGCGCCTGAAGGACAAGCTGGGCGACTGGAGCAATGCTTCGGCGGAAGTCGAGTTCACCGGCGCGTCGGCCTGGCGGGTGGGTGAGGAAGGCCGCGGCGTCGCGACCATCCTCGAGATGGTGATGCTCACGCGGCTGGACTGCATGCTCGGGGCCGCGGCCCAGATGCGGATGGCGCTGGCGCACGCGACGCATCACGTCCGCCATCGACGCGCATTCGGCGCGCTGTTGATCGACCAGCCGCTGATGCGCAACGTGCTCGCGGACATCGCGATCGAGGTCGAGGCCGCGACCGCGCTGGCGATCCGAGTCGCCGGCGCGGTCGACCGTTCACCAGGCGATCGGCGCGAGGCCGCGTTCGCCCGCATCGCCACCGCGATCGGCAAGTTCTGGCTGTGCAAGCGCGCGCCGGTCATCGTCAACGAGGCGCAGGAATGCCTGGGCGGTGCCGGCTATATCGAGGAATCGATGCTGCCGCGGCTGTACCGGCAGGCGCCGCTCAATTCGATCTGGGAGGGTAGCGGCAACGTGCAGTGCCTGGACGTCCTGCGCGCGCTGTCGCGCGAACCGCCCGCGGTCGAGGCGTTGCGTGCGGAGCTTGGCGGCCCGCGGGGCGTGCACGCCGGCTACGACGCCTTCGTGGATCCGCTGCTCGCGTCGCTGTCGTCGGGGATGCCGGGCGAAGGCGGCGCACGACGGCTGGTGGAATCGCTTGCGCTCGCGCTGCAGGCGGCCATCCTGCTGCGCGCGAATGCGGCAGTGGCCGACGCGTTCCTTGCGAGCCGACTCGCACAGCCGCATGCGTTGGCACTCGGCACGTTGCCCGCCGCGATCGACACCGCGCAGGCGATCGACCGGATCCTGCCCGCCTGATCGACGCTATTTCGCAGCGGCCGAGGGCGCCTCGCCACGCCGGGCCCGCAGCGTGCGTTGCTGCCATATCTCCGCCGTCTGCGGCTTGACGAACAGCGCGACCACCTCGGGATTCGCCTTCTGCACGCCGGCTTCAATGCGGCGAATGCAGTCCTCGATCTCGGTGGTGGTCATGGCGTCGTGGAAGTCGGCGCTGAGCGCGGCCACCACCGTCTCCGGGCCGAACTGCTGCGTGATCACGCCGTTCGCGCAACGCACGCCGGGGTCTGCACCCGCGATGCGCAGGATCTCCGTGCGCACGGCGTCGCCGGCGCTCTCGCCCAGCAACAATGCCTTCGTTTCGCGCACCAGCAGCAGCGCGGTGAAGGCGAGCAGCAGGCTGATCACGACCGAGGCACCGCCGTCCCAGCGAGGATTGCCCGTGAGCTGTGCGAGCCCGATACCGCAGAGTGCGACCACCAGGCCGGCCAGCGCGGCGGTGTCCTCGAACAGCACGGTGAACGTGGTCGGGTCCTTGCTCTGTCGGAACGCCTCGAACCAGCCCAGCGACCCTTTCGCCCGGCGGAATTCGCGCATCGCGATGGTCCACGAGACGCCCTCGAACACCATCGACGCTGCCAGCACCAGGTAGTTCACGACGGGCCTTTCCACGGGCTCGGGGTGCCGAAGCTGCCCGACGCCCTCGTACATCGACACGCTCGCGCCGAGCGCGAACACCAGCAGCGCGACGATGAACGCCCAGAAATAGAGCTCGCGCCCGTGCCCGAACGGATGCGCGACATCGACCGGCCGCGACGCTCGCCGCATGCCGTACAGCATCAGCAATTCGTTACTGGTGTCGACGAGCGAATGCACGCCCTCGCTGAGCATGGCCGAGCTTCCGGTCATCGAAGCGGCGACGAACTTGGTGACGGACACCGCCAGGTTGCCGATGAGCGCAGCAATGACGACCTTGTTGCCGGAAGAGGCCATGGGCGACACAGGGGTAAGGAGAGGCGATCCTGCGTGCGGAGTCGTGAACCCCCCGTGGCGCGTCCGGGTGGATGCATGCGGCTTGCGGCGTTCCCCGGCTTCGTCAACGAGCCTGACCCCGGCCGCCTGTGCACCGCGCAGCGCGTCGAAACAGCGACCACGCGAGCGCGCCGTATCATGGCGCATGACCGACGCCGTTGAATTCACCGATCTTCCCCTCGCGCCTGCGCTGTTCCAGGGCCTGGACGCGCTCGGCCACGTGCGCATGACGCCGGTGCAGGCGCGCGCGCTGCCGCTGTTGCTGGAGGGGCGCGACCTGATCGGGCAGGCGCCTACCGGGAGCGGCAAGACCGCCGCGTTCGGCCTCGCATTGCTGCATCGCCTCGATCTCTCCGACATCCGCGTCCAGGCGCTGGTGCTGTGTCCGACGCGCGAGCTCGCCGACCAGGTCGCCAAGCAGATCCGCCGGCTCGGCACCGGCATGCCCAACCTCAAGCTGCTCACGTTGTTCGGCGGCGTGGCGCTCGGTCCGCAACTGGCCTCGCTCGAGCACCCGCCGCATGTCGTGGTCGGCACGCCGGGCCGCGTGCAGGAACTGCTGCGCAAGAAGGTGCTGCACCTTCGCGACGTGCGCGTGCTGGTGCTGGATGAAGCCGACCGCATGCTGGACATGGGCTTCGAGGAACCCATCCGCGAGATCATCAAGGCGACACCTGCATCGCGGCAGACACTGCTGTTCTCCGCGACCTATCCCGAAGCGATCCGCGACGTGGCGCGCGCCGCCATGCGCGATCCCGTGGAAGTGACCATCGGCGGCGAAGCCGAGGCGGCGCAGATCGAGCAGCGTTTCTACGACGTTGAGCCCGCGCAGAAACCGGCTGCACTCGCGGGCCTGCTGATCGAGCATGGCGGCGAGAGCGCGGTGGTGTTCTGCAACATGCGGCGTGATACCGAAGAAGTCGTGGCGTCGCTCGCGCACCTGGGCTTCACCGCGCTCGCGCTGCACGGCGACATGGAGCAGCGCGACCGCGAGGAAGTGCTGGTGCGTTTCGCCAATCGCAGCTGCGGCGTGCTGGTGGCCAGCGACGTCGCCGCGCGCGGGCTGGACGTCGAGGACCTCGGCCTGGTCGTCAACTACGACGTGCCCAACGATGCCGACACCTACGTTCACCGTATCGGCCGGACGGCGCGGGCCGGCAAGAAGGGCACCGCGCTCACCCTGTGCACGCCGCGCGAGCAGCCGCGGCTGCGCGTGATCGACGAAGCGCTGGGCCTTCGTGTCACCACGCGTCGCCCGCCGCTGGCGGCGCTGCGCGCGAATGTCGGCGTGCGCGCCGCGATGGTCACGCTGCGCATCGACGCGGGCCGCACCGACAAGCTCCGTCCCGGCGATATCGTCGGCGCGCTCACCGGTGATGCGGGACTGAAGGCCGACGCGATCGGCAAGATCGACGTGTTCGCCACGCGCAGCTACGTGGCTGTCGCGCGTGCACAGGCCGAGCGTGCCCTGACGCGACTGCAGGAAGGTCGCATCAAGGCGAAGAAATTCCGCGTCCGCAAGCTGTAGCGGATCGCCGCGTCTTTGGATGCGCGCCTGCCAGAGCCGCGTGGCATCGGCAGGCGCACCGGACGCGCGGTCGCCGACCTGTGCGCGTGATCGTTCCCGCCTGATCCCCGCGGTGCGCGGCACCTTTGACACGGCCGCGACGACGCTGAACGTTGCCGGCGCGCTTCACGCGGCCCCCGGCCGAGCCCGTCGTAACGTCGGGCGCGTCGAATGGGCCGGCGGATCCGGCCAGAAACCCGCGAGGTGGCGGATGGATGAAATAGCACGCGCATGCGAGATCGCGCTGAAGCAGATCGCGCGGGATGTACCGCTGGACGACGTGCTGGCAGGACTCGCGCACGCCGCCGAGGCGGTGGCGGGCGAAGGTTGCGCCGCGTCCGTGCTGGTCCTCGATGATGCAGGCCTGCTGCGCAACGGCGCATCCGCGAGCCTGCCGTCGCATTACCTCGCGGCGATCGACGGCATACAGCCGCACCCCGATGTCGGTACGTGCGCCGCCGCTGCCGCTACCGGCGAGATCGTCCTGACACCGAACTTCCTGGATGACGGCAAGTGGACGGAACTGCGCCACCTGCCGCTCGCGATCGGTTTCGTCGGCGCGTGGAGCATGCCGATCAAGGCGCGCGACGGCCGCGTACTCGGCACCTTCGGCACGTATTTCCGCGACATCCGCGAACCCGGCGACATCGAACGCGCCGCGCTTCAGCGTCTCGCACGCGTTGCCGCCGAGGCGCTCGAGCACGCACGGCGCCCGGTGCCGGACGAGGCGTGAGCCGGCGCCCCGTTGCCGGCCCCCACGATCGCTCGCCGCATGTCATCTTCCGTCGACGTCGCATGGGGTCGCATGGGCGCCCTTGCAAACGGCGCGGAGCACTCGCGATGAAGACGCGCACCCTCGGCCGCAACGGCCCCGTCGTTTCGGAGATCGGCTACGGCTGCATGGGCCTGAGCCACGGCTACGGCCATGCCGTCGACCGCGCCACAGGCATCGCACTGCTGCGTGGCGCGGTCGATCGCGGCGTCACCCTTTTCGACACTGCCGAGATCTACGGCCCGTTCACCAACGAGGAACTCGTCGGGCAGGCGCTGGCGCCGGTGCGCGACCGCGTGGTCATCGCTACCAAGTTCGGCTTCGCCATCCCCGGTGACGGTCAACGCCTGCTCGACAGCCGGCCCGCGCATATCCGCGCCGTGGCGGAGGCCTCGCTCAAGCGCCTCGGCACCGACGTGATCGATCTCTTCTACCAGCATCGCGTCGATCCGCACGTACCGATCGAAGACGTCGCAGGTGCGGTCGGCGAACTGATACGCGAAGGCAAGGTGCGGTACTTCGGGCTGTCCGAAGCGGGCGTCGACACCATCCGCCGCGCGCATGCGGTGCACCCGATGGCTGCGCTGCAGAGCGAGTACTCGCTGTGGTGGCGCGAGCCCGAGACGGAACTGCTGCCGTTGCTTGACGAACTCGGTATCGGCTTCGTGCCGTTCAGCCCGCTCGGTCGCGGCTTCCTCACCGGTGCCATCGATGCCGACACCTCGTTCGAGGTGGGCGACTTCCGCAACAACGTGCCGCGCTTCTCGGCCGCGGCGCGTGCCGCGAACCAGGCCTTCGTCGACTCGCTCGGCAGCATCGCGGCGCGGAAAGCGGCGACCAGGGCGCAGATCGCGCTTGCATGGCTGCTCGCGCAACGGCCCTGGATCGTGCCGATCCCCGGCACCACGCACCTGCACCGGCTCGACGAGAATCTCGGCGCCGCGCAGGTGCAACTGGATGCCGACGACCTCGTGACGATCGACGACGCGCTTTCGCGGATACCGGTCGAGGGTGATCGCTATGCCGAGGCGCAGCAGCGGATGGTGGCTCGCTGATCGGCACGACGCGCCGTGCGCCGCCGCACGATGAGCACGCGGCAGGTACGCGCCGCGGCGCTGCGGATTCGTTCCCTCGCCGTTGAACGCGCCGCCAAGGCGCGGTTATGTCGCGGGCTTGGATCTATCGCGCGTTCCCCGCCACGCGCGGGCAGCCAGTGGAAGACTCATGGATCAAACAGAAACGGCGGGCGCGATCGAAGTGTCCCGATCGCGTGCGGAGCGGCGATGTCGGCCTGGCCGCGTACTTGGCGGCGGCGTGTTCGGCGGCGCGTCGTGAAAGAGCGTGCCGAAGAGGGAATTCGTCGACACCGCCGGCGTAGCGTTGCTGCTTTGAACGTTTCGCCGCCGGGCAACGCACCCGGCGTCGCCCGAGCGACGGCGCTCGCGCCGCGCGACCGCTATCAGGCCGGCGGGAACGGCTTGGTCGTCTTCTTCTCGTTCTTCGCGGCGCGCTTTTCCTGCGGCGTCTTCGCAGCCTTCTTCTTGGTTTCCTTCTTGCGGTCCATACCCTTGCTCATGGCGTTCTCCGGTGCTCCGCAGGGCGCCTGCGGCTGCCGCGAGCATGGCACAGGCGCAGCAGAATCGCGTAGCGCGCAGATGCGTGCGGGACCGCACGCGCGCCTTCGCAACGAAGTTCCGGCCGACCTTCAGCGCCCGTATCGCGGCTAGGCGCCGGCCGGCCGGATCGGCAGCGCAAGCGCCTCCGCGACGGCGCGCATCGCCTCGTCATCGCGGCTCAACGTCATCCAGCCGGCCTGGCCGTCAGCGGTCTCGCGCGCCCAGAGCGTGTAGTGATGCTCGCGCAGCCGGTCGAAGGCGATGTCGAGCAGTTCGGCAATGTCGGTGCCGCCGAGGAACTCGTCGTCGGTCGGATCCTCCACGCCCCACTCGATGCGCAGGTCGAAGCGCGCGGCGAGCTCGTCCAGGCTTTCCACGAGCCCGCGCGTGTCACCGTCGTCGACATGGAATGCCGACTTCCAGTCGGTGGCGTCGCGGAGCGCTTCGACCGCCACCTCGACCTCGTCGGTGCCTTCGGCCGCTTCGCGCCACACGGCGAACTGCGCCTGAGCGCCGTCCTCATCGCCCGGATTGATCAGGAGCAGCAGTTGCCAGACCACGGCTTCGAGCGCTGCTTCGTCGTCGAGGCCCGCCTGCTCGCCGAAGGCGTGCGCGAAGTTGTCGTCGGGATCGAATTCGGAATGCATGGCGGCAGTCGGCAGGACGGGAGACCGATCATCGCGCGGGACGGGTGACGGTGAAACCGTTGCCACCCGCCGGCAACGCGACGCAGCGGCCTCAGCCGGGCCAGTACCCCATCGGCCAGCGTTGCATCACCGCGCGGTAGCTGTCCGGATCGACGTACCACATGCGGGGCGCGCGCCAGCCGATGCATCGGCCGTCCACGCGCAGCGTCAGTTGCATCGGGTTTTCGCCCAGCAACTCGCACAGCTGCGCCCAGTTGGGCGCGGTGATGGACACGAAGTCCTGCGGCGGTCGGGTCGATCGGATGGCGGCCATCCGTCCAGTCTGGCCGTGGCCATCTCACCGGCTGAGAAGCCTTTCACGGCGCGGGCTTACGGGGGTCGTGCGGCCCGTGCGCGCCGTCGCGTTGCGTGCGCGATGGGGCAGTGCGCTAGACGGTCGGGTCCAACAGCGAGTCGCGGATCAGTGCTTCGTCGATCGGGTCGACGACGCCGTAGCCGCGAATCGCGATGGCCTGCGCCAACCCGTGCGACATCTGCTCGAACTCGACGCAGGCCTTGCCAGCGGCGAGCAGCGGACCTTCCGACGCGAGTGCCTCAGGCCTGGGCAACGCCGACGGCACGATGAGCACGTGCAGGTCGGTGCGGCGGAAGAGGTCGAAGCGCATGTCGATCGCCGACCGGACGCGGGCTTCTGCTCGCGCGTTCGGACATTCGGAGGAGTGCCGGATGGCAAAGCCCCGATGTACCGGTCAGGGCCGGGTGCTGCCATGTCCTTTCCCGGCGACGGTGTCGTCGCTGCGGCCAGGGAGGCAGGCCGCAACCCGATGCTGCACGACGCGGCGTGACTCATCGGTGACGCGTCGGCATGCCCACCATGCTCGTGCGCGGCGTATCGCTCAGCCGCGACGCACCAGCACCACGCCCGCCACCACGAGCAGCGCGCCGGCGGCGCGCATCGCACTCAGCGGCGCGCGCGGCAGTCCGAGCGCGCCGTGATGGTCGAGCCAGAGCGCCATCGCGATCTGCCCGGCAATGCCGATCGTGATCAGCGAGGCGAGGCCGATGCGGGGCGCAGCGAACGCTGCGATCGCCACGTACGTCGCGCCGTACATGCCACCGAGCCACGCGTACCAGGGCAGCGATCCGAAGGGCGCGGTGCCGGGGCGGTTGCCGCTGAAGAGCCAGACGACGAGCAGCGCCAACGTGCCCACGGCGAACGAGATCAGCGCCGCCAGCAGAGGCGAGCCGCCGGCTTTCGCCAGCATCACGTTGCTGGGCGCCTGCAGCGCGAGCATTCCACCGGCAAGCAGCACCAGCAGCACGGGGATCAGCGCGGCAGGATTCATGGGCATCGTCTCGCGGTTTCGGCTGGCGGCGGCATTGCCGGCCAGGCGCGCATCTTCGCAAGGGCGCGCCGCGATGTCGCGTCGTCGATACCGGGCCACGCCGCGAAATATCCGGCGTGCTCTTAAGCTGTCGTCCCCGGGGTGCGTCCCCGCGACCCCGATGCGTGGAGCCGACCTTGATGGATCCGATCATCAGTGCCGATGCCGCCTTGCCGTCGGCGCCGCCGCGGCCCTTCTATCGCCACCTGTACTTCCAGGTGCTGCTCGCGATCGTCGCGGGCGTGATGCTCGGCCACTTCGAGCCGGAGGTCGGCGCGTCACTCAAACCGCTCGGCGACGGCTTCATCAAGCTGGTCAAGATGATCATCGGGCCGGTGATCTTCCTAACGGTCGTGACCGGCATCGCGGGCATGCAGCAGCTCGCCAGCGTCGGCCGCGTGTTCGCCAAGGCGATGGCCTACTTCCTGTTCTTCTCGACGCTCGCGCTCGTCGTCGGGCTGGCGGTCGCGCACCTGGTGCGACCCGGCGCCGGCATGCATGTCGATGTCGCGACGCTCGACCCGGCGGCCGTGCACGACTACGTCGCCAAGTCGCAGGCGCTCACGCTCACCGGTTTCATCCTCGACATCGTGCCGCAGACGTTGGTGAGCCCGCTGGTGGGCGACAACATCCTGCAGGTGCTGTTCGTCGCCGTGCTGTTCGGCATCGCGCTCACGCTCACCGGCGAACGTGCGAGGCCGGTGGTGGACCTGCTCAACGCGCTGCTCGCGCCGGTTTTCCGGCTGGTGGAGATGCTGATGCGGCTGGCGCCCATCGGTGCGTTCGGCGCGATGGCGTTCACGATCGGCAAGTACGGGCTGGCGGTGCTCGGCCAGCTGGCGTGGCTGGTCGGCTCGTTCTACGTGACCTCGCTGTTCTTCGTGCTGGTGATCCTCGGTACGGTGGCGCGGCTGTGCGGCTTCTCGATCTTCGGTCTGATCCGTTACCTCAAGGCGGAGTTGTTGCTGGTGCTCGGCACGTCGTCATCGGAATCGGCATTGCCGCTGCTCATGCAGAAGATGGAACGCGCAGGCTGCGACAAGTCGGTGGTGGGATTGGTCGTGCCGACCGGCTACTCGTTCAATCTCGACGGCACCAACATCTACATGACGCTTGCCGGGTTGTTCATCGCGCAAGCCACCGACACCCAGCTCACGCCCGCCCACGAAATCGCGCTGCTGCTGGTGGCGATGCTCAGTTCGAAGGGTGCGGCCGGTGTCACCGGCGCCGGCTTCATCACGCTGGCCGCGACGCTCGCGGTGGTGCCTGAAGTACCGGTCGCCGGCATGGCGCTGATCCTCGGCGTCGACCGTTTCATGAGCGAATGTCGATCGCTCACTAACTTCATCGGCAACGCGGTGGCGACGATCGTCGTCGCGCGGTGGGAGGGGCAGCTCGATCGCGACGCGCTCGCTCATGCGTTCGCCAGCCCTGCGTCGCGCGGGCGCTATCCCACCGGTGGACGCGAGCCGCCGATCGACTGAGGCAGGCGGCTGCCGGTGTCAGGCGCCGCGAGCGCGAAAGCTCAAGGCGCGCTTGTCCGCACGATGCTCTCGTCGAGATGCCCGATCGGGATGCCCAGCACGGTGATGCGGCCGTGGTTCGCCAACGATCGCCCGTCGGCCGACAGCTCCAGGACCTGGTGCATGCGCACGCCGTGGCGCGGCGCGTATCGAAGCGATGCGCGCGCCCCGTCCACCACCGCCACCCCCGGGCCGGTCGCATCGCTCAGCGTGAACGTGTAGCGGTTGCCGCCCGCCGGGCGCAGCACCCATGCGCGCGACGTGTCGGGCTGCCCGGCGAAGTGCACCACCTGCTGCAGCCGCAGCGTCCCGTCGGCCTCGTAGCGGCCGACGTTATCGACGGTGTACGGCCGCGCACGACCGAACGCGAACCTGAGTTCACCGGTCCCCGTCGACGTGCCTTCGAACATCGACAGCGGATTGCGCGTCGACAGCGCGTCGGCGGCGTCGGCGGCGTGGACGGCAGGGGCGAGCAGCAACAGCGCAACAAGAAGGGTTTTCATGCGCCATTCCGGCACGCCGAGGGTGAACGGCATGGCAAGCACGCCCGCGATTGCGCAGGCGTGACGCCGACGGGCGCTGCCGACCTGCTACTGCGCGGCGCGTGCGCGCTGCAGTGATTCCGCGTCCAGGTTGAGAAGGGGCGTCGGCCCGCCGGTCACCGTGGGCAGGTGGCCGTCCCAGCGCTTGATCGCCTCCAGCTGCGCCTCCACGCGACGCAGTTCGATCAGCTCCGGCGTGACCGCCGCGCGCTGCGCCTGCAATGCCACCGCCTGCGCTTCGGCGTTGAGCTTCTGCGACTCCGACATGCCGCGAGCTTCGGCCACGCGCTGCTCCGCTTCGACCTGGATGCGCGCGAGGTCGCGTTCGGCCTTCAGTTTCTGCTGCTCGGCCACGGTCTTGGCTTCGATGGCCGTGTCGAACGACTCGCTGAACTTGAAGTTGGTGATCGCGAATTCGTCGACGACCACGCCGTGGCGCTTCAGGCGATTGGCCACCGACAGGCGGATGCGGTCGGAGACCTCCGGCCGCTTCGTGACGAGCTCCTCGGCGGTGAACAGCGCGGTGACTGCTTTCATCGCCTCCTGCACGGTCGGGTCGATGATGCGCGGCTCGATGTTCTCGAACGCGCCGATGGTGCGGTACACGCGCACCACCTGCGCGGGATCAACGTGGAAGTTCAGCACCACCTGCGTGCGCACGCGCTGCAGGTCGCGCGAGGCCGCTTCGCTGTCCGTCTCCGAGCGCTCGATCAGCACCGGCATCTTGTAGACCGTCTGCATCAGCGGCGTGCGCCAGTGCAGGCCTTCGGCGAGCACCTCGTCCGATGCGCTGCCGAACGTCAGGCGGATGCCGCGGTGCCCGTTGGGCACCACCGCGAACGGCAGAAGTATGACGATCGCGACGATCGCGACGACCGCGATTACGAGCCACTTGACCAGGCTGACGCCCGGGCGGCCCGAAGCCCCCGTCGACATGCTGTTGAAACGCATCGGTATCTCCCCGTAACACGATGGATGCATCCGACCGCTGCGAAGCGCCGGCGCAATGACGTCCCTCTCCCCGAGGGACGCTTATGAGAACACCCGTTCGCAGCGCGCGCCAGATCGCGCCGGCCCGCACGCGCGATCACCGGCGCGCGTGACGCGTCCCGACCGAACGCGCGCACGAAGCCGACGATGCCCACCGCCCGTGCACATCGGGCCGGTTAGCGTTCGCCCGCGACGTTGTGTCGCGTCAAAGGAATCTCCCCCCATGCGAAACAACAAGCAGGCGTCACTCGTCCTCGCCGCTACCATCGCCCTCGCGCTCGCCGGCCCGGTCGCCGCGCAGACGACCCCCACCAGCACGGACCCGTCCGCCACCGCGCCGACCAGCACGGGCACCGATGCAGCCGCGGGCACCACCACGGGCGGCACGGACGCAAGCTCGATGGCGACCGGCACCCCGGACGCCGCGGCAACGGGCACCGCCGCACCGGCCGGTAGTGACATGGCTGCGACCGACGCGTCGGCCACTTCGGCCGATACCACCGCCAGTACCGCGGTCGCCCCGACCGACACCGCTCCGGTCGACGACGAGTCGGGCGAGCATCATTTCAACTGGGGCCTGCTCGGCCTGCTTGGCCTGCTCGGCTTGATTCCGCGCAAGGCGAAGACCGTTGAAGTGCATCGCGAAACGCACGTCAACCCGAACAATCCGCGCGTCTAAGACGCAGCGCAGGTAAAGGCCAGGCTCCCGCGAGGGGCCTGGTTTTTTTGTGCCCGGTGTCTTTTCGGACCGACAGACGCCGCGGCGTGCGCCGTCAGCCGCCGCGCACCCGCAGGGTGAGACCGCGCAGGAAGTAGCGCAGCAACTGGTCACCGCACAGGCGGAAGTTCTTGTGGCCCGGCTGGCGGAACAGGGCGCTGAGTTCGGGCTTGGTCACCGGATGCCCCGCGGCTTGGAAGATCTCGTGCATGTCGACGTCCTTCAACTCGAACGCCACGCGCAGCTTCTTCAGCACCACGTTGTTGTTGACGCGCTTTTCCGGCGGCCGCGGCGTCGCCGACTCCTGCCGGCCGCGGTAATGGATCACCAACCCGTCGAGGAACAGCCCGAGCAGGCGATCGCTGAAAGGCACGAAGCCCGGCTCGTCCTCCTTGCGCAGGAACGCCTGCACTTCGGCCTTGTCGAGCACGACGTTCGGGTCGGCCAGCAGGACCGTCTCGGCGATGTGGCCATCGCTGAAGTCGAGCATGTAGCGCACGCTGCGCAGGACGTCGTTGTTGATCATGGGTTCGAGCGCAGGGGTGATGGCGATGCGCAGCATGCCCGCTTTTGCGTCGGCACGGTGACGTGCGCAACCGTCGCCGGGTCCGCGGTGTGAGCCGCGAACCCGGGGCGGGCGTAGCCGTTACTTCGTGGGCGGCGTGCCGGCCGGTGTCGCCGCCGGGGCAGTCGTCGACGCCGAGGCCGCGGATGTCGCGGACGCGAACGCGGCCTTGAGCTTCGCACCGACCTGCTGCTCGGCCTGCTTCGCCTTGTCGACCACCGCGCCCATGCCGAAGAACTCGTGGGTCACGCCGTCGAACTTCAGCACCTCCACCGGCGTACCGGCGGCCTGCATCTTCTGCGCGAGCGTCTCGCCCTCGCTGCGCAGCGGATCGATCTGCGCCAGCACGAAGGTCGCCGGCGCCAGGCCACCCAGGTTCGGTTGCTTGACCAGCGCGATGCGCGGATCCGACGCCTTGGCCATGTCGCCCAGGTAGTTCCTGGCGAACCACGCCATCATCGGCTTGCTGAGCGGCTTGGCGTTCGCGTTTTCCAGGTACGACGGCGAATTCATGTCATCGCCCGCCACCGGATACACCAGCACCTGGTGCACCGGCGCCTGCAGCTTCTGGTCGCGCGCGGCGATCGCGATGTTCGCCGCCATGTTGCCGCCGGCGCTCTCGCCGACGACCGCTACCTTCGACGCGTCGCCACCGAACGACTTCGCATTCGCCAGTACCCACTTGTAGGCGGCGAGCGTGTCGTCATGCGCGGCCGGGAACGGGTTCTCCGGGCCCTGTCGGTAATGCGTCGAGACCACCACCGCGCCGGACGCGTTGGCGATCGCGCGCGGGCTGGCGTCGTAGGTGTCGAGGTCGGCGATCACCCAGCCGCCGCCATGGATGTAGAGCACCACCGGCAGCGGCTTGCCGGGCGTTGCGCCCTTCGGCCAGTAGATGCGGATCGGCACGGCGCCGCCCGGGCCGGGGAAGGTGCGGTTCTCGACCTTGCCGACCGCCTCGGGTGCGGTCGGCTTGCCCTGCGACGTCAGCAACGCCTTGACCGCATCGGCAGGCGAGGGCTGCTTGCGCGCTTCCACGGCGCTCAGCGTCTCGATGGGCTTGCCGCCGAGCTTGCCCAGCTGGTCCAGCACGGCCTGCATCTGTGCGTCGGCGGCCGGCGGCTGCG
>NZ_VTRV01000089.1 GCF_008274655.1 Cognatilysobacter lacus | reverse complement strand
GCTCAGCAACGCGGCGCCCGGCATTTCGCCGGCGCCTGCGACCACGAGGATCTGGCCGCGCGCGTCCTTGTCGCCTGCGCGCGACGGTTGCGGCAGGGGCCAGCGACGCAGCTGACCCGGCGTTATCCCAATGACGGGCGGCTGGCTCATTTCGGGCCGACCGGCACGTCGGGCTCGGTCGTCACCGTCTCGCCCGCTTCCACCAGCGGCGAAACGAAGTTGTACCGGTCCAGCACCAGCTTGCCGGTGTGGCCCCGCGTGGGATCGAACGCGTATCCGGTGATCGCGCAGTTGGCGACATCCTGCTCGCGGTCGATGCCCAGGATCTGCGCTTCGCTCATCCGCTCGAGCAGGTAGCGGAAGCACAGCACGGTGACCTGGTGCGCGACGACCAGCACGCGCCCGCCGCGGTATTCGCGCGTCAGAGTGTCGAGCAGGCTGCGCAGGCGCAGGATGACGTCGCACCAGCTCTCGCCGCCGGGCGGCCGGTGATAGAACTTGCCGATCAGGTCCAGCGCCTTGGCCTGGTCTGGATAGCGTTCGCGAACGCCGAGCTTGGTCAGCCCGTCGAAGATGCCGAACTCGCGCTCGCGCAGGCGTTCGTCCAGCCGGATCCGATCGCAGTCGATGCCCGCCTGCCGCAGCGCGCGACGCATGGTCTGCTGGGCGCGCACGTACGGCGAGCAGAGGAACACGTCGGGGCGCTCGTTCTGCGGCAGGCAGGCGAACCAGCGCCCCAATGCGTCGGCCTGGCGCTCGCCGAGCGGCGACAGCGGCACGTCCGCATCGCGCGTGTCGTAATCGATGTAGAGCGAAGACGCCGCGTGCGCGCGATCACGTGCGACGTTGCCGGCCGACTCCCCGTGCCGGACGATCCAGAGACGGTCGGGCCACTTCTGTTCGCTCATGGGACCGAGCCTGCGCGGACGCTCGCCTACGCGCCGTCAACGCGCATGACGGGGCCACGAACGAAAACGCCCGGCACCCCGCGGCGCCGGGCGTTCCGAAACGCAGGTCGACTTACTGGCCGATGTGCTGGCGCAGCCAGTCGTTGACGGTGCGGTGCCACAGCACGCTGTTCTGCGGCTTCAGCACCCAGTGGTTCTCGTCAGGGAAGTACAGGTACTTCGACTCGATGCCCTTCTGCTGCAACGCGCTGAATGCCGCGATGCCCTGCTCCACCGGGATCCGGAAATCCTGCTGGCTGTGGATCACGAGCATCGGCACCCGCCAGTTCTTGACGTAGTTGACCGGGTTGAACTTCTCGTAGAGCTCCGGGTGCTCCCACGGGGTCCCGCCGTTTTCCCAACGACTGAACCACAGCTCCTCGGTGCTGTAACCCATCATGCGGTTGTCGAACACGCCATCGTGGTCGACCAGGCACTTCCACGGCTGGTTCCAGTTGCCGGCCATCCAATAGACCATGTAGCCGCCGTAGCTCGCGCCCAGTGCGCACGCCTTGTCCGCGTTGAGGAACGGGTACTGCTTGAGCGCCGCGGCCCAGCCCTTCTGCAGGTCCTCCAGCGGGCGGTCGCCCCAGTGCTGGCTGATCGCGTCGGTGAACGCCTGGCCGTAGCCGGTGGATCCGTGGAAGTCGACCATGACCACCGCATAGCCCTGCCCCGCGTACGTCTGCGGATTCCAGCGATAGCTCCAGCCGTTGCCGAAGCTGCCCTGCGGCCCGCCGTGCACGAGGAACGCGACGGGATATGTCTTGCCCTTCTGGTAGTTCCACGGCTTCACGACGTAGCCGTGCACGGTGTCGCCGTTCCAGCCCTTGAACGCGAACTGCTCGTAGTCGCCGAAGCGGACATCCTTCAACAGCTCGCCGGCGCTCGACGACACCGCACGAACCGGCCTGCCGTTGAGGCCACCGGAGAACAACTGGTCGCCGGACTTCAGCGAATTGCGCGAGAACGCGAGCACGCCGTTCTCGACGTCAAACGCGGACACCGTTCCGTCGCCGACGAGCTTGGTGACGCCACCCGACGCGATGTCCACCGCCCACAGCGGGTGCTCGCCCATGTCCTCGGCCGTGGTGTAGATCGTCTTGCCATCGCTCGACAGCGTTATGCCGTCTGCGGAGCGGTCCCACTTCGGATCGATCTCGCGAGTCGCGCCGTTGGCCAGGTCCATCGCCATCAGCGCGAAGCGGTCGGCCTCGAAGCCCGGGCGCTTCATCGCGCGGTAGTACAGCGTGCGGCCATCCGGGCTGAACACGCCGCCAGTGTCCCACGCCTTGTTCGAGGCGGTGAGGTTGCGCGCCTCGCTGCTGCCGTCGGCGGGTGCCAGGTACAGGTCGAAGTTGGTCGACCACGGCTCTTCGCGATTGGCGTCGCGCGCGCTGAACACGACCGACTTCCCGTCGGGCGACCAACCGAACTCGGTGGAATCACCGAACGGGCGCGACGGAACGTCGCCGACCACGTTGCCGCCGACCAGCTTCGCCGTCGACACCGTCTTGCCGGAGGCCGGCAGCTCTGCGACGAACAGGCGATTGAGCTTGCCTTCGTTCCATGCGTCCCAGTGACGGATGAAGAGGCGGTCGAACACGACGCCGCTGGTCTTCTTGAGATCTTTTCGCTCCGCGTGCTTGGCGTTGCAGGCGAGGTCGGCCGCGCAGTCCGGGTACGCCTCGAGCGAGACCGCCACGCGCGCGTCGTCCGGCGATACCGCGAAGCTGCCGACATCCATCGGCAGCGCGGTCACCTGCGCCGGCGAGCCTCCACTCGTGGGCACAGCGTAGAGCTGGGACGAGCCGCCCTTGGAGCTCAGGAAGTAGACACGCTTGCCGTCGTGGGAAATTTCCGGCGAATTGACGTTCCAGCCATCCGGCGTGAGTCGGCGCGGCTTGGCGGACGGGTTCGTCGCGTCCTGCGCCCACAGCGCGGTGGATGCCTTGTTCGCGTCGAAATCGACCACGCGGCGGGCGAACACCAGCGTCCGGCCATCCGGCGTGAGCACGGGCGACGAGAAGCGATCGAGCGTGGCGAGCTCCTCGGGCTGCAGGCCGTGGGGCGCGGCGCCCGCGGCGAGCGGGAGCGCGGCGGCGACCATCAGGGGCAGCAGGGCATGGCGAAGGGACATCGGGACTCCACGTGCAGGGGCGAAGCCCGATGGTAGGCCCACGGCCGGTGGTGGCAAAGCGAAGCCGATACGGCACGGCACGGGTCCTCGCGGCGGCCGTGGCTATACTCCGGCCACCTTTCACACGCCGGAGTTCCGCGTGTCGTCGATCCGCAATGCTTCCGCGCTCACCGCCGATCCGGGCCACGACCTGTTCGGGCATCCCAAAGGCGTTTACGTCTGTTTCTTCACCGAGATGTGGGAGCGCTTCTCCTTCTACGGAATGAAGGCGTTGCTGCTGCTGTACCTGCTGAAGCACCACCTGTTCACCGACAACGCGGGTTACGACGTGCTGGGTGCGTACGGCGGGCTTGTCTACTGCATCCCGGTGTTCGGCGGCATGCTCGCCGACCGCTACCTCGGCATGCGCAAGGCCGTGATCTTCGGCGGTCTGCTGCTCGTGCTCGGGCATGCCGGCATGGCGATCGAAGGCCAGGCGGCGCACATGGTGGCGGGCCACGTCGTTCGCGACGAAGGCAGCCTGCGGTTCTTCTACCTGTCCCTTTCGCTGATCATCATGGGCGTGGGCTTCCTGAAGCCCAACATCTCCACGATCGTCGGCAAGCTCTACGCCGAGGACGATCCGCGCCGCGATTCGGGCTTCTCGCTGTTCTACGCAGGCATCAACCTCGGCGCGCTGTTCGCGTCGATCGTGTGCGGCTACCTCGGCCAGACGCTGGGATGGAACTACGGCTTCGGCGCAGCCGGCATCGGCATGCTGCTCGGCCTCGGCCAGTTCATCTGGGGGCAGAAGTACCTGCACGGTCATGCGGAGCCGCCGGAACCGTCGCGCCTTCGCGAGCGCGTGTTCGGGATTCCGCGGGAAATAGCCATCTATGTCGGCGCGGTTGTCGGATTGCTCCCTGTCGCGTGGCTCATGTGGGCGGTGGCGAACGGCGCGTTCCGGCTACCCGGTGACGTGTCGCTCGCACTCGGCCTGATGATCCTGGTGATGGTCGGCGTGCTCGTCTGGTTCACCTGGTTCGTGATCGCGCGCTGCAACGCGGTGCAGCGCCAGCAGATGATCGCGTTGATCACCCTGATCTTCATGTGCCTGGTGTTCTTCACCCTCTACGAGCAGACCTACGGCTCCTGGGTGACGTTCACCGACCGCATGCTGACGAAGGACATCGTGCCGTCGCTGGTGAACCCGGCGGCGCAGGCGGCCTCGACCGCGGCCCACGTCGATTTCGCCGCGTTCCTGCGCTCGGCGCCCTGGTCGATCGTCTCGCTGCTGCTGGCACCGCTGGCATTCGTGGTATCGGCGACGCTGTCGGACCGCAAGCCGACCTCGGCCGCACCGCGCGTGCTGTTCGGCGCGGCCATCATCGCCATGCTCGTCTTCCTCGTTCGCGACGCGCTGGTGCTGCCGCAGACGGCCAGCTCGCTCACGTATCTGGGCGCGATGTTCATCGTGCTGCTCGCACCGACATTCGGCGCGCTGTGGGCGTGGCTGGGGCGGCGCGGCAAGGACCCTTCGAAGCCGACGAAGTCGGCGCTGGGCCTGCTGTTCGCGGGGCTGAGCTTCATCCCGCTGGCCTGGGCGGCGCAGCAGGCCGGCGCGACCGGGCAGCTGGCCAGCGTCTGGTGGCTGGTACTGGCCTATTTCACCCTCGAGGTGGGCGAGATGTGCCTCGCGCCGGTCGGGCTGTCAGCGGTGACCCAGCTGTCGGTACGCAGCGTCGTCAGCCTGATGATGGGGACGTGGTTCCTAGCCACCGCGTTTTCGGAAACGCTGGCCGCCAAGTTCGGCAAGCTGGCCTCCCTCGATATCCCGGAGGGTACGGCGATCGACATGGCGGACGCGGGCGCGAAATACGCGCACCTGTTCTGGCTGATGATGTGGATCGGCATCGGCTTCGCGGTTCTGGCATTCGTCGTTTCACCGCTGCTCCGACGCTGGATGCATGGGGTGAAGTGACGCGTTTCCGGTGACATGAAAAAGGCGCCCTGGGGCGCCTTTTTCGTTTCAGCGGTCTGGATCAGTGCGACGTCGAGGCACTTGCCGCCGGGACGGGCGGTGTGGCGGTCTCGCCCCCGATGTTGCGCGCGAGGAACGCCAGCAGCTTCGTGTAGAACTCGCGGCGGTGTTCGATCGTATAGAAGCCATGCCCCTCGGTCGGGATGTACAGCGTCTCCACCGGCGTGCCGGCGCTGATCAGTGCCTTTTCCATCAGTTTGCTATGGCCGATCGGGGCGCGTTCGTCCTTGCCGCCGGCCGCCAGGAACACGGGCACCTTGCTGCGCGCTGCCATGCGCGTCGGCGACACCGCGGCGATCTCCTCGCGCGATCCCACCCAGTCAGCGAGGAAGTTCTTGCCGTACGCGCTCGTGTGGGTGTCGCCGTCGGTGTACATCGTCGGCAGGTCGTACACGCCGGAGTACCCCACCGCGCAGCGATACAGCGTCGGCTCCTTGGCAACGCCCATCAACGCGGCGTAGGCCCCATAGCTGCCACCGTAAATGCAGATACGGCCGGCGTCGGCCTGGCCGCTGGAGATCGCCCAGCGCGTGGCATCGGTCAGGTCGTCCTGCATCGCGAGGCCCCACTGTTTGCGCCCCGCTTCGCTGAAGCTGCGCCCGTACCCCGACGAGCCGCGGTAGTTCACCCGCATGACGGCGTAGCCGGCGCTGGCAAGCATCTGCACTTCGGCGTCGAACCCTTCGTCATCGCGGACGCCGAACGGCCCGCCGTGCGGCAGCAGGACCATCGGCAAACGCTTGCCCTCCGACCCACGCGGCCGCGTCATGTAGCCGTGGATCTTGAGTCCGTCGCGGGCTGCGAATTCGAAGGCCTGCGTGGGATTCATGCGCTCAGGGTCGAACCATTCACCGTTGCTCAGCAGATAGTTCGCCTTGCCGAGCTTCGTGTCGAAAAGATAGTAGTCGCCGGGGTTGCGCGAACTTCCCACCCTGACCAGCGCGGTTCCGCCATCAGCCGTTTCCGACGTGACGTACACGTGCTGCCCGGGAAACGCTTCTTCCAGTCGTGCCTGCACCTTGGCGCGGCGGCTGTTGGTGTCGAAGAACCGCGTCGACAGCGTTTCGTTGTTGAAGAACGCGCCCACCGGGACTTCGCTGCCGAGTTCCGTGATCATCGCTTCGGGATCGACCACCGGATCCACGAGGACGTCCGCCACCTTGTCCGTTGCCGGATCCCAAGTGACCAGGTGGTCCGGCCCCTTGTCGGCTTCCGCAACGAGGTATGCCGTCCGGTTGTCGCTCGAGAAGCCCGCGGGCACGCGATCGAGGCCGGTCACCGATTCGTCGTTCACCAGCCGCCACTCGCTGCCTTCGCCGTCGCGGTAATAGAGCTTGCCGGCGCGGTCGTAATCCGCGCCGTGGGCAAAGCGCACCACGCCCGCGTTGTCGGTCGAGAACGTCGCGCTGCGGATCGGCGCACTGGCCAGGCGGATGCGCCGTCCGCTGTAGACGTCCATCTTCTCCACGCGCGGGAATTCCGCGCCGAAGGTTCCGACTTCCAGCACGACGCTGCGGTCGTCCCCGGGCAGGTCGTCGATGATGTCGGCCCACACCTGCTCGACCTTCTTGGCCTGGATGTGCGACCCGCCGCCGGTCCCGGTATTCGTGGTGACTCGCTGCCCGACCAGCAGTTCGCCGATCGCGCCCTCCTTCGCGTCGATGCCGTAGATCTCGCCCGTACCGGATGGGCTGTCCAGCGCGCCGAACTTTTCTCCGACCGTGAACAGCACGCGCGCGGGGTTGACCCAACGGAAGTTGCCGATCACGGTGTTCTCGCCCATCCCGAAGCGGCTAAGAACCTTGTTGTCGCTCCTGCGGATGATCGCGAGGATCGTCTGCTTCTCCAGCGGAACCGTGGCCGCGAAGAACTCGCCCTTGGGCGAAATCAGGATCTGTTCGAATTTGTCCTTGCGGATATACGGCTCGACGTCGAGCGCGTGCACGATCGGCGTCGCCGCCAGTGCGGCAGCGAGCACAGCTATCTTCAATCCCTTCATTTTCCCCGTCCTGCGTCGGTTGCTACCCGACTGCGGGTCGTTCCCGGCACGCCATGTGCCGCCTCCGCCCGCAGTCCCCCGCTACAGGCTAGCCGAGCAGGCGCGCCAGCGCATCCCCGTCGCGGTCGAGGGTATGGCGGAACGCGTCGCGCCAGTCGGGGACATCGATCCCAAGGGCGGCCAGCCCGCCGGAATCCAGCACCGAATAGTCAGGGCGACGCGCAGGCGTCGGATAGGCCGACGACGGGATCGGGACCAGAGTGGGCGCTCGCGCGATCAACCCGCGCTCCAACGCTGTCACGAATATCGCCTCTGCGAAGCCGAACCAGCTCACCTGCCCACGCGTGACCGCATGGTGGATGCCGGCGGGCGCCGCGCGCTCGAGCAACTGCGCCGTTGCGGCCGCAACAAACCATGCCGGCGTCGGGCAGCCGACCTGATCATCCACGACGCGCAGCTCGTCGCGCTCGCGACCCAGACGGAGCATCGTGCGCAGGAAGTTCTGCCCGCGCGTCCCGTACACCCAGGCCGTGCGCAGCACCAGCACGTCGGCGCCGGACGCCAGCACCGCCACCTCGCCCGCGCGCTTGCTGCGTCCGTAAACGCCGAGCGGCGACACCGCGCTGTCCGTGCGGTAGGGCGACCGCGCCGTGCCGTCGAAGACGTAGTCGGTCGAGTAGTGGACGAGACGCGCCCCGGCCTCGAGGCAGGCCGTCGCCATCGCCGCGGGTGCCTCCGCGTTGATCCGGAATGCGAGTTCGCTCTCGGACTCAGCCCGGTCCACCGCCGTGTATGCACTGGCGTTGATAACGACGTCCGGACGGCAGTCGAGGATGAGGCTGCGCAGAGCGCCGCGGTCGCCGACGTCGAGCGCTACGCACGTGACGCCGTCCAGTGGCGCCACGCCCGAACGGGTGGTGGCCAGCAAGTCGGCACCGGCAAGTCGCGCAGCCAGCTCGTAGCCGACCTGGCCATTCGCGCCGATCAGCAGCGTCTTCATTCGCAGGTCGGCAGGCGCCCGGCAGCGACCTGCGCGAGGAAAGGCGCACCCGCGTCCTTGCCCGACAACGAAGGCGAGGACACCGGCCAGTCGATCGCAAGCGTCGGGTCATCCCAGCGGATGGCGGCGTCGGCTGCGGGGTCGTAAGTTTCCGTGCAGAGATACGAAAACAGCGCCGACTCGCTCAGCGCGACGAAGCCGTGTGCAAAACCCGGCGGGATCCAGAAATGGCGGTGGTTGTCCGCGTTCAGCACGACGGCGGTCCAGCGGCCGAACGTCGGTGAATCGGGACGGATGTCGGCGGCGACGTCCCAGACTTCGCCCTCGAGCACCGTCACGTACTTGCCCTGCGGCTTCGGCCACTGGTAGTGCAGGCCGCGCAGAACGCCGCGCTGCGAGCGCGAAACGTTGCCCTGCACGAACCTCGGCGCCAGGCCGTGTTCGGCCAGGCGATCGAGGTTGAAACTCTCGAAGAAGAAGCCGCGCTCGTCGCCGAAGACCCGCGGCTCGATCACCAGGCAGCCGGGAAGGTCGGTCTCGATGATCTTCAAGGCACCATTCCGCGCTCGGGCAGGCTCAGCAGGTACTTGCCGTAGCCGTTCTTGGTCAGCGGCGCGGCGAGTCGCGCGAGGTCGTCGTCGCCGATCCAGCCGTTGTTCCAGGCGATCTCCTCGGGGCAGCAGACGCGCAGCCCCTGGCGGGCCTCGATGGTCTCGATGTAGTTGCCTGCCTCCAGCAGCGACTGGTGCGTGCCCGTGTCGAGCCATGCATAGCCACGCCCGAGCCGCTGCATGTGCAGGGCGCCTTCGTCGAGATAGAGGCGATTGAGATCGGTGATCTCCAGTTCCCCGCGCGACGACGGTGCCAGCGTGGCCGCCAGTTCGCTTGCGCGCCCGTCGTAGAAATACAGGCCGGTGACCGCGTAGTTGGAGCGCGGCTGCGCCGGCTTCTCTTCCAGACCCACGACCCGTCCATCCGCGTCGAATTCTGCGACGCCATAACGCTCCGGATCGTTCACCCAGTAACCGAACACGGTCGCCCCGTGCGCGCGCCGGTCCGCTTCCGTAAGCATCGCGGTGAGGCCCGGCCCATGGAAGATGTTGTCGCCGAGGACGAGGCAACTTGGCGCGCCGGCAAGGAACTCCTCGCCGATGAGGAACGCCTGCGCCAGCCCGTCCGGACTGGCCTGGGCCGCGTACTGGATGCGCATTCCCCACTGCGACCCGTCGCCCAGCAGCGCCTTGAACAGCGCCTGCTCGTGCGGCGTATTGATCACCAGCACGTCGCGAATTCCCGCAAGCATGAGCACGCTCAGCGGGTAATAGATCATCGGCTTGTCGTACACCGGCAGCAGCTGCTTGCTGATCGCCTGCGTGATCGGATACAGCCGCGTACCCGAGCCGCCGGCCAGGATGATGCCCTTGCGTCCGGTCGTGCTCATGCCTGCCCGATCCGTTCGAGGCGATAGCTGCCGTCCAGCACGCGCGCGACCCACGACTGGTTGTCGAGATACCAGTCGACCGTCTGCGCGATGCCCTGTTCGAACGTCACCGTCGGGGTCCAGCCGAGCTCGCGCTCGATCTTGCCGGCGTCGATGGCGTAGCGGCGATCGTGACCGGGACGGTCGGCGACGAAGGAGATCAGCGATTCGCGCGCACGGCCATCGGCGAGCGGTCGACGCTCGTCGAGAAGCGCGCAGATCACGCGCACGACCTCGATGTTCTCGCGCTCCGCGTTACCGCCAACGTTGTACGTTTCGCCCACGCGCCCCGACTGCAGCACGCGGCGAATCGCCGTGCAGTGGTCGCCGACGAACAGCCAGTCGCGCACGTTGCGGCCATCGCCATACACCGGCAGCGGCTCGCCGGCCAGCGCGCGCGCGATGATCAGCGGGATGAGTTTTTCGGGGAACTGGTAGGGACCGTAGTTGTTCGAGCAGTTCGTGGTCAGGACCGGCAGGCCATACGTGTGATGGAAGGCACGCACGAGGTGATCCGATGCGGCCTTCGATGCCGAATACGGCGAATTCGGCGCATACGGCGTGGCTTCAGTGAACTTGCCCGTTTCACCCAGCGACCCGTAGACCTCGTCCGTCGAGACGTGCAGGAAACGGAACGCATCGCGTTCGACCGGACCGAGCGAGCGCCAGTAGTCGCGCGTTTTCTCGAGCAGCGCCAGCGTACCGACGACGTTGGTCTGCACGAATGCCGCAGGCCCGTCGATCGAGCGATCGACATGGCTTTCAGCGGCGAAGTTGATCACGGCGTCCGGACCATGTTCGCGCAACAGGCGCTCGACCAACGCGGCATCGCCAATGTCGCCTTCGACGAAGACGTGCGTCGGGTCGCCGTCAAGCGGCGCCAAGGTGTCGCGGTTTCCCGCGTACGTCAGCGCATCGAGATTCACGATGCGGACGCCGCGGCGGACGGCGTCCAGCACGAAATTGCCACCGATGAAGCCGGCACCGCCGGTCACGAGCCAAGTGGTCAAACAACCGCTCCTTTCATTCGATCGGGACGATTCGTGGCGATCAGAACGGGATGTCGTCGTCGGCGAAATCGTTGCCGAAATCGTTGCCGCGCGCGGCAGGCGCCTCGCGACGCGGAGCCGGGGCCGACTGCGGAGCGCG
>NZ_VTRV01000088.1 GCF_008274655.1 Cognatilysobacter lacus | reverse complement strand
CGCGCACGCCGCCCTCGTCGAAGGCGGGGAGCGCGGCGGCGTCGACGTGCACGAAGCCGGGCTCGCACTCCTCGTCCGTCTCCGGCAGCGCGATCCAGGCCTGCAGGCCGTCCACGCGGTCACCCTGCGCGCGCGCCTTCTCGAAGCGCTCCGAATGGGTAATGCCGCGGCCGGCCGTCATCCAGTTGACCTCGCCGGGGCGGATCGGCTGCTCGGAGCCGACGCTGTCGCGATGCATGATCTCGCCGTCCAGCAGGTACGTGACCGTCGACAGCCCGATGTGCGGATGCGGGCGTACGTCGACGCTGCGCGGAATGCCGGGCGGCAGCTCGGCCGGGCCCATGTGGTCGAAGAAGACGAACGGGCCGACCATGCGTTTCAGCGCGGCCGGCAGCAGGCGGCCGACCTCGAAACCGCCGAGGTCCTTGCGGCGGGCGGGGAGCACGAGTTCGATCATGGCGGAACGCTCCGTCGGGCGAGCGCTCCAGCCTAGCCCCGCGCTCCCCGCGCCGGCGTCGTCCCGTGCGCAATGGCCTATTGCACGAACGGCGTGCCCGGCCGCCACAATGCGCGCGACTCCCAGCGGCCGCGGACATGATCGAAGTCGACAGCCTCACCAAGCGCTACGGTGACTTCACCGCGGTGCATTCGCTCTCGTTCGCCGTGAAACCGGGCGAGGTGATGGGTCTGGTTGGCCCAAACGGTGCCGGCAAGACCAGCACATTGCGATGCGTCGCCGGGATCATCCCGCCCACGCTGGGCAGCGTGCGCCTCGGTGGCATCGACCTGAAGGCCGATCCCGTCGCCGCCAAGCGCACGATGGCTTTCATCCCGGACGAGCCGCGACTGTTCGAATACCTCACCGTGGCGCAGCACCTCGCGTTCGTCGCGCGGCTTTATGGCGTGGGGGACTACAAGGCGCGCGGCGAAGCGATCCTCGCCGACCTCGACATGGCCGATAAACAGGCGCTGCTGCCGGGTGAACTCTCGCGCGGCATGAAGCAGAAGCTGGCGATCGCCTGCGGGCTGCTGCACGCACCGACCGCGGTGATCTTCGACGAGCCGCTCACAGGCCTCGATCCGCGCGGGATGCGCCGCATGAAGGACGTGATGCGCGGCCTGGCGGCGCAGGGCGCGGCAATCATCCTCAGCTCGCACCTGCTGGGCCTGGTCGAGGAAGTCTGCACGCACCTGCTGATCCTCAAGGACGGCCGCGCGATGGCGGACGGCAGCGTCGCCGACGTGCGCGCACGCTTCGCCAGCGATTCGACTTCAAGCCTGGAGGACGTGTTCTTCCTCGCGACCGGCGAAGAGGACGTCGCGCGGCCATGAACAACGTCGTCGGCGCGTTGGCCTACCTGCAGTGGAATTCGCTGCGCGGCCGCATCCTCCAGCGCGTGCGGCGGCTGCGCCAGCCGAAGTACCTGTTCGGCGCGATCGCTGGCCTGGGCTACATGTACTTCTTCGTCTTCCGCCACCTGATCGGCGGGCACGGGCCGGGGGTGCGGGTCGGCCAGGTGCCGGTGGACGTGTCCGGCCTGATCGGTGCGCTCGCGCCGCTCGCGCTGTTGCTGGTGCTGGCGTCGGCATGGGTGTTTCCCAATGACCGCGCCGCGCTGCGCTTCACCGAAGCCGAGACCGATTTCCTGTTTCCCGCGCCGATCTCGCGCAGCGGCCTGATCCACTTCAGCGTGTTGCGCGCGCAGGCCGCGATTTTCGTCTCCGTGTTCCTGGTGTCGTTGCTGCTGCGGCGCGGTGGCGCGGTCGGGGCCAATCCGCTGCAATACGCGACGGCCCTGTGGCTGGTATTGGCGACGGTACGCCTGCATTTCCTCGGTGCCTCGTTCACCCGCGAGCACCTGCTCGACCTCGGCGTGCGCCCGCTGTGGCGCCGCGCGGGCGTGCTGCTGCTGTGCGCGGCAATCGCGGCGGCGTGCATTGCATGGGCGCGTGCGAATGCGCCGCCGCCCGATGCCACCGACCTGCGCCGGCTCGCCGCATGGCTTTCGGATGTGCTCGGCCGCGGCCCCGCCCACTGGGTGCTGCTGCCGTTCCGATGGATGGTCGCGCCGGTGCTCGCGCGGTCGAGCGGGCCTTTCCTGCACGCGCTGCCGGCGTCGCTGGCGTTGCTCGCGCTGCACTACGCGTGGGTGGTGCGATCGCAGGTGTCGTTCGAGGAAGCTTCGATCTCGCTGGCAAGGCGTCGCGCCGAAACCGTCAGCGCGATGCGCGAGGGGCGCTTCCGTTTCAGTCGCAAGGCCGCGCGTGCGCGCAAGCCGCCTTTCGAGCTCGCGGCGCGTGGCTCCGCAGCGCCGGCATTCCTGTGGAAGGGCCTGATCGCCGCCGGACCGTTCTGGCGGCTGCGCACACTGGTGATCGCGACGGTAATCGTGGTTGCCGGCGCCCAATGGCTTGGTGCTTCGCCCGCGCGCGCGCCGATCCTCAAGGCCGTCGGCGCGATCTGTCTGGGTGTTGCCGGCTGGAGTGCCATCGCCGGGCCGATGCTGGTGCATCGCGGCCTGCGCGAAACGCTCGATCGCCTCGACGTGCTGCGCGCGATGCCCTTGCGCGGCTGGCAGATCGCGCTTGGCCAGCTGCTCACGCCGGTGGCGATGCTGGTGCCGGCGCAATGGCTGCTGCTTCTCGCCGGCGGCCTCGCGTTCTCCGGCACCACGGGCATCGCATGGTTCACGCCGGGTTTGCTGGGTGCGGGCGCGATCGCGGCGCTGGTGCTGGCGCCGACGATCTGCATGCTGATGTTGTGCGTGCCGTTCGGCGGGGTGCTGATGTTTCCGGGCTGGTCGGGCAGCGGTCGCGGCGGCGGCTTCGACGTGATGGGCCAGCGGCTGATCTTCGGCGGCGTCTACCTGCTGGCGCTGGCGGTGTCGCTGGTGCCGGCGACGCTGGTGGCCGCGCTGCTGTTCTTCGTGCTGCGCAACGTCGGCGGGTTGCCCGTTGCCGTCACCGCGGCGGCGCTGGCATGTGCGGCGGTGCTCGGTGTGGAAGTCGCGATGCTGGTGCGATGGCTGGGCGGTCGCATCGAACGGTTCGACGTGTCGACCGAGCTGCGCTAACAGTTCGCAAGCGCGGTGCATCCAGGCGACGTCGCGCCGGTTCGTCGAAGTGCGCCGCGGCGGCTTGGCACCACTGGCGGGAACCAGCGCTCGCTCGTCGTCGCACTAACGATTCGCGCGCAAGGCGATGCGCGAATCGCCGCTCACACGGCCAGGCTGACGAGCATCGCCACCGCCGCGGCCGCCATCACCGCACCGCTGAGCCAACCAAAGAACGTCAGCACGCGTCCGGATGTGTAGGCACCCATGATCCGGCGGTTCCGGCCCAGCAGCATGATCGCGAAGATCAGCGGCACCGACGCGACGCCGTTGACCACCGCGCTCCACACCAGTGCCTTGATCGGGTCCACCGACGCCCACTGCAGGGCGACGCCGCACACGGTGGACGTCGCGATCACCAGGTAGAACGCGGGCGCCTGTCGGAAGCGGTATTCCAGCCCGGTGCGCCAACCGCGCAGTTCGCCGACCGCGAACGCGGCCGAGCCCGCGAGTACCGGCACCGCGAGCAGGCCGGTGCCGATGATGCCCAGCGCGAACAGGTCGGACGAGAATGCGCCGGCGATCGGCCGCAGCGCCTGGGCGGCCTGCGCGGCGGTGTCGATGCGGGTCAGGCCGCGCGCGTGCAGGGTGGCCGCGGTCGCGGTCATGATCGCCAGCGCGACGAGGTTGGAGAACGCCATGCCGCCGAACGTGTCGTCGCGGATGCGGCGAAGTTCGTGCGACGCGCCGGTGGGATGGTCGACCAGGCGATGGGCGCCCTTGACGGTCGAGATGTCCTCGGCCTCCTGCGAGCTCTGCCAGAAGAACAGGTAAGGGCTGATGGTGGTGCCGAACACGGCGACGATCGTCACCATCGCCGCTGCGTCGATCGCGTGCGGCAGGAACAGGCCCGACAGCGCCGCACGCCAGTCGACGTCCACCGCGAACAGCACGCCGACGTAGGCGAAGAGCGACAACGTGAGCCACTTCAGCACGTGCGCGTAGCGGCGATACGGCACCTGGATCTGCAAGCCGGTGCTGAGCGCGGTGAAGCCGAGCACATACAGATGCGCATTCCCGCCGAACGCCAGCGCCGCGGCGTCGCCCATCGCGGCGAGGTCGGCGCCGATGTTGAGCGTGTTGGCGAATACGACGGTGGCGACGAGCAGCGCAGCCACGGGCTTGGGGAATACCGTCGCCAGGTTGCGCGCGAGCCCCGCCCCGGTCACGCGGCCGATGCGCGCGCTGACCAGTTGCACCGCCACCATCAGCGGATAGGTGAGCAGCATCGACCAGCCGAGCCCGTAACCGAACTGCGCGCCCGCCTGCGAATAGGCGGCGATGCCGCTGGGGTCGTCGTCCGCCGCTCCGGTGATCACGCCCGGGCCGACGTTGCGCAGGAACGGCGTCAGCCGGTGCAGCAGGGGTCGGGACATCGATGCATCTCCTGACAACCGGCGCATCCCGCGCGCCACGCGGGCGTGCAGTGCCCGCATCATCGTGCGCGCCGGTGTGCACCAAGTCGACGCTCCCTGCGGCCGGCCGATGCGGCGACCTTGACCCGCCGCTCGGTCAGCGCCCGTCGCCGGCGAAGGGCAGCCCGAGCGGCCGCCGCGTACCGTCCAGCCCCAGCCCGTACATCAGCGAGCGTGCGATGCGCCCGGCGTGGTCGATGAAGCGCGTCGCCTGCGCAGGCGTCAGCACCTCGCGCGCGGTCGTTTCCCACAGCGCGAGCCAGTCGGCGAAATGCGCCGCCTCGATCGGATGCGGCCGGTGCATGGCCATCGGCTGGCCGCGGTAGCGCCCGCTCTTGAGCTCGATCGACGACCAGAAATCGACGAGCGTGGCCTTGTGCGCATCCCAATCGTCGACGGCCGGGTTGAACACCGGGCCGAGCGTGGGATGCACGCGCACCTGCTCGTAGAAGCGGTCGACGAGGCGGGTGATGTCGGCTTCGGTCAGCGGGGTGTCGGTCATGGCTCGGGTCGTGAAAGCACGAATGCCGCGTGGCGCGTGCGGTGCGGGTGCAAAGCCGCGGCGCGGTGCGTGGCTTGGTCGCCGACAGCCTACGCCAGCGTCGCCGGGCCGGCGCACGGCAGGCGATCCGACGCGGCCACCGACCGTTCGTCAGCCATGCGCATGCGATTGACCGGGATCAATGCGCCGCGCGAGCGGCGTTGCACTGTCGAAGCACTCGATCCGGAGCAGGCCGACATGCATGACATCCTCGTTCGCGCACAGACCCTTGGCCACTGGGACGAGGGCGTCGTCGCCGCGGCGCTGATCGCCGCCGAGTTCGGCGGCTCGCTGACGGCGGTGCACGTGGTGCCGCTCGGGCTTCCGCCGATGGCCTTCTACGACCCCGGGATGCTGGCCGCCGCGGCCGCGATTGAAGCGGACCGCCAGATGCGCGAGGCCGACGGCCACGCCGACGCGTTCCGCACATGGGCCACCGCGATGGGCGCCCGGCACCCGGTGTGGCTCACCGCCACCGGTGATGCGTCGCAGGCGCTCGAGTACAACGCGGGCTGGCACGACCTGCTGGTGGTGCGGCTGGACCCGCGCGACGACGACCCGTGGGCGAATCCCGGCGGCGTCGGCCGCATCGCCGTACATGCGCGCTTGCCGACGCTGGTGCTGCCGGCGCAATGCCGCTTCGGCGGCGGCTTCGATACCGTTGCGGTCGCGTGGAACGGAACCCCCGGTGCTGCGCGCGCACTGCATGCCGCGAAGCATTTCGTCACCCGTGCGCGGCAGGTGGTGGTGCTGCGCTCGGAGCCGGAACCGCTCGCCCCGCTGCGCCATGCCTTCTGCCTGCAGGATTGGCTCGCGCGCCATCGGCCGGACGCACAGATCCGCGAAATCGGCGACATCGGCGACGGAGGCGAACCGACCGGTGCGGCCCTGCTGGCCGCGGCCCGTCGCGAGGAGGCGCACCTACTGGTGATGGGCGCCTATGGCCACGCGCGCTTTTCCGAGTGGGTGCTCGGCGGCGTGACGCGGCACGTCCTGAACAACACGGATCGACCGCTGCTGATGAGGCACTGAGTGCGTGCGTCGGCGGCGCGTCGCACGGCCGGGCGTGGAGCGGGTCGCGGAGGAGTCGCTGAGTCGCCCTGCATCGAGGTTGGCGCGCCCGGAGGGATTCGAACCCCCGACCAATGGCTTCGGAAGCCACTACTCTATCCGGCTGAGCTACGGGCGCGTTGCTTGAAACCGCACGCGGCAAGCCGCGCGGGACGGGCATTCTAGCCGCATTCGCCGGCCCCCGCGCCGCGGCGCGTGAACGCAGGTGCCGCTCGCCGTTACCCTGTGCGCGCCGTACGTCGCGGCGTCGCGATGCCCCGATGAGCGCTCCCGCACCCCACCGTTCCGAGCCCGCCGGCTGGCGCGAGCGCCTGCACCTGTACTGGAAACTGGTGCGCGGTGACCGACCGATCGGCTGGTTGCTGCTGCTCTGGCCGACCTGGTGGGGCCTGTGGCTCGCGGCGCGCGGCGTGCCGCCGCTGTGGACGCTGCGCGTGTTCTCGCTCGGGGTCTGGCTCACGCGCGCGGCCGGCTGCGTGATCAACGACTACGCCGACCGCTGGCTCGATCCCCATGTCGAACGCACGCAGGACCGCCCCCTCGCCACCGGCGCGGTGCGCGGCCGCGAGGCGCTCGCCGTGTTCGCGGTGTTGATGCTGCTCGCGTTCGCGCTGGTGTGCACGCTGAACCGGCTGACGATCGCGCTCAGCTTCGTCGGCATCGCGCTTGCCGCGAGCTATCCCTACCTCAAGCGCTACACCTATTTCCCGCAGGTCTATCTGGGCATGGCATTCGGCTGGGGCATTCCGATGGCGTTCGCGGCGATCCGCGGCGAGGTGCCGACCGTTGGCTGGGTGCTGTATGCGGCGAACATCGTCTGGTCGACCGCCTACGACACCTGGTACGCGATGGTCGATCGCGAGGACGACCTGCGCATGGGCAGCAAGTCGACCGCGATCCTGTTCGGACGCCACGACCTGACCGCGCAGTCCCTCCTGTATGTGCTGTTCTTCGCGTTGCTCGCAGCGGTTGGCATCCTGGGCGCGCTCGGTCCCGCCTATCTCGTGGGCCTGGCTATCGCGGTCGTACTGGTGCTGTGGGAATTCCGCATTGCACGTACGCGCGATCGCGCGGCCTGCTTCCGCGCGTTCCTGCACAATCACTGGGTCGGGCTCGTGGTTTTCGCAGGCCTGGCGCTCGACCTCGCCTCGCGCTGATCAGCCCCAGCTGACGTCATGCAGCGTGTTGCTGCGGGTCGGTGGGCGCTTCGATCGGCGGATCGCCGGCCGCCTCGTCCTCCTCGTCCCAGCTGTAACGCACGCGCGGCGGCATCGGGTCCGCGTGCCGGCCCCACAGGCCACCGAGCACGCCGCCGATCGCGCCGCCCAGGTGCGACTGCCACGACACGCCGGCCTCGTGCGGCAGCACCGACAGCAGCATGCCGCCGAACAGCGTGAGGCCAAGCATCGCCGCCGCGACGGCCGGGCGATCGCGGCGCACCAGCCCGAGCGTCAGCACCATGAACAGCATGCCGTTGATCACGCCACTGGCGCCCAGGTGCTGCGAGCCCGGATCGCCGAGCCACCAGGCCGCCAACCCGGAACCCAGCCACGCCAGCGGCAACGTGCGCAGCAACGCGCGCGGGTATTGCGCGATGGTGAGCGTGCCGATCGCAAGAAGCCCAAGCGCGTTGCCGCCGACATGCTCGACCGACCCGTGCAGCAGCGGCGCCGTCACCACGCCGCGAAGGCCGTCGACGAGATGCGGCCGCACCGTCCATGCATCGACGTCGAACGACGACTGCATCGCGTAGACGACCAGCACCAGCAGCACCGCCGCGAGCGACAGGTTGAAGGCCCGGCGCCAGCGCTGCGCATCGAGCCGACGTTGCTGGATGGGGTCGAGCGGCGGCGCGGGCGTGTGCAGGTGCATGCCAGCGACGTGGCGCCGGCGGCCGTGGATTGCAAGGCCGGCAGCGCCGTCGTGTCACCAGGACGCCTTCTTCCCGGGTGCCGGGCGCAGCAGGCTCAGCACCACCGTGGCGGCGATGGTGGTGGCCACCACGGCGAGCGAGGTCATGATCGAGATCTTGTAGACGTCGATCAGCAGCATCTTCGCGCCGATGAACATCAGCACCAGCGCGAGGCCGTACGGCAGCAGGTGGAAGCGGTCCGCGAGGCCGGCCAGCAGGAAGAACATCGCGCGCAGGCCGAGCACCGCGAACACGTTCGAGGTCAGGACGATGAAGGGATCCTTGGTGATCGCGAAGATTGCGGGGATCGAGTCCACCGCGAAGATCAGGTCGGTGATGCCGATCATCAGGATCACGATGAACAGCGGGGTGTAGAGCCGCTTGCCGCCCTCCACCACCGACAGCCGGCTGCCGACGTAGCCACGCGTCATCGGCACGTGGCCGGTGAGCCAGCGCAGGATCGGGTTGCTGTCGAGGTCGGGTTCCTTGCCCGCGGCCCACAGCATCTTGATGCCGGTGAGCAGTAGGAACGCGCCGAACACGTAGAGGATCCAGTGGAACTTCGCCAGCAGCAGCGCGCCGGCGAAGATCATGATCGCGCGCAACGCGATCGCCGCGAGCACGCCGAGCACCAGCACCTTCTGCCGCTGTTCCTCCGGCACGGCGAAGTAGGTGAACAGCATCAGGAACACGAAGATGTTGTCGACCGCGAGCGATTTCTCGACCAGGTAGCCGGTGTAGTACTCCAGTGCGACGCGGCGACCTTCGTCCGCACCGGCCTGGTCGCCGACGTACCACCACAGCCAGCCGCCGAAGGCGAGCGCGACCGCGACCCAGCCGATGCTCCAGCCGAGCGCTTCCTTGAAGGTGACCCGATGGGCGCCGCCGTGGCGCATCAGCACCAGGTCGGCGAGCAGGGCGATGACGACGAGGCCGCCAAAGGCGGTCCACATCAGGGGTGAGGCGATGGTTTCCATGGGAGGGCTCCGCGAGGTCGTGGACCCCGGACGAAGTGTCCGAAACGGACGCGCCTTCGCCCGGGACGGGCGAAGGTCTTGCTCACAGCCGCTGGGGCTGCCGGCGGACCGGAGCGAATGCTCGTATTGACGGTCGCGACGCTGGGAGCTACTCCCCTTCAGCCACGGAGCGTAGCCGGTCAGGATTAAGAATCGATGACAACTACAATGCGCGGATGAATGACCTGCCCGTCGTGCGACTCAAGAACGCGTGGAATTCCACGCATCCGTGGATCTTCCAGCGCCTGGTCGAAAAGCCCGAGCAGCGGCCCAAGCCCGGCGCGATCGTGGAGGTGGTGGGCGTCGACGGGGTCTGGATGGGCCGTGGCTTCTACAACGGCCACTCGCGCATCGCCGTCCGCATCCTCGAGACCGATCCCGACATCGCGGTCGACGAAGCCTGGTTCCACCACAAGATTGCCGCGGCCGTTTCGCTGCGTCGCGACCTGCTGAAGCTCGACGACGTTTCCGACGCCTGGCGCGTGGTGCACAGCGAGGGTGATGGCCTGTCGGGCCTCGTCGTGGATCGCTATGCCGACCTGCTCGTGGTCGAGTTCTTCTCCGCTGGCATGTTCCGCCACCGCGAGTGGATCTACGCGGCGCTCTCCGAGCAGTTCCCCGGCTGCCGCTTCTTCAGCTTCGCCGACGAGCATGTGCAGAAGCAGGAGAGCTTCGACTATCGCGTGCAGTCCGCGGTGCCGGCGGCGATCATCACCGAGAACGGCATCCGTTTCCGTGCCGATCCGTCGGGCGCGCACAAGACCGGTTTCTTCGCCGACCAGCGCGACAACCGCGAATGGCTGAGCCGTCTCGTGCACGGCAAGACCGTGCTCGACCTGTGTTGCAACACGGGTGGCTTCGGCGTCTATGCCGCGGTGCGCGGCGCGAGTGAAGTGACCGGCGTCGACATCGACGACGCGGTGCTCGACATCGCCAAGGGCAACGCCAAGCTCAACGACCAGCGCATCAAGTTCGTGCAGGCCGACATCTTCCCGTGGTTGCGCGATGCCGGGAACCGTGGCGACGCGTACGACGTGGTGATCCTCGACCCGGCGAAGATGACGCGCGACCGCGAGCAGGTAATTCCCGCGCTGAAGAAGTACCTCGACATGAACAAGCTCGCGCTCGGCGTGGTGAAGCCGGGCGGGTTGCTGGCGACGTTCTCGTGCACGGGGCTCGTGAGCGAGGACCAGTTCCTCGACATGCTGCGTCGCGCCGCCTTCTACGCCGGCCGCACCGTGCAGGTGCTGCACGTTTCAGGCGCGGGTGCGGACCACCCGGTGCTGGCCAGCGTGCCGGAGTCGCGTTATCTCAAGGCCGCGTTCTGCAGAGTGCTCGACTGAGCATCGCGCGCCGCGCTCGGGCGGCGACACCGAGCGCGGCGCCCGGTGATCCGCCGCTTTCGGGCGACCAGAGACGGTGCAGGCCCGGCCGTGCGACCGCGCTCAGCGCTCGTCGCGGCGCTCGTACCAAAGCGCGAGGTGGTCGCGTGAACGCAGCACGCCGCGCCCGCGCAGCATGAAACGGAGCAGCAAGCCCAGGTGTTCGGTGCGGCTGAACGTGCGCAGCTTGCGCGCCGATGTCCACACGGCGCCGCGCGTCCGCACGAACCTGCCGACCTGGGCCAGCGCGCGGCTCATCGCGACGTCCTCGCCCGCGAACCAGCGCTCGTCGAAGCCGCCGGCCGCGTCGAACGCGCCGCGCGTGCAGAAGATGAAACAGCCC
>NZ_VTRV01000087.1 GCF_008274655.1 Cognatilysobacter lacus | reverse complement strand
CCGTGCTGCGCGAGGGCGACAGCGTGCTGGTCGATGCAGGCGCCACCGAGGACAAGCTGCTCGCGCCGGTGCACGCGGCCGATCGCTGGCCACATGACGGCCCGCATCTGGATGCGCCACTGCGCGCGCTCGCCGCGGGCGACGAGCTGTTGATCAACGATCGCGTGCTGCAGGTGCGCGGCGTGACCAACATGCATCCGCGCTTCCCGCCGCGCCCGCTGGTCTACATGACCCGCGGCACGGCGTTGCGCGTGCTGCCCTACGAACGCCGCGACACCACCTTCGTGCTGGTGCGCGCGATGCCCGGCACCGACACCGCGGCGCTGGCCAGTCGAATTGCCGCGCGCACCGGATTGCGCGCGCGCGCGTCGTCCGACTTCCAGGGCGACACCGTGCGCTGGTACCTGCTCAATTCCGAGGATGTCGGCGACATCAGCGCGATGCTGATCCTCGCGATGACGATGGGGCTGAGCGTCAGCGGGATCATGTTCTACCTGTTCACCCATGACCGTCGACGCGATTACGCGGTGTTGCGCGCGATGGGCCTGGCGCCGCGGGCGCTGTCGGCGATGGTGGTGGTGCAGGCGCTCACCGCGGCGGCGATCGGCGCCGGCCTGGGGCTGGGTCTTTGCGGGCTCGCGGGCGAAGTCGCGATGCGGCACGGCTTTCCGTTCCGCATGCTGGTGTGGACGCCGCTGGCAGGGCTCGCCGCGGTGCTGATCGTGGCGATCGCGGGCACGCTCGTCAGCCTGGTGCCCGTGCGGCGGCTGCAGCCGGCCGAAGTTTTCGCGCTGCGCTGACGGGCGGGTGCACGGCCCCAGCGCGACCCCTTGCACGGATACGCAGCGGAATCAACGGCTTGCCGGATCGACGCCGACCCACGACGATGCGCCGATGGCCGCTGCAACGATTGCGCCTGACCTTCGCCGGTTCGTCGCCGCCAGGATCCACTCGGTGCCGATGCTCGAAGCGCTGCTCCTGCTGCGCTCGCGCGCGGATGGCTGGTCGCGTCGCGAGCTGGCCGCGCGCCTGTACCTGCCCGACACGCGCGTCGATGGCCTGGTGCGCGAGCTCTGCCGCGAACGGCTGGCGCAGGTCGACGACGATCGCGTGCGCTATGCACCGGTCGACGCCGGCAGCTCGACGCTGGTCGACGAACTGGCGACGACGTACGGCCGGCATGTGGTCGCGGTGACCGAACTCATCCATTCCGGGCTGGAGCGCAAGGCCCGCGACTTCGCCGATGCTTTCGTCCTGCGGAGGGACGAGTGAACGCCACGATCTACTCACTCTGCGCACTGGCCGCGATGCTGTGCGCGATCCTCCTCGGTCTCGGCGCCCGGCGGGTGCGCTCGCGCATGCTGGTCTGGAGCGCGATCTGCTTCGCGCTGCTGGCGGCGGCCAATATCGTGCTCGTTCTGGATTTCGTGGTGTTCCCGGGGCTGGCCCTGTGGCCGGTGCGGCAGGGGCTTTCGCTGCTGGCGGTGGGCAGCCTGGTCTACGGCCTGATCGTCGAGGAACGCTGACGTGCAACTGTTCCTGCTCGGCATGATCTGCATGGGCTCCGCGGTGGCGGGGCTGTTGTTCGTGCGCTTCTGGCGCACCGGCCGCGACCGCCTGTTCCTGTGGTTCGCGGCGGCGTTCTTCCTCGAGTCGGTCAATCGCGCGGTGTTCGCATGGGAGGGCGCGCGCGATGAGGCGACTGCGCCGTACCTCGTCGCGCGGCTGGTGTTCTTCCTGCTGATCCTGGTCGGCATCATCGACAAGAACCTTCGCAGCCGGCGCCCGCCGGGCTAGCGTGGCCCCGGCGGTTCACAGCCGTTCGCGCGGCTGTCAGTCCTGTCCGTTCAACCAGAAGTACACGAGCGCGACGACCAGCGCGGCCGTCACCGCGAGCGCAATCTTGATCCAGCTGTAGGGCCGCCGCCCGGCGATGGTTCCGGTGTAACCGTTGACCAGCACCTGGAACGCGCGTCGGCCGTACGTGTAGCTCACCAGCCATACCGGCACCAGCACGTGCTTGAAGGTGCGGCCCCGGTACGTCGACTGCACCTGCAGGTTGCGATAGGTGTCACCGGGAACCTGCTGCGCGCAGAGTTCGCGCAGCGCGCTCTCCATCTCGGCCATGTTGAGTTGGGCCGCCTGGCGCAGGTCGACCTGGTAACGCTCCACCGTCCAGCCACGCACGAATTCCGGCGCGTAGGGCTTCAGGTCGGTGGTGGTCGGGAATGGCTCGATCTCTTCCAGCAGGTCGCGCTGCGCGCCTTCGCTGCCGGGCACCAGGTCGTCGTCGAAGAAGTGATCGAGTTCACCCGACGCGGGTTTCCAATCCGTGTGTTGCACCTGGCGGGTGCGCGTCTGGCCGTTCTGCGTATAGGTCTCGGTCGTGTAGTAGTGGGTGCCGGACTCCGCCGTCCATTCGGCGTGCACCTGCGCGTCGAACGTCCAGTAGGGCAGGTACACGCCGTGCAACGTATCGGTGAGCGCGGCACGCTTGAGCCGGTTGGGCGCGAACCAGCGCGACCCGTACCAGCGGCGAATCGATTCGCGCACCTGCGGCTCCGGAATGCAGAACGGCAGCAGGCTCTGCGGCGTGATCGCCTCCTTCAACGCCGCGTACGGCACGATCGCAGGCGATCCGCAGAAGGCGCAGCGGTCGGCGACCTTGTCGGCCTCGAACACGCTGATCGCGCGGCAACTCTGGCACTGCACTTCGCGGCGCGCGTCGCCGTAACCGCGCCCGCCGTCGTCCGCCTTGGCCAATGCCTGCGCGAGGTCGAGCTCGGCGATCCCGCCGGCCGCCGCGGCGTCGGGTTGCCACGGCGCAACGGTGCCGCAGTACGGGCATACGAGCGCGCGCTTGGCGGCGTTCCATTGCAGGTCGCCGCCGCATTCGGGGCAGGCGCGCTTGTCGAGCGTGGCGGCCGGTTCGATCGCGGCGGTTTCCGTCATGTCGATCAGCCGCGCAGGTACTCGTCGAGCGATGCGCGCCCGATCCGCCACGCACTGCCGATCTTGCGTCCCTTGAGCTCGCCCTTCTCGAGCGTGTCGATCACGTCCTCCACCGACACCCCGAGCGCCTGCGCAGCCTGCTCGGGCGTGAGCACGTCGAGCACCGGCGCGGTCGCGGATGCAGTGGAAGGCGCCGCACCCGGCGGCGGCGGCGTGGCGGTCGTGGATGCCATGCCCTGCGCCATCTGCTGCGCCATCGCGAAGCCGATCGCCATCTCCGCCGGCGCCGCGGCCACGCTGCCGCCGCCCTGGCCCATCGCACCGGCCATCTGGAACTTCACGTAGTCGTTGAGGTTGCCGACCGCGGCCATGCCCGAACGCTTGTCGATCGCCTGCTCGACTTCCTGCGGCACCGACACGTTCTCGACCACGAACGCGGTGATCTCGATGCCGTACTTGCCCTGCATGATCGGGTTCACGACCGGCAGCAACGCGTCGCCCAGCTCGCTGTAGCGGGTGGCGATGTCGAGTGCGGGGACCTTCGCGGTGGCGAGCGCCTCGGTGAACACGCTGACGATGCGCGAACGCATGGTGTCGGCGAACTCGTCCAGGCGGAAATTCTGGTCGGTGCCGGCGACCTCGCGCAGGAACTTCGGCGGGTCGACGATGCGGAAGTCGTAGGTGCCGAACGCGCGCAGCCGTACCAGGCC
This sequence comes from Cognatilysobacter lacus, assembly GCF_008274655.1. Taxonomy (GTDB): domain Bacteria; phylum Pseudomonadota; class Gammaproteobacteria; order Xanthomonadales; family Xanthomonadaceae; genus Cognatilysobacter; species Cognatilysobacter lacus. The sequence continues at coordinate 7,676 of NZ_VTRV01000087.1, read as the reverse complement.
GAAGTCGGCGTCGCGCATCATCACCGGGTTCGACGTGCCCCACTTGTTGCCGGTGAACAACCGCGTGTTGAGGAAGTAGACATCGCACTTGAACGGCGACTCGAAGCCATACTTCCAGCCGAGGATGCGCGAGAGGATCGGGATGTTCCGCGTCGACAGCGTGAACGGCTGGCCACCGCTGTGCTGGAACAGGTCGGCGAACTGCCCGGCGGCGACGAACTGCACGGCCTGGCCTTCGCGCACGATGAGCTGCGCGCCGTTCTTGATCTCGCGGTCTTCGTCGGGAAACCGCCACGCCAGCGTGTCGCGGGAGTCGTCGGTCCATTCGATGACCTCGATGGCCTGGCCCTTGATGAAATCCAGCACGCCCATGTCCCGCTCCTGTCGCGATCCGGCGCGAGCTGCGCCACGCGCCGATTCTAGACACGGCCGCTGGCGGCGGCGCAGTGTCGTTGGGCCCCCCGGCCGCATCGGTGCGGCCGGTTGGCGGACGCGGGCGCGGTCGCCAACCGCCGCGCTGCCGCCGCTCGCACCGCGGCCTTTTTGCCCCGCCCCGGGCGAACCGCGACAATGGCCGGCCCGGCGATGCCCGCATCGCCCGCCCCCGACGCGAGTGCCCAATGTCCGACACCCCGAAGATCCTCTACACGCTCACCGACGAAGCCCCGTACCTCGCCACGCAGTCGCTGCTGCCGATCGTGGAGGCCTTCGCCGGCGCGGCCGGGATCGCGGTGGAGACCCGCGACATCTCACTCGCCGCGCGCATCCTCGCGCAGTTCCCGAGAGAACTCGGCGACAAGGCGGTCAGCGACGACCTTGCGGAACTCGGCGCGCTGGCGACCACGCCGGAAGCCAACATCATCAAGCTGCCGAACATCTCGGCGTCCGTGCCGCAGCTGCGCGCCGCGATCCGCGAGCTGCAGGCGCACGGCTACGCGCTGCCGGATTACCCGGAAGAGCCGGCTAACGATGTCGAGCGCGACGTCAAGGCGCGCTACGACCGCGTCAAGGGCAGCGCGGTGAACCCCGTGCTGCGCGAAGGCAATTCCGACCGCCGCGCGCCGGCCTCGGTCAAGGCTTACGCACGCAAGCATCCGCATCGCATGGGCGCCTGGTCGAAGGATTCGAAGACGCACGTCGCGCACATGGACGACGGCGATTTCTACGGCAGCGAGACGTCGACGACGGTCGCAGCGCCCACCCGCGTCCGCATCGAGTTCGTGGGCGCCAACGGCAGCTCGCAGATCCTCAAGGCGCCGTTCGCGCTGCAGGCGGGCGAAGTCATCGACACCGCCGCGATGAACACCACCAAGCTCGCGCGCTTCATCGACGCGCAGATCGACGATGCGAAGGCGCAGGGCGTGCTGTTCTCGTTGCACCTGAAGGCGACGATGATGAAGGTGTCCGACCCGATCATGTTCGGCGTCGCGGTCAATCGCTTCTATGGCGAGGCGCTGGACAAGCACCGCGACGCGCTCGAGCGAATCGGCTTCGACGCCAACAACGGCATCGGTGATCTCTACGCACGCATGGCCCAGCTCGACGAGCCGACGCGCCTGGCCATCGAGAACGACCTGCAGGCCGTGTACGACACGCGCCCGGGCGTGGCGATGGTGAATTCCGACAAGGGCATCACCAACCTGCACGTGCCGAGCGACGTGATCGTCGACGCGTCGATGCCGGCGATGATCCGCGACAGCGGCGGCATGTGGAACGCCGACGGCAAGCTGCAGGACACCAAGGCGGTGATCCCGGACCGCAGCTATGCCGGCATCTACCAGGCGGTGGTCGAGGACTGCAAGGCGAACGGCGCGTTCGACCCGGCGACGATGGGTTCGGTGCCCAACGTCGGCCTGATGGCGCAGAAGGCCGAGGAATACGGCTCGCACGACAAGACCTTCCAGCTCCCGGCGGCCGGCCGCGTGCGCGTGGTCGACGACGCCGGCAACGTGTTGCTGTCGCAGGACGTGCAGGCCGGCGACATCTTCCGCATGTGCCAGACCAAGGACGCGCCGATCCGTGACTGGGTGCAGCTCGCGGTCAACCGCGCGCGCCTGTCCGGCACGCCCGCGGTGTTCTGGCTGGACGCCAACCGCGCGCACGACGCGCAGCTGATCGCGAAGGTCGAGACGTACCTGAAGGATTTCGACACCGCGGGGCTCGACATCCGCATCCTGTCGCCGGTCGACGCGATGAAGTTCTCGCTCGAGCGCATTCGCCGCGGCGAGGACACCATCTCCGTCACCGGCAACGTGCTGCGCGACTACCTCACCGACCTGTTCCCGATCATGGAGCTCGGCACCAGCGCAAAGATGCTGTCGATCGTGCCGCTGATGGCAGGCGGCGGACTGTTCGAGACCGGCGCGGGCGGCAGTGCGCCCAAGCACGTGCAGCAGTTCACCGAAGAGAACTACCTGCGCTGGGATTCGCTCGGCGAGTTCCTCGCGCTCGCGGCCTCGCTGGAACACCTCGCCAACCGCTACGGCAACCCGCGCGCGCAGATCCTTGCCGACACGCTGGACCGTGCGAACGCGCAGATCCTCGACAACGACCGCGGCCCGGCGCGCAAGGTCGGTGGCCTCGACAATCGCGGCAGCCACTTCTACCTGGCGCAGTACTGGGCGCAGGCATTGGCCGACCAGACGCAGGACAGCGAACTCGCCGCGCGCTTCGCGCCCGTGGCGAAGGCGCTGACGGAAAACGAGGCGACGATCCTGCGCGAGCTGGTCGACGTGCAGGGCCACAGCGTCGACATCGGCGGCTACTTCCAGCCCGACCTTCGCAAGGTCGCCGCGGCGATGCGTCCGAGTAACACGCTCAACGCGGTGATCGACGGCCTGCGCGGCTGACGCCCCGCCGGGCGGGACGACGCGTCCCGCCCGGCACCGCCCTCACTCGAAGAAGTATTCCTCGAAGTACTGGTCGACCGTAGCGGTCAGTTCGTCCGGTGCCGTATCGCCGTCGACGGCGGGTGCGGGTGCGGGTGCGGTGGCGAGCCTGCGCTGGATCCACTGCCACGCGGCGTGGCGATCGAGCACGCGGTGCAGCCCGGTGGCGGTTTCCAGTTCGAGTCCGTTGCCGTGCATGGGTGCTCTCCCTTTGATGGGCACGACATTGCCTGCCGCGCATGACAGGCCGATGGACGCCGCATGTCGGTTTCGCGGCGGCCGTGCGGTACGCCACGTTCGATGCCGGCTGGTTAAGCTCGGCACATCCCCCGACCGTGGAGCCGCCATGCGCCCGATCCTGCTCGCCGCCGTCCTGACCTCCACGCTGCTGCTCGGCGCCTGCGCAACCGCGCCCTCGTCCGACCGTCCGTCGATGGCTGGCAACGGGTTGGGTGCCGCGCTCGACGACGCCATCGCTGGCAGCTGGCGCACGCCCGCCAACGTGGCGCGCGACCGCTATCGCCATCCGAAGCAGACGCTTGCCTTCTTCGGCGTGCGCAGCGACCAGACGGTGATCGAGATCATGCCGCCGCCGGGCTGGTACGCCGAGATCCTCGCGCCCTACCTGCGCGAGAACGGCCACTACATCGCGGCGGTGGTCGACCCGGCCTCGCAGTCGAACGACAAGGCGCGCAACTACTACGCCGGCAACCGCGACGAGCTGCAGCGCAGGTTCGATGCCGATCCCGCGCACTTCGACCGCGCGCGCATCGTCGGCTTCGATCCGAAGAACCCGGTATTCGGCCCGTCGAATTCGGCCGACGTGGTGCTGACCTTCCGCAACGTGCACAACTGGCGCATGGCGGGCACCGCACCCGGCATGTTCAAGGGATTCTTCGACGTGCTGAAGCCGGGCGGCGTGCTCGGGCTGGTGGAACACCGCGCGAAAGCCGACGTCGCCGACGACGACAAGACCGGTTACGTCGGCCAGGCGCAGGTGATCGCGATGGCGCAGGCCGCCGGTTTCTTGTTCGACGGCAGCAGCGAGGTCAACGCCAACCCGCTCGACACCAAGGACTATCCCGGTGGCGTGTGGACCCTGCCGCCCACCAACCAGCACGATGCGAAGGACGACGCGAAGTACAAGGCGATCGGCGAAAGCGATCGCATGACGCTGCGCTTCGTGAAGCCCCGTGGCTGACACGGAGACGCGCGACATCGCGCGCGCGAGGCGGGCCGCCGCCTGACCGGAAGCGCGCCCGTATCGACCCGATGCTGATTGCATTCAACAAACCCTATGGCGTGCTCTGCCAGTTCACCGACCGCGGCACGCCGCCGCGGCCGACGCTCGCCGGCTTCGGCCTGCCGGCGGGCGTGTACCCGGCTGGACGGCTCGACCACGACAGCGAGGGCCTGTTGCTGCTCACCGACGACGGCGGCCTCGCGCATCGGCTGACCGATCCGCGACACAAGCTGCCCAAGACCTACTGGGTGCAGGTCGAGGGCGATCCACAACCGGCGCAGTTGGCCGCGCTGCGCGCCGGTGTCGTGCTCAACGACGGCCCGACGCGCCCCGCGCAGGCGCGCGTGCTGGCGCCGCCGGCGTTGTGGCCGCGCGATCCGCCGGTGCGGTTTCGAAAGAGCGTGCCCGACGCCTGGCTGGAAATCGCGATCAGCGAAGGGCGCAATCGACAGGTGCGCCGGATGACCGCAGCGGTCGGCCTGCCGACGCTGCGACTGGTGCGCGTGGGCATCGGTCCGCATCGGCTCGACACGCTCGCTCCGGGCGCCTGGCGCGACGTGACGGCGGCGGTGCGGTGAACCGTTCACCCTAGCTGAATAGGGCGCACGGCATAAGCGAAGGGCCGTCTGCTAAGGTCGACGATTCCTGAACGCGTCACGGACGACGCATGATCGCGAGGACGAATGGGCACCAACACGGGCACCGCCGCGAAGATCCTGGTCGTCGATGACCAACCGGCGAACCTGCGCGTGGTCGGCATGCTGTTGTCGCGGCAGGGCTACCAGGTGGTGACCGCCGACAACGGCCCGAAAGCGCTCGAAATATGCGAGAGCGATCCGCCTGACCTCGTGTTGCTCGACATGATGATGCCGGGCATGGACGGCTTCCAGGTGCTGGAGGAAATGCGTGCCGGTGCCGCGCCGCCGAGCCTGCCCGTGGTGTTCGTCACCGCTGCGCAGGATCGCGACCTGCTGCTGCGCGCGTTCGATGCCGGCGCGGTCGACTACGTCACCAAGCCGTTCCTCCCGGAAGAACTGCTCGCGCGCGTGTCCGCGCACGTCGGCCTCAAGCTCACGCGCGATCGCCTCGAGCGCGTCGCCCGCGAACGCCAGGAGCTGGTCAACCTCGTCGCGCACGACCTCAAGAACCCGTTGTCGTCGGTGCTGTTCGCCAGCGAGATGCTGATCACGGGCGCGACGAAGCCCGAGCGCGTGCCGCGCTACATGGCGATGATCCATGAGAGCGCGACCGACGCGCTCGGCTACATCCGCCAGTACCTCGAGAGCGCCGGTCGCCGTGAGGAACCGATAGAGCAGACCGCGTCGCTCTCCGAGACGATCGACTGGCTGGTGCAGCGCTACGAGTACCAGCTCGAGGCGCGCGGCATCCGCGTGGTGGTGCAGCGCCCTGCGCAGGATGTGCACGTGCGCATCGACGAGCGCGTGTTGCGGCAGGTGAGCGAAAACCTGATCACCAACGCGATGAAATACGCGCCGGAAAGCGAGCTGACGATCGCCGGCCAGCCGGGCGCGCCCGGTTACTGGCAGCTGACGGTCAGCGACCGCGGCCCGGGTATCCCCGCATCGAAGCAGCGCGAGCTGTTCAAGCCATTCGTGCGCCTGCACGAAGGCGACGATGGCATCTCGACCGGCCTCGGCCTGTCACTCGCCAAGCAGATCGTGCAGAAGGCCGGCGGCCAGCTCTGGTACGAGGATCGCAAGAGCGGCGGCGCGCGCTTCGTGATCGAGTTGCCGAAGGCGCCCTGACCAAACGCCCGGCGCGCGAGTGCGTCGCGCTCGCAAAAATGCCGCCGAAGCCGGCGGCATTTCAGGGTCGGCCCGGGCCGACCATCCCGTTGTTACTCAGTGCTCGGTACGCGGCTCGGTGGTCGCTGCCGTGCGGCGCGAGCGCGTGCTGGCGCGCTTGGTGCCGGCGGTCGCGCGCTTGGTGCGCGTGCGACGGCCTTCCTTGTCGCCATCACGCACTTCGATGCGGCGCGCGCTGCCTTCCAGCGCCTCGCCCCTGCCGCTCTCGGCGCGCGCTGCGCGGCGACGCGCGGCGTACCAGAGCAGCCCGGCGCCCGCGAGGGCGGCGGTGAACACGATCGGATTGCGACGTACGACCTTCATGCCGACTCTCGTCGCGCCCTTGAGCGCGCCGAGCTTGGCGCCGGCGTCCAGCCAATCGGTGGCGCGCGGTGCGAAATCGCGCAGCCTGTCACCCGCATGGCTGGCCAGGTCGAGCGCGCGTTCGGGCAGTAGATCCAACTTGCTCATGTCGGTGGTCCTTCAGTGAATCCGAGCGACAGTGTTGGCGCGCAACCGTCGAAACAGTGTGAGCGGGTCCCGGCTGGCGGCTGAACGCCCAAGCGGCGGCGTCAGGCGGTCCCGGGGTTTGCGTGGATCCGGTGCATCGAACGCGGCCGACGCACCGTCCATGGTTCGGGACTGCATCGCGGGCACGCGGCTCGATTGCACCGCCTGCCCATCTACGTCCCGCGCGGCTTCGCCCTGTGCGTCGCCTTCGCGGTCCACGGATCGTCCGGCCACGGATGCTTCGGGTAGCGGCCCTTCATTTCCTTCTTCACTTCCGGGTAGGTGCGTTCCCAGAAGCCGCGCAGGTCGCGCGTGACCTGCAGCGGCCGGCCCGCCGGCGACAGCAGGTGCAGCGTGAGCGGCACGCGGCCATCGGCGATGCGCGGGGTGTCGGCGAGACCGAACAGTTCCTGCAGCTTGACCGCGAGCACCGGCCATTGCGGCGTGCCGTCGGCATCGACCGCATAGGTGATCGCCCGCTCCATGCCCGAGGGCACCGCGATGCGCGTCGGCGCCAGCGCGTCGATGCGTTGCCGGGTTGCCCAGTCGACCTGCGACTTCAGCGCTTCACCGAATGCCTGCTCGTCCAGCGCATCGAGGCGTGTCTTCCCGGCGAGCGCAGGCTTGAGCCATGTGTCGAGCGTGGCGAGTAGCGAGTCGTCCGACAGCTGCGGCAACGCGTCCGCAAGCGCCGGCAACCAGCCGCGCAGGCTGCGCACGCGCTCGCGCCACTGGCGCAGGCTGTCGGTCCACGGCAGTGCGTCGATGCCGAGCTGGCGCACCGCGTCGACCAGCGCATCGGCAAAGCGCGACGGATCGGGACGCGGCAGCGGCTTCGATTCGAGCACGATGCGGTCGAAGCGTCGCTCACGCACCGCGATGATGGCGCGCGCGTTCGCATCCCAAGCGACGCGATCCTCCGTGACCAGTCGCGACGGGAAATCGCGCTCGAGCCGCGCCTGGTCGAAGGGGGCGGCCTGCAGGATGCGCGCATCGCGCAGCTCGTCGCGCAGTTCGTTGACCACCAACCATGGCTCGCCGCGCAGCAGCGACTCGTCGAGCAGCCGTACGGTGCGGCCGGTCGCAAGCTGGTAACGAAGCGCGTCGGTCGGATGGCGGTGCGCGATGCGATCGGGGAAAGCGTGCAACAGCACGTCGCCGAGTGCGTGCGCGGCCGCGTGCGACGGCGGTGCGCCGTCGAGCCGCAGGCGGCGGCGCCACTGGCGCGCC
>NZ_VTRV01000086.1 GCF_008274655.1 Cognatilysobacter lacus | reverse complement strand
GCCAACGCCGTCGCGGCGCGTGCGCGCGCGGCCCGCTAGGCTCCGGTATCTGCCCCGGAGACTTCCATGCGCGCATCGCCCCTCGCCCTCGGCCTGCTCCTGGCCACGCCCGCGTTCGCCGCCGACGCCCCGCCGCCGGCCGGCAATCCCGTGCTGTACGACATCGGCACGGCGCCGTCGGCTGCACGCATCGAGGCCGACGTGCGCAAGCTGGTCTCCTTCGGTACGCGACACACGCTGTCCGACCAGAAGTCCGACACGCGCGGCATCGGCGCGGCCACGCGCTGGATCCATGACGAGTTCGAACGCATCTCCAAGAGCTGCGCCGGCTGCCTCGAGGTGCGCTACGTGAAGGGCGTGGTGCAGGGCGAGCCGCGCATTCCCGGCCCGCTCGACGTGATCAGCGTGATCGCCATCCAGCGCGGCACCAGCGACCCCAACCGCTACGTGATGATGAGCGGCGACATCGATTCGCGCGTCACCGACGTGATGAACGGAACATCCGACGCGCCCGGTGCCAACGACAACGCGTCGGGCATGGCCGGCACGCTGGAAGCCGCGCGCGTGCTGACGAAGTACAAGTTCCCGGCATCGATCGTGTACGGCGCGCTGTCAGGCGAGGAGCAGGGCCTGTACGGCGGCAAGTTCGTCGCGGCGGAAGCGAAGAAGCAGGGCTGGCGCCTCGAGGCCGAACTCAACAACGACATGATCGGCAACTCCTCGGGCATCAACGGCGTGGTCGACAACACCACGGCGCGGGTGTTTTCCGAAGGCACGCGAATCGTCGAAACAGCGGACGAAGCCAAACAGCGTCGGTTCGAAGGCGGCGAGCTCGATTCGCCGTCGCGCAACCTCGGCCGCTACATCGACCGCATGGCCGACTACGTGCCCAACCTCGACGTGATGATGGTCTACCGGCTCGACCGCTTCGGCCGCGGCGGCCACCACCGCCCGTTCAACGAGGCCGGGTTTCCCGGTGTGCGCGTGATGGAAACCAACGAGAACTACGACCGCCAGCACCAGGACGTGCGCGTGGAGAACGGCAAGGCCTACGGCGACGTGGTCGCGGGCGTGGACTTCGGCTACGCGGCCAAGCTCACGGCACTGGATGCGGTCAGCCTCGCCGGCATGGCCTGGGCACCGCCGCCGCCGGCCGGCGTCAAGATCGAAGGCGCGGTAACGGCTGACACCAAGCTGTCATGGACGCGCCCGGAGGCGAAGCAGGCCCCGAACCTGGCCGGCTACAGGATCTATTGGCGGCTGACGACCGATCCGCAGTGGACGCATTCGCGGTATGTCGGCGACGTGACAACGTTCACGCTCAAGAACGTGGTGATCGACAACTACTTCTTCGGCGTGGCCGCGGTGGCGAAAGACGGCACGGAAAGCCCGGTGGTATTCCCCGGCGCGGCCGGAAGCTTCGGCGGTTACTGAACCGCGAGTCTGTGCGCGAAGCGCGTCGGCGCGTAATTGCCGGCCGCTTCATCAGGGCTACACGCCGCTGCCGGACAGTGGACGCTCCGCTTTTTGCGCGAGCTGTCCATGCATTACGTGTCGCCGATTTCCGTCACGCCCGGAGCGCTCGAGGTGCGCCTGGCGCGCTCCGACGACGAGGTGCGCGCGGCGCAACGGCTGCGCCATGACGTATTCCACGCGGCCCGCGGCCATGCACGTGCCGATGCGCTGGACCACGACGAATTCGATGCACGCATGGATCACATCGTGGTCGTCGACCCGGCCTACGAAGGCAACGACTGCGGTGTGGTCGGCACCTATCGCGTGGCCACGCACCGCAGCGCGCACTCGGCCGTGCGCGGCTATTCGAGCCACGAGTTCGACCTGGCGCCGCTGGCCAGCGTGGGCGGCCCGCTGATGGAGCTGGGCCGTTCCTGCGTGCTGGAGCCGTACCGCACGCGCGGCGTGCTGGGCCTGCTGTGGCGCGCGATTGGCGACTACGTCGCGCAGAACCGCATCGACCTGATGTTCGGATGCGCGAGCATCCCGGGCACAGACGTCGAGTCCGCGCGCGCACAACTCTCGTACCTGCACCGGCACCACCTCGCGCCGGCCGCGATCCGCCCGCGTGCCCGCGGCGATGGCGCCATTCCCATGCCCACCGGCATGTCGACCACGCTCGACGACCGCCGCGCGCTGTTCGCGCTGGAGCCGCTCATCAAGGGTTACATCCGACTCGGCGCCTGCATCGGCGACGGCGCTTACGTCGACCACGACTTCGGCACCATCGACGTATGCATCGTGCTGCCCACCGCGGCGTTGTCGGCGCGCTCGGTGCGTCGCTATCGGCCCACCGCACTGGAATCGCATCCGGCGTTGGCGGCAGACGGCTGAGGCGCGTGCTTCGTATCGTGCGAGTCCTCGCGTTGCTCGTGTGCGCGCTCGCAGTGGCCGTCGCGCAGCCGTGCGTGATGCTGGTCGCGCGCCGCGGACATCGCGCCGCGTCGGTGTTGCCGATGCTGTTCCACCGCACGGCGCTGCGGCTGCTCGGGCTTCGCGTGCAGGTCGACGGTGCACCGCGCGCCGACGCGCAGACGGCGTGGCTCGCCAACCATCTCTCCTATCTCGATGTACCGGTACTTGGCGCACTGCTGCCCGCGCGTTTCGTCGCCAAGGACGAGGTGCGCCACTGGCCGCTGCTGGGCCCGCTCTCGCGCCTGCAGCGCACGGTGTTCATCGGACGCCGCAACGTGGATGCGAAGGCGGCGCTCGACTCCATGGCCGGTGCACTGGCGCATGGCGCAAGCCTGATCGTGTTTCCCGAAGGCACCACCAGCGATGGCGATGACGTGCGGCCGTTCCGCTCGCCCGTATTCGCGATGCTGGGTGCGTCGCCCGGTGTGCTGGTGCAGCCCGTCACGCTCGCGGTGACCGGCCCCGACGCCGCCGCGCGCCGTGCCTATGCGTATATCGACGACGACACGCTCGCCACGCACCTCTGGGCCTTCCTGGCGCGTGCACGCACCGACGTACGCGTGACGCTGCACCCGCCGATGCGCGTGGATGCGCTGGGCGACCACCGCAAAGCCGCGGCGACGGCTGCACGCGTAATCGTGGCGTCCGCACTGCAGGCGGAGCCGGCCGCCGCATGAAAAGCAGGATGACGCGCGTGGCCGCACTCGTCGCGGCGATCGTTGCCGTCGCCTGGGCCGCATGGGAGATGTGGCGGCAATTGCACGCCGTGGATCTCGACGCGTTGCGCGCCGCGATACAGGCGCTGCCAGCGCGCGATGTGATGGCGAGCCTGGCGCTCACCGCAGCGAGCTTTGCACTGCTCGGCGTGCTGGAAGCGCTGGCATGTCGCGCAGTGATCGGCCGCCGGGCGCCGACGACGCGCGCGATCCGCAACGGTGCCGTCGCGCATTCGCTTTGCAACACGCTGGGCTTCCTCGCGGTGCTGGCGCCGGGGCTGCGGTTGGCGCTGTACCGCCGCGAAGGCGTGAAGGGCTGGGACGTCGCGCGAATCCTGTCGGTCATCGCGATCGCGCTCGGTGCAGCCAGCGCCATCGTTGCCCTGCTCGCGGCGGGCGCGAAGTGGCGCGGTGGCGTCGGCGTGGCCGCCGCTTTGCTGCTCACCGTTATCGCGATCGGCGCGCTGCGCTACGTGCCTCGCAGACTCGGCGTACGCGTTGGCGCCGGGCTGGTGCAGCTTGCGCCGCGCATCGCTGCAGTCACCGTCGCCGAAGCCGCTTGCGCAATGGTCGCGCTCTGGGTGCTGCTGCCGCACGAGGCACGCATCGAGCCCGCGCGCTTCGTGCTGGCGTTCGTGGGCTCGTCGCTGCTGGGCGTGGTGAGCCATGCCCCGGGTGGCGTCGGCGTGTTCGAGGCCGGCATGCTGGCCGCACTGCCCGGCGACCGCGCCCGCGTGCTGGCCGCGCTGGTCGCCTTCCGCGTCGTGTACAACCTGCTGCCCGCGTGCGTGGCGGCCGTCGTACTGGCGACAGGCCTGGCGCGTGACCGCCTCAGTTCGACGGCGGGTACAGCGCGATCGCGCGCTGCTGCGCCAGGTACAACCGTGCCAATGCGAGCGCGCTGATCGGCCGACGGCCGCGCGCGCGGTTCGCGGCGCTGATGCGGAACAGCAGGCGTTGCTTCTCGAACACGATGCGGTAGACATCACGTATCGAGTACTTCGGGTCCCAGGCGTGCACGGCTTCGCTACCGGCGCCGTTGACTTCCATGATCCTGAAGTCTCCCGCGCGCAGTGCGTCGAGCGATTCGTAGCGCACGTCGAACCGGCCGACGTGGAACTCCCCCATGTCGCGCGCGATCGCATCGACCCGCGCGGTCAGCGCAGCCGTCGCATGCTCGCTACCGTCGGCATAGGCGCCACCGACACGCGTAGACGCGACGGTTGAAAGGCGCATGCGCTCCCCCACCGTTGGCACGTAGTCGGGGTCGAAACGCAGCTCGTGGCCGGGTGCGCGCAAGGCGCGTTGCAGGCGCTCATCGTGCTGCACCAGCGTGGCGACCGAATCGCGACCGTTGCCGGTCACGGCGGGATAGTGCCGAAGCAGGATGCCGAGCAGGCGCCCCGACGTCGCATCGGGTTCGCGCACGTAGAAAAGGCCGGCCTCGCCGGGGGCCGACAGGTAGCGCTGCAGCAGGAAGCGATGCCCGTCGGGAAACCGCCGCAGGTAGTCGTCGATGTCGTCGGTATCGTGCAGCAGGCGCACGCCGTAGCCGCACCAGCCGACATCCGGCTTGGCCACCGCCGGCAGCGAAATGCCCGCGTCGGCGAGCGCGGCGAGGACGTCGTCGCGCGTGCATTCGCCGGCCACGAAATCCACGTGCTCTGCGGTGGCAGATCGGGCCAGCGGGCCCATCGCACGGAAGTATTCGAGCTTGCCTTCGCCCACCAACCCGCCCGAGGTAATGCCCGGGTTCGCGCACGACGGCAGCGTCAGGCTTCCGTATCGCAACCCCAGCCACAGCCACTGCGCCACCATCGGAATCAGGTTCAGCGCCTTGGGCAGCTGCTCGAAGCGCCCGGTGGCGGCCGGCGGCGCACCGGCGACGCTGTCATGCACGCACCACCTCGAAGTCGATCGGCTTGTAGCGGAAGTTGTTCGACTGCCCGGCCGAGCATGCGGTCATGCCGACGATCAGCGGCATGCGCGCGCGCAGGCGCAGCCGGTCGCCCGGCCGGCTGAGTGGCGGCAGCACGCGGATCGCGCCGGTGGTGGCATCGATGTCGACGTTCATGAACACATTGAAGGCGATCGGGATGCGGTCGACTTCGATGCCATACGGGGACAGCGCGTGCGCGAGGTTGCCTTCGCAGCCGGGGCGGCCCTCGGTCTCGCCGTAGATGATCGAGAACGTGTCCTTCGAGCACGGCGTGAGCGTGAAGTCGTGGCGGCCGCACGTGTCTTCGATGATGTCGAACATCGGCCGGCTGCGGTTGGAATACAGCACGTCGCCGGTGGTGAGGAAAAGCCGCGACGCGTAGTCGATCGAGCGCCCGGACGACAGGTACTCGCGGTTGTCCTCCCGCGAGAAAGCCGTCAGGTCGCTGACCTGCTGGCCTTCGGGATCGATCACGATCAGCTCGTCGCCTGCCTCGAGTTCGACCGCGCGCGCGGAGCACGGCGCGATGCGTTGTACGTCAGGCATCAGTGCAGGCCTCCGATCCGCAGGGGGCAGCGCCACTCCGGCGGCACTGCTCGGCCACTGTACTGCCGCGTCTCGGACGCCGTGCCGTAGTCGGCCAGGTTGGGGTTGATCGAGCCCTGCAGTTCGATGTCGCGCGCGCGGGTGGCAGCCTGCATCTTCGCGTAGCGGCCGTCGGCGCGCAGGCGATCGAACTGGCGGTGCGAGTTGAATACCAGCGCGGGCCGCTCGAAACGTCGCCCGATGCGCGATGCGCCGGCATGCAGGCCGATCACGAAGAACGGATGCCCGGCCAGGCTCAGGCTGAAACGCGGATCGTCGGGGTCGCGCGCGACGTCGGGCGCCCAGGCATTGCCGCGGGACCGGTCCAGATCATGCAGCCGCTGCAGTTGCGACCACAGCAGACGTTCGAAGGTCGGCTCGTCGGTATGCAGTGGGCCGTCGAAGACCGCGACGAACGAGCGCACGGTCGTGTCCGCGTCGTCGGTGCGGTCGAGCGCCGCGGCAAAGCCGGCCAGCGCGTCGAACAGGGCGGCGTCGCCCTGCGGACAGCCGAGCGCACCGCATTCGTGCAGCCGGATCGCGTCGCGGGCGAGTGCCGCCTTCGCGCCGACGCATGGAAACTGCGCGGATGCGACATGGTCCAGCAGCCGCGCGCCGGGGCTTTCAGCCGCATCGGCCTCGCCCGGCGTGGGCGTGCAAAGGTGTTCCGAAAATGAGGAATGAAAGTCCATGGGCACGGCAGCGGCAAGCGATGCGCCACCGTACGGGCGCCCGCGCATGCAGGCTGTGGAAACCGGCGGTTTCGGGCCGCGGCGTTCAGCGGGCGGCCGTGAAGGTGCCCGTCACGCTGGGCGGGCGTTTTCGCGCTCGATCGCGCGCCAGCCGATGTCGTGGCGATGGAATTCGCCATTCCACGCGATGCCGGCCACCAGCGCATAGGCGCGCCGTTGGGCCTCGGTGACGCTGTCGCCCAGCGCGCAGCAGCAAAGCACGCGGCCGCCCGCGGTCTCGACGTGGTCGCCGACCAGGCGGGTGCCGGCATGGAAGACCTTGGTGCCGGGCTCTTCCGGCACGTCCCATTCGTTGATGACATCGCCGGTGCGCGGCGCGTCGGGATAGTTGGCGGCGGCCATCACCACGCCGAGTGACGCGCGCGGGTCCCACGTCGCATGCACGGTGTCCAGGCGGCCAGCGATCGCTGCTTCGACCAGGTCGAGCAGATCCGACTGCAGGCGAAGCATCACGGGCTGCGTTTCCGGGTCGCCGAAGCGCACGTTGAACTCGATGACCTTCGGTGCGCCGCTGGCATCGATCATCAGCCCGGCGTAGAGGAAGCCGGTAAACGGACGACCGTCGGCGGCCATGCCGCGCACCGTCGGCTCGACGATCTCGCGCATGACGCGCGCATGCACGTCGGGCGTGACCACTGGCGCGGGCGAATAGGCACCCATGCCGCCGGTGTTGGGGCCCGTGTCGCCGTCGCCGACGCGCTTGTGGTCCTGGCTGGTGGCCATCGGCAGCGCGGTGCGGCCGTCGACGATGGAGATGAAGCTGGCTTCCTCGCCGTCGAGGAACTCTTCGATCACCACGCGCGAGCCCGCTTCGCCGAACGCGTTGCCCGCGAGCATGTCGCGCACCGCGGCCTCGGCTTCGTCGAGCGTCATCGCGACGATGACGCCCTTGCCCGCGGCGAGCCCGTCGGCCTTGATCACGATCGGCGCACCTTTCGCACGCACGTGGTCCAGCGCCGCGTCGACATCGGTGTGCACGGCGTAATGCGCTGTGGGAATCCCGTGGCGCGCGAGGAAGTCCTTGGCGAAGGCCTTGCTGCCTTCCAGCTGCGCAGCCGCTGCGGTGGGGCCCAGGATGCGATGGTTCGCCGCGCGGAAACGGTCCACGACGCCCGCCACCAGCGGCACCTCCGGTCCGACGACCGTGACCGCGATGCCTTCGCGCTCGACCAGCGCGAGCAGCGCGTCGATATCGTCGGCGCGCGCGTCCACGTTGCGGCACTTGTCTTCGCGCGCGGTGCCGGCGTTGCCCGGCGCGACCAGTACCTGCGAGACGCGTGTCGACTGCGCGAGCTTCCATGCCAGCGCGTGCTCGCGGCCGCCGGAACCGATGACGAGGATCTTCATGCCAGCTGCGGACCTGCGAGGGAAGGCGGCATTTTACGGGACGTGTGGCGCGGCTGCCGTCCGGGTTGGCGGCATCGAAGCACGACGCCGCGGGAACGCGCGTTGGTGCGGGAAGCCGCCGACATCCTGCGCGGTCTCCGCGATTCGATGGGTGGGGACGCCGGCACGCTCGGGGCCGGACACTCCGGCGCAGTGGCTGCGCGCGGGTGCGGGGTGGGCTAGCGCGGGGGGCTGCACGCCAGCAAACCACATCAGATGGCGGCCGCGCAGAGGTTCGACGCGGGTATGGCCGGGCGGGCAAGAACCGCGGGTGCATGCGGCGCCATTGAAAGTCTCGCGCAGTCGAAAGCCGAAAGTCCGCACGCCCTTGTGCGCGTCCGGCGCCACGCGACTGCACCGCTGCGTCTAGCCGGTTTTGCGAAGCAATACCGATCAGGGCGCAGTTCCGCGCGCATGGCGCATTGGGGTTAGGCTGCGGGAGTCAGCCAACCAAGGATTCCCATGCGCAACTCCAGCAGTGCCCCTACCACGGCCGTGTGGTTCATCTGTCTCGCACTGTTCCTGGTTGCGCTGGCCGCCCACTTCGGCATCGCGAAAGTGCCCGAGCCGTTCGCGACCTGGTCGTGGATCGGGGGCTTCGGGCTTCTGCTCGTGGCGTGCAGGGTGCGCGGCCTCTAGTTCGCACAGCAGCGCGACGACTCGGCGGCTCGGCAACCCGGCGCACCCAGGGTGCGTCGGGTCGCGCAGTCGCCATGTCGGCGCCGACGCTGCTCCGTGGCGCCGTTTGACCTGACCGTCAGGCGGCGCCTCGTCGTTTACTTCTGCTCCTTCTTAAGTTCTTTCGGTTTCTCGGGTTTGTGCGTGACGGCGTCCCGTTGCGTGTCGTGCTCCTGCTGTTTCAGGTCGCGCTTGGCACCTTCGAAGTCCTGCTTGTGTTCGACTTCGTCGCGTTGGTAGAGCTTGTTCATGGGAATACCCTGCATCTGCCGGTGGGGGCTCCAGCCTGTGACGCCACGCGGTAATGGCTCGTGACAGGTGCGTGCATACGACGCCTAACAATCGGCCGCGCCGACACGGCTTCGCGGACCCGCCCGACAGCCAGTAGCCGGCCAAAGCCGTCGCGTTCGCAAGCCGCGCGCTGACGTCGCCGCGGCCGTATTGCGGAGTCTCGCCGCGGGGAGGAGTTCGTTACACCACGGCGCGCGCGGGGAACCGCTGCTTGGGCGTTCCCGCGTCAGTGGCGGAAGTGGCGGATACCGGTGAACACCATCGCGAGGCCGTGCTCGTCAGCCGCGGCGATCACTTCGGCGTCGCGCATCGAGCCGCCCGGCTGGATCACGGCCTTGATGCCGGCCTCGGCAGCGGCGTCGATGCCGTCGCGGAACGGGAAGAAGGCGTCGGATGCCATGACCGAGCCCGGCACGGCCAGGCCCGCATCGTTCGCCTTGATGCCGGCGATCCGCGCCGAATACACGCGGCTCATCTGGCCGGCGCCGACGCCGATCGTCCGCCCTTCCTTCGCGTACACGATCGCGTTGGACTTCACGTACTTGGCGACGCGCCACGCAAACAGAAGATCGGAGAATTGCGACTCGGTCGGCGCGACCTTGGTCACCACCGTGAGCTCGTCGCGCGTAACGTCGCGGATGTCGGCCGTCTGCATCAGCAGGCCGGAACCGACGCGCTTGATGTCCATGTTGTTGCGGCCCGCACCGTGCGGAATGCGCAGCACGCGCACGTTCGCCTTCTTCTTCGCGTACGCGAGCGCGTCCTCGTCGTAGTCCGGCGCGATCAGCACTTCGACGAACTGGCGGTCGAGGATCGTCTTCATGGTCGCTCCGCCGACCGGGCGGTTGAAGGCGATGATGCCGCCGAAGGCCGACGTCGGATCCGTTGCGTAGGCGAATTCGTAGGCGAGCGCGACGTCCGCGGCTTCGGCCACGCCGCAGGGGTTCGCATGCTTCACGATCACGCAGGCGGTGTGCTCGAACTGGCGCACGCATTCCCACGCCGCGTCGGCGTCGGCAAGGTTGTTGTACGACAGCTCCTTGCCCTGTAGCTGCGTGAACGTCGCCAGCGTGCCCGGCACCGGGCCGAGGTCGCGGTAGAACGCGGCCTGCTGGTGTGGGTTCTCGCCGTAGCGCAGGTCCATCACCTTGATGAAGTTCGTGTTGACCTGCTGCGGGAATGGCGAGCGCCCGGCGCGGCCGTCGTCGCCGATCGACGTGATCGAGGAGAGGTAGTCACTGATGCGCGCGTCGTACTGCGACACGCGGTTGAACGCGGCGACCGACAGCGCGAAGCGCGTGGCGGCCGAGAGCGCACCGGCGTTCGCGTCCATCTCGGCGACGACCGCGTCGTACTGCGCAGGATCGGTAGCCACTGCGACACGCGCGAAGTTCTTGGCAGCCGAGCGCAGCATCGCCGGCCCGCCGATGTCGATGTTTTCGACGATCTCATCCATCGTGCTCGACGGATCGGCCGACACCTGTTCGAACGGGTAGAGGTTCAGCACCAGCAGGTCGATCGGGGCGATGCCGTGCCCGGCCATCACCGCGTCGTCGATGCCGGCGCGACCGAGCAGGCCGCCATGCACGATCGGATGCAGCGTCTTGACGCGCCCGTCCATCATTTCCGGAAAGCCGGTGAGGTCGCTGACGTCGCGCACCGCCAGTCCGGCGTCACGCAGCGCTTTCGCGGTGCCGCCGGTGGATACGAGTTCGACGCCGTGGCGTGCGAGCGCCTGTGCGAGCGGCAGCAGGCCGGTCTTGTCGGATACGGACAGCAGGGCGCGGTGAATCGTCACCGACGGGCCGGACGGAGCTGCGGTCATGGGCGGCTATCGGGGTTGGGCGGGCGCGAATTATAGCGGCGCCGCTTCGTGCGCCCCGTGCGACTCAGCCCTGGGCCAGGCCGTACTCGCGCAGCTTCTTGCGCAACGTGGCGCGATGGATGCCGAGCATCTGCGCGGCGCGGCTCTGGTTGCCGTCGCAATGGCGCAGCACTTCCTGGAACAGGGGAATCTCGAGTTCGCGCAGCGCGATGTTGTAGAGCTCACCGGTATCGCAGCCGCCGAGGTCGCCCAGGAAGCGACGGATCGAGACAGCCACGTGGTCACGCAGTGGAACGCGGGCGCCCGGGCGGATGTCGGTGACCACGGAGTGGGCGATGTCGGACGCGGCGGCGTTCATCGGGTCTGCTGGCGCGGGCGGACGCGAAGTCTAGCCCGGCCATGTCGCGCGCGGCGGGGCGACGCGGGCCTCGCGGACGGACGGCGCTACTGCAGCTGGAAGTCGAAGGACTCGACGCCGCCGGCCGGTTCTCGAACGTCGAACGCGATGTCGACGCTGTCGCCGGGCGCGATTGCCACGGCCGTGCGATGCCCGTAGTCGGCCGGCGTGACCGCGCGTGCGCCCACCACGCGTCCGTCGACGTCGGACAGGCTGATCACGACGACGGGCGGTGCCTGCGGCCAGCGTGCATCGTTGCGCACGGTGGCCGTGACGTGCAGCACGCCGCGGCGCGTGGGGTCCGGTCGCACGCCGCGCGCGGTCATCGCGAAGGC
>NZ_VTRV01000085.1 GCF_008274655.1 Cognatilysobacter lacus | reverse complement strand
CAGGTGCACGTGGAAGGCGAGCGCCTGTGTGTCGGCCCGGTCGATGGCGCGCCGGAACCCGACCTCTCGGTGCGCGCCACCCTCGGCGGCCTGATCGCGCAGCTGCCCTTCATGCGTCGCGACGACGCGCCCGCCGTCGGCAAGCTCCGGATCGAAGGCGATGCCGACCTCGCGCGCCGCCTGCAACGCCTCGCCGAGCGGTTCGATCCGGACTGGCAGCAGCCGTTCGTGGCGGCCTTCGGCGACATCGTCGGCGTGCAGATCGCGCAGCTTTTCGCGACCACGTTCCAGACCGCCCGCGACGCCGCGGGCGCGCTCGCCACCAGCACCGCCGACTTCGTCCAGCACGAGACGCACGACGTGGTCGCCCGCGACGAGCTCGGCGCCTTCTATGACGACGTCGATACCCTGCGCGACGATGTCGAGCGCATCGCCGCGCGAATCGAACGCCTGCGCATGAGGCGCCGCGCGTGACGCCGGTGCTGCGGGCCTGGCGCATCGGCCGCGTGCTGCTGCGCTACAGGCTCGATTCGCTGCTCGACGGCACGCCGAGCGAACGCTGGCTGCGGCTCGGCCGGCCGTTCGTGCCGCGCGCATCCGCGGAGGTCGAAGCCATGCCGCGCGGCGCGCGCCTGCGGCTGGCGCTGCAGGAACTCGGGCCGATCTTCGTCAAGTTCGGTCAGATCCTGTCCACGCGGCGCGACCTCGTGCCTCTCGACATCGCCGACGAGCTCGCCCTGCTGCAGGACCGGGTGATGCCGTTCGACGGCGATGTCGCGCGCGGGATCGTCGAGCAGGTACTGGGTCGTCCGGTCACCGAGGCGTTCGCCAGTTTCGACATCACGCCGCTCGCTTCGGCCTCCATCGCGCAGGTGCACGCCGCGACGCTGCCGGGCAGCGAGCGCGAAGTGGTGGTCAAGGTGCTGCGGCCGGGCATCGCCGGCCAGATCACGC
Source organism: Cognatilysobacter lacus (assembly GCF_008274655.1). GTDB lineage: Bacteria > Pseudomonadota > Gammaproteobacteria > Xanthomonadales > Xanthomonadaceae > Cognatilysobacter > Cognatilysobacter lacus. The sequence goes on along the minus strand of NZ_VTRV01000085.1, from coordinate 10,943 downwards.
AGGACATCGCACTGCTGCGCGCGCTCGCCGGCGTCGTCGAACGCACGCATCCTCGCGCCGAAAAGATCAGGCCGCATGCGGTGGTGGACGAGATCGAGTACACGCTGGACGCCGAGCTCGACCTGCAGCGCGAAGGCGGCAACGCCAGCGCGCTGCGCCGCTTCTGGCACGGCAGCGACGATCTCTACGTGCCGGAAGTGATCTGGTCGCATACCGGGGACCGCGTGCTCACGCTCGAACGCGTCTACGGCATTCCGTCGGATGACATCGCCGCGCTCGACGCAGCCGGCATCGACCGCCGCGCACTCGCCGAGAAGGGCGTGCGCCTGTTCTACACACAGGTATTTCGCGACAACTTCTTCCACGCCGACGCGCACGCCGGGAACATCTGGGTCGACATCGATCCCGCGCGCCGCGCGAATCCGCGTTTCATCGCGCTGGACTTCGGGATCATGGGCCAGCTTTCGGACGAGGACCAATACTGGCTCGCCGAGAACTTCATGGCGATCTTCAACCGCGACTATCGCCGCATCGCCGAGCTGCACATCGACGCGGGCTGGATGCCGGCAGAAACGCGGATCGACGAACTCGAAGCCGCCGCGCGCGCCGTGTGCGAGCCGTATTTCACGCGGCCGCTGTCGGAAGTGCCGCTCGCGGAAGTCATGGTCAAGCTGTTCCGCATGGCGCAGAAATACGAACTCACGCTGCAGCCGCAGTTGATCCTGCTGCAGAAGACATTGCTCAACATCGAAGGCGTCGGGCGCCTGCTTGATCCGCAGATCGACATCTGGGGCGTCGCCAAGCCGGTGCTGGAGAAGATCCTGCGCAAGCGCTACAGCCCGGGGCGCCTCGCGCGCGAGTTCCGCGCGCGCCTGCCGGAGCTCGTCACGCATGCACCGCAGATGCCGCGCCTGCTGCACGCGTGGCTGAAGCAGCAGGTGGAAGGCCGGCACGAGCTGCGCATGCGTTCGCAGGATCTTTCGCACCTGGTCGACGAAGTGCGGCGCATGCAGCGGCGCACGGTGGCCGCCATCCTCGGTACCGGGCTGATGATCGTCGCCGCGTTGCTGTATTCACGCGACGCCGGTGGGCCGAGCCTGTGGTCGGTGCCGGCGGCCGCCTGGATCGCGGGCATCGCCGGCCTGTGGGCACTGCGCGCGGGCTGGCCGAGGCGCTGATGCGAAGACGCCGGCGCGTGGCCGGCGTCCTGCAACTGCATCCAATGCCGCGACGGCGGGTCGAGCCCGTCGCGACGGACTGCCCTGTTACTTCGCCGCCGCCTTCGTGAAGTCGCCGGCCGCGTACACGCTCAGCTTGGCCGGATCGAAGTGCTTGCGGAGCGCTGCGTTCACGTCGGCCACGGTGAGTGCCGCCAGGCGGGCGTCGAACTTCGCCTGGAAGTCCATCGTGCGGCCAAGGTAGAGATTGCCGCCGAGCATGCCGGCCACGCTGCCGTCGGACGCGCGCGCCTGCTTGCGCTGGGTAAGCAGGCCCGCCACCGCATCGTGGAGCTCGGCTTCGGTCACGCCGCCGGTGACCAGGCGCGCCAGTTCCTCGCGCATCGCGGTCTCCACCTTCGCCGCGTTCTGCGGTGCGGCGATCGCCTGGATGTTGAGCGAGCCGGCGTCATCGCGACCCGTCGGGCTCGAGTCGGCCGACAGGCTGCTGCCCACGCCGTAGCTCAGGCCTTCCTTGCCGCGGATGCGCTCGCCAAGGCGCGAGGACATCGAACTGCCGCCGAGGATGTAGCTGGCGACCGCGAGCGCGGGATAGTCGGCATCGGCGTCGTTCAGCGACGTGTTCAAGCGCGCGAGCACGACTGCACTTGATTTGTCCGGCGTCTCGATCTGCCTGCGCTCGGGCGAGACATCGGTGAAGTGGGTGCCGATCGGCGAGTACGGCGTCGGTGCCTTCCAGTTCGCGAACAGCGTCTCGATCTCCTTGCGCATCGCCTTCGCGTCGAAATCGCCGACCACGGTGATTTCGCCGACCGACGTGCCGTAGAAGCGCTGGTGGAAGTTGCGCACGTCGTCGAGCTTGAGCGCCTTGATCTGCGCCAGCGAAGCGTCGATCGAGTCGTGGTGAAGCGGATGGCCGGCCGGCCACGGATCGAAGTGCGTGGCGAGCGCGTCACCGGCGAGGGGGGCGGGTTCCTTCGCATTCGCCTGCATGCCGGTGATCGCCTGCAGGCGCAACTGCTCGAATTCGGCCTCGTTGAACGCCGGCTCGCGCAGCAGGCTTGCGGCGAGCGCGAGCGCGTCTGCCACGTTGTCGCGCTTTGAATTCAACGCGATCGTCGCGCCCTGCAGGCCGCCGCCGACGCCGCCCTGGGTATGCAGGGCCTCGAAGCGCTGCGCGATCTGCTCACGGGTGAGTGTCTTGCTGCCGCGCATCAGCATGGCGCCGGCGAGGCTGGCGGCCATGTCCGGGTCCCCGGTGAGCGCGGCGACATTGCCGAAGCGGAAGTTCGCGCTGACGACGACGGTATCGCCGCGGTTGTCCTTCGGCAGCAGCGCGACCTTCAGGCCGTCGCCGATCGTGAACGTTTCGGTGCGCGCCTGGATGTTCTGCGGCGTCGGGTCGAAGGCCTCGCCCGCAGCGACGGCCGCACGTCCCGTGTAGCCCTTGAGAACGCTCGCCGCGTCGGGCGCGGCCGGGATCTCGGCGCGGTCGGGCGCGTCGGTCGGCACGAAGCGACCCAGCGTGCGGTTGCTCGGCTTGAGGTAGGCGCGCGCAACGCGGTTGACGTCGTCGACGGTGACAGCCGCGACGCGATCCCGATCGAGGAAGAAGAGGCGCCAGTCGCCGTCGGCCACCGCGCCGGTCAGGCCCATCGCTACCGCATTGACGTCCGACTGGTTCTTTTCGAACGCGTTGGCGAAGCGCTGCTTGGACTGCGCCACTTCATCCGCGGTGATCGGGTGCTGCACGACATCCTGTTCGACGAGGCGCAGCAGCTCCGACTCGATCTTCGCGCTGTCGCCGTCCTTCGGGGCGGCGACGTAGAACGTGGCGAGGCCTGCATCGCGCAGGCCGTCGGTGCCAGCACCGACGCCGGCGGCGAGCTTGCCCTCGACCAGCGCCTTGTGCAGTCGGCCGGTCGGCGTGTCGCCCAGGACGTCGAGCAGCACGTCGAGCGCCGCGCTGTCGGCCTGTGTCGCGCCGGGCACGTGGTAGGCAAGCATTTCGATGCGCACGTCGCCACGACGACGCACCGTCACCTCGTGCTCTCCGTCTTGGGTGGGTTCCACCGTGTAGAAGGCGGGCATCGGCCTGGCAGGCTTGGCGACCGCACCGAAGGCCTTGGCAACCTGCACCAGCGTTCGCGCCGGGTCGATGTGGCCGGCGACTACGAGCGTCGCGTTATCCGGGCGATACCACGAGTGATAGAACGCCTGCAGGCGCTCGATCGGCACCTTCTCGACATCGCTGCGCGCGCCGATCGTGTTGTGGCCGTAGTTGTGCCACTGGTAGGCGGCCGCGCGCAGGCGCTCGCTGAGCGCGCTGCCGGGGTTGTTGTCGTTGCGCTCCATCTCGTTGCGCACGACGGTCATCTCCGAATCGAGATCCTTGCGCGCCACGTTCGAATGCACCATGCGGTCGGCCTCGAGGCCGAGCATCCAGTCGAGCGTCGCGTCGTCGGCGGGGAACGAGCCGAAGTAGTTGGTGCGGTCGAGCGAGGTGGTCGCGTTGTAGGCGACGCCGCGCTTCTTCATTTCGGCGGGAATGTCGGTGTGCGTCGGCGTGCCCTTGAACATCATGTGCTCGAGCAGGTGCGCCATGCCGGTCTCGCCGTAGCCCTCGTATGCCGAGCCCACGCCGTAGGTGATGTTGACGGTGACGGTGGGGCGGCTGGCGTCCGGGAATAGCAACACGCGCAGCCCATTGGCCAGGCGGTATTCGCAGATGCCCTCCATGCACGGACCGGCGCTGGCGCCCTTGGGCAGCGCGGGCGCGGCAGCGGTTGCGGCGAAGGCGGGCGACAGCGCGAACGCGCAGGCAAGCGCGAGGATGCGGATCTGATTCCGTGACATGTGGATTCCTGGGGCTGGGGCCGGCCTCCCCGGGCGCGGCACCCCGTATTCTGCCTTCGCGACCGCCGATGCGCGAAGTCATGCATCTGAACGCGCCGGCTACACCGCGCAGACTGCTTTGCCGCACGCGTCGGCCGCGGCCCAGGCCCACTGGAAGTTGTAACCGCCGAGCCAGCCGGTGACGTCGACGACTTCGCCGATGAAGTGCAGGCCCGGGACGCGCCTGGACTCCAGGGTCGACGACGAGAGTTCGGTGGTGTCGACGCCGCCCAGCGTGACTTCCGCGGTGCGGTAGCCCTCGGTGCCGCTCGCCACGATCGGGAAACGGGAAAGCAGCGCGGCCGCGTCGCGAAGCTGTGTCGACGTGTACTGCTTGACGGGAAGGTCGGGCAGCCAGACCTCGCACAGGCGCTGTGCGAAGCGTTTGGGAAGAACGTCAGCGAGCACGTTGTGCATCAGCGCGCCGGGATGCGCGGCGCGTTGCGCTTCCAGCACCTCGAGCGCGTCGCGGCCCGGCAGCAGGTCGAGAGTGAGGTCATCGCCGGGCTGCCAGTACGAGGAGATCTGCAGGATCGACGGGCCGCTCAGCCCGCGATGCGTGATCAGCATCTGGTTGCTGAAGCTCGCGCCGTTGCATTGCACGGTGACGGGGAGCGCGACGCCGCTGAGATCGGCGAAGCGCTGCTGGTGCGTGCCGCTGAGCGTGAGCGGCACGAGGCCCGCGCGCGTGGGCCGCAGCGAATGCCCGAAGGTGCGTGCAAGTTCGTAGCCGAAGCCCGTTGCACCCATGCTCGGGATCGACAGGCCGCCGGTCGCGACCACGAGCGCCCGCGTGCGGAACGCGCCCAGCGTCGTATGGACGCGGAATACCCGGTCACCTTCCGCGTCGACCCGCTCCACGCTGCAGGATGTCAGCACGCGCGCGTTCGCTGCCTCGCATTCGTCCAGCAGCATCTTCACGATCAGCTTGGACGACTCGTCGCAGAACAGCTGGCCCAGTTCCTTCTCGTGGTACGCGATGCCGTGGCGTTCGACCATGTCGATGAAATGCCAGGGCGTGTAGCGCGCCAGCGCTGACTTGCAGAAGTGCGGATTGCCCGAGATGTAGTTCGCAGCCGTGGCGCCGGTATTGGTGAAATTGCAGCGTCCGCCTCCCGACATCAGGATCTTCTTGCCCACCCGGTTCGCATGCTCGACCACGACCACGCGCAGCCCACGGCGCGCGGCCGTGAACGCGCACATGAGGCCGGCGGCACCGCCGCCGATGATCAGGACGTCGAGGTCTTGCATGGGCTGCGTCACGATGCGGGCCTGCCGCGGACAGGGATTATCGCCGCCATGCGGTTAATCGGCTGCGCATGCAACGACGCCGCCCGCGGGCGGCGTCGCAACGACCGACTGCGGCGGGTGCGCTTACTTGCCGAGTGCGCCCGCGAACAGCTCGCGGATGCGTCGGTACTCGTCGTACCAGGAATCCGCGTGAACAAAGCCGTGGCGCTCGAGCGGATACGGTGCGATCGACCACTTGTCCTTGTGCAGCTCGATCAGCTTCTGCGTGAGCATCACGGAATCGCGGAAGAACACGTTGTCGTCGTTCATGCCGTGCGCGATCAGCAGGTTGTCGTGCAGGCCCGCGGCGTATTCGATCGGCGAGCTCGCCTTGTAGGCGTCAGGGTCGAGCTCCGGCGTGTTGAGGATGTCGCTTGTGTACTCGTGGTTGTACTGCGACCAGTCGCTCACCGGGCGCAGGGCCGCGCCGGCCTTGAACACGCCGGGTTCGCGGAACAGCGCCATCAGCGTCATGAATCCGCCGTAGCTGCCGCCGTAGATGCCGGCGTGCGCGCGGTCGGCATGCTTGTTGGCCACGGCCCAGTCGAGCCCGTCGAGGTAGTCCTCGAGCTCGGGATGACCCATGTTCCGGTAGATCGCGGTGCGCCAGTCGCGGCCGTAGCCTTCGGAACCGCGGTAGTCGAGGTCGAGCACGACATAGCCGGCGTCCACCAGCACGTTGTGGAACATCTGTTCGCGGAAGTACGTCGGATACCGCGCATGCACGTTCTGCAGGTAGCCGGCGCCGTGCACGAACATCACGATCGGGTAGGTCTTGCCGGGGTCGTAATCCTTCGGCCCGTAGAACTTGCCCCAGACGGTGCCCGCGCCGTGCTTGCTGGGCACCTTCACGATTTCAGGCTTGATGAAGTCGATGGCGCGGAACTTCGCGCTGCGCGTGTCGGTGAGCTCGCGGGCGCCGCCGCCGGCTACGTCGACCACCGCGAGCTGCGGCGGCACGTAGGCCGACGAATGCCGCACCAGCAGCCTCGACTCGTCAGGCGAGAGGCGGAAATCCTCGACGCCGTCGAGCGCGGTGACCTCGTGCACATCGCCGCCATTCGCATCGACGGCGCAGACCTCGTAGTCACCCGGCCAGTTGCGGTTGCAGTCGAAATAGAAGCGACGGCCGTCGCGCGTGGGTACCGGCGCGGACACTTCCCATGAGCCGGACGTGATCGCGCGCGACTGCCCCGGCGCGTCGCTGACGTACAGATGCGAGTAGCCGCTCTTCTCCGACAGGAACCACAGGCGGTTGCGGCCGCCGGCGCCCGGCAGCCAGCCGAAGTCGTTGAAGTTCCAGTTGATCCACGCGGGGTCGGTGAGGCGATCGCGCGCCACCAGCTTCTTCGCCGCCAGGTCCACCTGCGCGATCCAGCGGTCCTTGTTGTCGACGGCGCGCACGAGCACCGCGGCGTCGCGCCCGTCGTCGCTCCAGTGGATCGCGGGGCCGCTGCCGTCGCCGTCGGTTTCGACGCGCGCGTCGCGCGCGCCTTCGAGCGCCTTCTTGCCGGCTTTCTTGCGCAGTTCCGCGAGTGGATCGACCTTGATGCCGGGCAGCGCATCGAACTTGAGCTGCGTCACCGCGCCGGTCGCGATGTCGACCAGCCACAGCGAGTGCGCGGCCGGGGCGTTGTGGCCGACGCGCGTGCGCGCTTCTTCGGTTTCCTCGTAGCCCGACTCCGTGACGTAGCGCGGCAACTTGCCCTGCTGGCCGAGATCGGCGCCCTTGGGGTACGTGACGGCCAGCAGCCAGCGGCCGTCGGGCGAGAGCGCGCTGTCGACCAGCTCGACGTCCTTGCCGAGGTAGGCGGTCGGCGGCGCGGCAGTCGGATCCGCCTTGCGCCACGCCTCGTCCTGTTTCTTCGCCGCCTCGCGCTTCTCGCGATCGGTGCGCAGCGTGTCGCTCAGCCGCAACTGGCGTGCGCGCAGGTCGTCATCCTTCTTAGACTTGTCGGGATCGTCTTCGGTCTTCAGCGACGACGCCTGCGCGACGCCGTTGCCCGCGCGCCACGCGAACCAGTCGTTGCCCGCGCGGAACACCAGCTGGCCCTGCGGGCCCCATTGCGGCCGCGATTCCTCGGCGGTGGTGCGCGTCACCTGCGTGAGCGCGCCGGATTTCAGGTCGCGCACGAAGATGTCGCCGCCGCGGGAGAACGCCATGCGTGCGCCGGCCGCATCGATCACGGCATCGTTGCCATCGATGTCCGCCCGCGCTGCGCCATCGAGCTTCGTTGCCGCGCCGCCGGAGATCGGCTGGCGGAACGTGTCGCGGCTCGAGGCACCCTCGCGCTTCTGCGAGTAGAAGGCGGACTGGCTGTTCCACGACCACCACGCCTGTTCGACCGAATTCCCGATCCAGTCGGGATCCGACATGGCCTGGTCGAGGCTGATGCGCGGCGTGGTCTGCGCATGGGCCAGGGGCGCGAGCCCGGCGAGCAACAGGGCGGTGAGGAGACGCTGGCGACGCATCGGCAAGTCCGTCAAACGAAGTGGCCGGAGGGTAACAGCCGCCGACGCACGGCCGCTGGGGTGGCGGTCGCGGCCCGCGTCGCGCCGCAGGGGCAACCGGCCGCGCCCGCGGCGGCGCGATGACGGGGCCCCCGGTTCTCACCTGACGCGGCGCTGCTGCAGGCGCACAATACGCAGGCGAATTGACGATCACTGATCGACGGGAGAGCCCTCGATGGATGCATTGCTGCTGTCACGGATCCAGTTCGGATTCGTGATTTCGTTCCATATCCTGTTTCCCGCCTTCACGATCGGCCTCGCCAACTGGCTGGCCTTCTGCGAATGGCGATGGCTGAAGACGCGCGACAGCGTCTGGCGCGACATCTATTTTTTCTGGCTGCGCATCTTCGCCATCAGCTTCGGCATGGGCGTGGTCAGCGGCATCGTCATGAGCTTCCAGTTCGGCACCAACTGGGCGGTGCTGAGCGAGCGCGCGGGCAATATCCTCGGCCCGCTGATGACCTACGAGGTGCTGACCGCGTTCTTCCTGGAGGCCACGTTCCTCGGCGTGATGCTGTTCGGCGCGAAGAAGGTGCCGGAGAAACTGCATTTCCTCGCCAGTTGCATGGTCGCGCTGGGCACGCTGGTGTCCACCTTCTGGATCATCGCGGCCAACAGCTGGATGCATACGCCGGCCGGCTACACGTTGACGGCGGCTGGGGTGTTCGAGCCCGCCGACTGGTCGAAGATCATCTTCAACCCGTCATTCCCGTACCGCCTCGCGCACATGGTCCTGGCGGCGTTCATCACCACGTGTTTCGTGGTGGGCGGCGTGGCCGCGGCGTATCTGCGCCGGGGCGAACACGTCGACGCGGCGCGCAAGATGCTGCGGATGGCGGTGCTGTTCGCCGCGATCACCGTGCCGACGCAGATCTTCGTCGGCGACCTGCACGGGCTCGAAGTGCGCGAGTACCAGCCGACCAAACTGGCCGCGATCGAAGCGCACTGGGAAGGCGGTGCACCGGGCGCCGGCGTGCCGCTGGTGCTGTTCGCGCTGCCGGACGCGAAGGGCGAGCGCAACAACTACGAAGTCGCGGTGCCGCGCATCGGATCGCTGATCCTCACGCACAGCTGGGCTGGCGAGATCCGCCCGCTGAAGTCGGTGGCGCGAGAGGATCGTCCCCCGATCGCGCCCGTGTTCTTTTCGTTCCGTGTAATGGTCGGATTGGGCGTGGCAATGCTGGCGATCGCGTGGCTGTCGGCGCTGCAGTTGCGTCGACGACGCCTGTTCGAGACGCGCTGGCTGCTCAACGGTTGGCGTTTGATGACGTTCGCCGGCTTCGTCGCCCTGCTCACCGGCTGGTACGTCGCCGAGATCGGCCGGCAGCCGTGGGTGGTCTATGGGTTGCTGCGCACGGCGAACGCGGTCAGCCCCATGCTGTCGGCCGGCAGCGTCGTCGCGTCGATCACCGCCTTCCTGCTCGTGTACGGCATCGTGTTCGGTTCGGGCATCTGGTACATCCGCAAGCTCGTGCGGACCGGACCGGTGCCGCATGATCCCGGCCCGGACCGCGACGAGGGCGAGCGCAGCGCGAAGCGGCCCCTTTCGGTCGATTCGCCGTTCGACGGCAATGACGTCGGCGAGGCGCGCACATGAGCGCCGCGACCGTGTTGCCGGTGCTGTGGTTCGGCGTGATCGGCTTCGGCGTGCTGATGTACGTGCTGCTCGATGGCTTCGTGCTGGGCCTCGGCGTGCTCGCGCCGTTCGCGCGCGACGAGGCCGAACTCGACCACATGATGAACACGGCCGCGCCGATCTGGGACGGCAACGAAACCTGGCTGGTGCTGGGCGGCACCGGCCTGCTCGCGGCGTTCCCCAAGGCGTATGCGGTGATGTTGTCCACGCTGTACCTGCCGGTGCTTCTGATGCTGATCGCGCTGATCTTCCGCGGCGTCGCCTTCGAGTTCCGCTTCAAGGCCACGCGGGCCAAGCGCTTCTGGGGCGCGGCGTTCGGCCTCGGCTCGACGTTCGCTGCATTCGCGCAGGGCGTGATCCTCGGCTCGATCGTGGAAGGCATGCCGCTCACGGCGGGCAAGTACCTCGGTGGCGCGTTCGGCTGGTTCAGCCCGTTCTCGATGCTCACCGGCGTGGCGGTGGTGTTCGGCTACGCGCTGCTCGGCAGCACGTGGCTGATCCTCAAGACCGAAGGCCGCCTGCAACGCCTCGCGCGCGGCATGGCGCGCCCGCTGGTGATGGTGGTCGTGGCCTTCATGGGGCTGGTCAGCGCGTGGCTGCCGTTCCTGAACTCGCGGATCATGGCCCGCTGGTTCGAGCACGGAAATTTCTGGTGGCTGCTGCCCGTGCCGCTGCTGGCGCTGGCGAATGCGTATGCGCTGTGGCGCGCCGCGCTGCGGGAAGGGCGTGACGCCACGCCGTTCCTGCTCACCCTCAGCTTCTTCGTGCTCGGCTTCGCCGGACTCGTGCTCGGCATCTGGCCGCACATCATCCCGCCGTCGCTGACGATCTGGAACGCGGCCTCGCCGCCGTCCTCGCAGATGTTCGTGATGGTCGGGCTGGTGGTGCTGCTGCCGGCGATCCTCGGCTACACGTGGTGGTCGTATCGCGTGTTCGCGGGCAAGGTGGCGGCCGATAGCGGTTACCACTGACGCGCGCCCGCGGAGATTAGGGATCCGTCAAAACCGGCCGCGGGCGTCGTCTATGCTTGCGAACGGGGGCGCATTCCCACGCCCCTCCGGATCGGCCATGCATGCCTACGTCTACAAGAGCCTCCGCAAGGCCGACACCTACATCTACCTCGCCGAGCGCGACGCGTTCGACGCGCTGCCGCCGCCGGTGCGCGAGCAGCTGGGCGGGCTCGACTTCGTGCTCGACGTGGAGCTGACGCCGGAGCGCCGCCTCGCACGCGTGGACGTGGCGAAGCTGCGCGAGGCGCTAGGCACGCGCGGCTTCTTCGTGCAGGTGCCGCCGCCAGCCGATGCCGCCGCCTACGACGCCGGCGAGTACTACCGGAGCCGGGATGCCTGAGCGGAGTGCACTTCGCGGGCGCGCGACCGCGCTCGTCGTGGCGTCGCTGATCCTGGCCGCGATCGCGGGGTTCGGCGTGCCCG
>NZ_VTRV01000084.1 GCF_008274655.1 Cognatilysobacter lacus | reverse complement strand
TCGAGTTCGAGGAGCGCCATGAGAGCCGGCGGAAATTCGTGGCACTCGTGTGACTCGTATTCGGCACCGGGATCTTCGTGCTCGGAGGCCATGCCGTCGTTGAAGGCGGTGTCTCCAGTTGCGCGGAGGGGTTGCCCGCCCAGTTCTTCGGCGAGTTGGTCGGATGCTTCGGCCAGTTCGGCGAACGAGCGCAGAGCCCGCAGCAGGTGCTCGGCGACGAAGGGTGCGCCGTCCACGCGGACCACGCCCTCATCGGCGCGCAGCAGGCCGGCGAGGACGCGAAGCAGGGTGGTCTTGCCCGCGCCGTTCTCGCCCTGCACCAGCAGCGCCTCGCCGGTATCGACCGAGAGGTCGAGCGGGCCGAACACGGGATCGTCGTTGCGCGAAAAGCGCAGGCCGGTGGCGTCGAGAAGAGGCGAGCGGGGCGTCGGGGAGGCGGGCATCGGCGCGTCGAACGGCCGGTGGCCGCGGTCGCTCATTCTATCCAGTCGACGTGCGGCAGGTCGGCGCCGTCGGGCATGGCCATCAGCATGTGCAGTCGGACCGTCGAACCCGCGACCCAACTGAGGATGCCGGCCTGGCCGAAGTCGCGGCCCAGCGCGTCGGCGCGAACGGGGTCGATGCCGGCGATCAGCCAGCCGGCTTCGCGATGCGCGCCGTCCGGCGCTTGCGCCCAGGAGCGGCGATAGTCCATGCCGAGGCCGTCGAGCCGGGCGACCAGCGCGTCATCCGACTGCAGGTTCTCGCCAACGGGCTGCGACTCGGCTTCCGGGTTCCACGCGGTGATGAACGCGTAGTAGGCCGCCGGTAGGCGGCTTTCGATGCCGCCCGCGCCTTCGCCGACGCGGAACTCGACGGGGTCACCGCCGAGCGCGACGCCGTAGCGTGCATCCGAGAACGCCCGTGCGAGCGCGATCGGGTCGTCCTGCGCGGCTTCGTGTTGGCTACCGTCGCCGCTCATGCGCTTATCCATGTCGTTTACGTACACTCGTGGCCCCTTCGCAAGGCTGCGCGCGATGACGCCCGAAACCAAGTTGCCCAAGGTCGGCACGACCATCTTCACCGTGATGTCGCAGCTGGCGGTCGAGCACGGCGCCGTCAACCTGGGGCAGGGCTTCCCGGACTTCGAGGTCCCGGCGCGCCTCGTGGCAGCGCTGGAGCGCGCGATGCGCGAAGGACGCAACCAGTACGCACCGATGTCGGGCGTGCCGCCATTGCGCCAGGCGATCGCCGGCAAGACCGAGCGGTGCTACGGATACCGGCCGGATGCTGACGCCGAAGTGACGGTGACCTCCGGCGCGAGCGAGGCGATCTTCGACGCGATCCACGCCGTCGTGCGCAGCGGCGACGAAGTCATCGTGCTCGACCCCTGCTACGACTGCTACGAGCCGGCGATCGACCTCGCCGGCGGCATCGCCGTGCATGTGCCGCTGCATCCGGAAACATTCGCACCGGACTGGACGAAGATCCGCGCGGCCGTTTCGCCGCGCACGCGGATGATCATGATCAATTCGCCGCACAACCCGTCCGGTGCGATGTGGTCGGCGGACGACATGCGGCAGCTCGACGAACTGCTCGCCGGTACGTCGATCTACCTGCTGTCCGACGAGGTATACGAACACATCATCTTCGACGGGCGGCGCCACGAGTCGGCGCTGCTGTATCCGTCGCTGCGCGAGCGTGCCTTCGTGATCTCGAGCTTCGGCAAGACCTATCACTGCACGGGATGGAAGATCGGCTACTGCATCGCGCCGCCGGCCATGTCGGCAGAGTTCCGCAAAGTCCATCAATACAACACGTTCTGTACGTTCGCGCCGGCGCAGTTCGCCTTCGCCGAGATGATCGAGGCCGAGCCGGCGCACTACGAGCAGCTCGGCGCGTTCTACGAGGCCAAGCGCGACCGCTTCCGCGAACAGCTGCTCACCACGCGATTGCGCCCGTTGCCGGTGCCGGGCGGCTACTTCCAGCTGGTGGACTATTCACGGATCAGCGATCTGCCGGACGCCGAGTTCTGCCGCTGGCTCGCGATCGAGAAGGGCGTGGCGTCGATCCCGCTTTCGCCGTTCTACGGGACGCCGCCTGAAGGACAGCGCCTCGCGCGCCTGTGCTTCGCGAAGAACGAATCCACGCTCGACGCCGCCATCGAGCGGTTGCAGTCGCTCTGAGGTCAGCATGTCCACCGCATCCAACATTGCCCGCACCCACACTCCGTTGCGCGTAAGCCTCGTGCAGGGGGACACCCGCTGGCTCAACCCTGAAGCCAACCGCGCGTACTACGGCCGGTTGCTCGGCGCGCTGCACGGGACCACGGACCTCGTCATCCTGCCCGAGACGTTCACCAGTGGCTTCTCGAACGACGCGATCGATCGCGCCGAGACCATGGAGGGGCCGACACTGCAGTGGATGCGCGAACGCGCGCGCGAGCTCGATGCGGCGGTCACCGGAAGCGTGCAACTGCGCACCGATTCCGGCGTCGCCAACCGGCTGCTGTTCGTCACTCCGGACGGCGCGGTGCAGTTCTACGACAAGCGCCACCTGTTCCGTTACGCAGGCGAGCACGAACGCTACAGCGCGGGTCGCGACAGGCTGACGGTCGAGTGGCGCGGCTGGCGCATCTGCCCGCTGGTCTGCTACGACCTGCGCTTCCCCGTGTTCTCGCGAAACCGCTTCGACGTGGAGCGCAAGGACGAGCTCGACTACGACCTGCTGATCTACGTCGCCAACTGGCCGGGCGTACGCGGCCACGCCTGGCGCACCCTGCTGCTCGCACGGGCGATGGAGAACCTTTGCTACGTGGCGGCGGTCAATCGCGTCGGCACGGACGGCAACGGCCTGGTCTACGCGGGCGACAGTGCCGTGATCGATTACCTGGGCAACCCGCTCAGCGAATGCGCGGACATGGAAGTGGTGACCACCACCACGATCTTCCTCCACGAGTTGCACGGCCATCGACAGCGTTTCCCCGCGATGCTCGATGCGGATGGGTTCGAACTCCTGTGATCGCTCGGCCCTATACGAGACCGGTGACGTAGTACAGCGCGATCACCACCGCGACGGCGGCGGTCTTGATCACCGTGACGGCGAAGATGTCGCGGTAGGCCTGGCGATGCGTCAGGCCTGTTACGGCGAGAACGGTGATGACTGCCCCGTTGTGCGGAAGCGTGTCCATGCCGCCCGATGCCATCGCGGCCACGCGGTGCAGCACGTCCATCGGGATGCCCGCCGCCTGCGCCCGCTCGATGAATTGCTTGGCCATCGCCGCCAGCGCGATCCCCATGCCGCCGGACGCCGACCCGGTGATACCGGCCATGGCCGTCACCGTCACCGCCGTGTTGACCAGCGGGTCTGGAATCCATGAGAGCGCGCGCGCCACCGTCAGGAAGCCGGGAAGCGCAGCAATGACCGCGCCGAAGCCGTACTCGGATGCGGTATTCATCGACGCGAGCAGCGCGCCCGCGATCGCGGAACGGCTGCCCTCGACGAAGCGCGATGTGACCGGCCGCCACGCCAACACCAGCACCGCCACGATGCCGACCAGCAACGCGCCTTCCACGGCCCAGATACCCGCGAGCTTCGCCGTTTCCTGCACGACGGGCGCCGCGTCGCCGATGACGGCGGGATCGAAACTCGTCGATTTTCCGTACAAGTCCGGAATCCGCGCCGTAAAAAGCCGATTCGTGACGCCGACGAACACCAGCGGCAACAGCGCGATCCATGGGCTCGCAAGACGCTCGTCGACAAACGCGGCGGGCTCGTTCAGTAGCGTCGCCGGATCGCCGTAGCCTTCGCCGGCTGCGGCCGCGCTGCGTCTGCGCGAGTCGAGGTAGAGCAGGCCGACGAGCAGGATGAAGAGTCCGCCGAGGCTGCCGAGCGCCGGCGCGGCCCAAGCGGTCGTGCCAAAGAACGTGGTCGGGATGATGTTCTGGATCTGCGGCGTGCCGGGCAGGGCGTCCATCGTGAACGTGAACGCGCCCAGCGCGATGGTGCCGGGGATGAGCCGCTTCGGGATGTCGCTCTGTCGGAACAGCTCGGCGGCGAACGGATACACGGCGAACACCGCCACGAACAGCGACACGCCCCCATACGTCAGCAGCGCGCACACGACTACGATCGACAGGATCGCGCGCCTCGCGCCCACGACGCGGATCGTCGCCGCCACGATCGAGCGCGAAAAACCCGAAAGCTCGATCAGCTTGCCGAACAATGCGCCGAGCAGGAACACGGGAAAGTAGAGCTTGAGGAACCCGACCATCTTCTCCATGAAGAGGCCGGTGAACATGGGGGGCACGAGCGCGGGATCGGTCAGCAGCACGGCGCCGAGGGCGGCAACCGGAGCGAACAGGATCACCGAGTGGCCGCGATACGCCACGAACATGAGGAACGCCAACGCGGCGAGCACGATCACGAATGCCATGGCGGCTCCCGTCCCAGACTGGCGGCCAGTATCCGGACGGTTTGCGCCGCCGGCATTGTCCGAAGGTACAGCTGCCGCGCACGGTCGGCGTCGCCTACGGTGCACGGCATCGCGGCATGTTCCGCCCCGCGATCACGCCATCCGGTCACTGGGGAGAGTCCTTCGATGCGCCGCAACAATTCCAGCCGTACGCACCTCTGCATCGCAATCGCCTGCGCACTGATGGCGCCGGCCGCCTGGGCGCAGGACGCCACTACAACGAACAATCCCGGCGACACGGTCGACGGTGAACGCGCACTCGACCGCATCAAGGTGACGGCGCGCAAGCGCGAGGAGACGCTGCAGGAAGTGCCGGTCGCGGTGACCGCGTTCACGCCCGAAGCGCTCGATCGACTCAACGTGCGCGATCTTGGCGACCTCGACGCGCAGGTGCCCAACCTCACCATCTATGCGGCACGCGGTTCGACCAGCACCGTGACGGCCTACATCCGCGGCGTCGGGCAGGCCGATCCGCTGTGGGGCGTCGACCCCGGCGTCGGTATCTATCTCGACGACGTCTACATCGCGCGGCCGCAAGGCGCGCTGCTCGACGTCTTCGACGTGGAGCGCATCGAAGTCCTGCGTGGCCCGCAGGGCACGTTGTACGGAAAGAACACGATCGGCGGCGCGATCAAGTACATCTCGAAGGGCCTACCCAAGCAGCTCGACGGCTTCGGCTCCATCACCATCGGCAACTACAACGAGCTCGACGTAAAGGCAGGCATTGGCGGCCCGATCGGTGGCGCGGACAGCGGCCTGCGCGGCCGCGTTTCCGTGGCGAGCCTCAATCGCGACGGTTTCGGCACCAACACGTACACCGGCCAGGACGTAAGCGACAAAGAGATCAACGCGGCGCGCTTCGAACTCGGCGCGTTCGCGGGCGACAACTTCGACGTCCGCTTCGCGCTCGACTGGATGGACGACCAGTCGGGCATGCGCGGCGCCAAGATGCTGGCGCCCAACCCCCTCACGCGTGGCGTGTATCCGCCGCTGGACAGCCGCTACGACATCCGTAGCGGCATGCCCAACATCAACGATACGCAGATGAAGGGCGGCTCGATCACCGCCAACTGGCGCCCGAGCGACAACATCAGCCTGAAGTACGTAGTGGCCAAGCGCGAGTCGGACACGCAGACGAACATCGACTTCGACACCACGCCGCTGCCGCTGGTCGACGTGCGCGCGTTCTACAACGACCAGCAGGTCAGCAACGAACTGCAGTTGAATTACGACGCGGGCGGCCGCGCTCGCGGCGTCATGGGCCTCTACTGGTTCGACGGCGACGCCGGCGGCCACGTCCTCAACTACTTCTCCAACCCGCTGCTTGCGCCCGGGCTCACCAATCCGCTCTTCGGCGATACGCAGGGCTACGTCAACACCAAGTCGTTCGCGGCGTACGCCGATTGGACGTTCGACCTGAGCACCCAGTTGAAGCTGGACGTCGGCGCCCGCTACACGGACGAGGACAAGCACGCCGTTGCGCTCAATCGCTTCTACACCAGCAACAGCTACACGACGTCGTGGGGCACCGCGGCGAACTTCAACAAGACGGTCAACTTCAAGAACGTCTCCCCGAAGGTGTCGCTGGACTACCAGCTCACGCCGGACATCATGGTTTACGCGCTCGCAACCCGCGGGTTCAAGTCGGGGGGCTACAACATCCGCGCCAACACCACGGCCGTGCCGCGCTCGGGCGAGCCCTTCGGCGACGAGTCGGTGGACAGCTACGAACTCGGCAGCAAGATGTCGCTGCTCGACGACCGCCTGTTCCTCAACCTTGCGTACTTCCACAACAAGTACAAGGACATCCAGCTTTCGGTCTTCACCTCGTACACGCTGCCGAATGGCAGCCAGAGCTTCTTCGGCGACTTCACCAACGCGGGGCAGGGCACGGTGCAGGGCGTCGAGGTCGAGTACCAGTACCTGCCGACGCGCCATTGGGCGATCAGCGGCAACCTCGCCTGGCTCGATGCGAAGTACGACAAGTTCATCACCGCGGGGGTGAACGTCGCCAATTCGCAGCGGTTCACCAACGCACCGGAGTTCTCGGGCGCCTTGAACCTCGAGTGGCGTACCGCGCTGGAGAACGGGGGCAACCTCTCGGCCCGAGTCGGCTATTCCTACCAGTCGGACGTGTGGCCGACGACGGACCTGAGCCCCGCGATCCATCAGGACGGCTACGGGCTGCTGAGCGCCGGCGTGATCTGGAAGATGAACGACGCTTGGTCGTTCTCGCTCCAGGGCTCGAACCTGACGGACGAGGCGTACCGAACGACCGGGTACAACATCGCGTCCTACGGCGTCCTCACCGGATTCTACGGTCCGCCGCGCCAGTATTCGCTCACTGCGCGATACGACTTCTGACCGACGCCGAAGGCGGTCGGAGTAGCGACGGCGGGCCTTCGGGCCCGTCGTCGCGTTTTCGGGCAGGGCCGCGACGATGCGCCACCGCAGGCACTAAGCTGCGGACAGGGGTGGGACGGGACGGCGCGATGCAGCAAATCGGGGCAGCCGAAAGATGTTGAACGCGGGGATCGTCACCGCGGCGAGCCTGGCGTGGCTCGGGCTGATGTTCGCCGCGGCGCTGCATGCCGAGCGCCGGCCGGCCCTGTTCGCGCGCCGATGGCGCTTCGTCTACGCGTTGTCGCTCGCGGTCCACTGCACGTCGTGGACGTTCTACGGCACGGTCACGCAGGCCGCACGCTACGGCTGGCCGGTACCGCCGACGTTCGTGGGTGCGGTGTTGCTCTACGCGCTCGGCATCGGCGTGATGCTTCGTCTGGCGCGCCTGGCGCGGGACACGAATGCCGCGTCCCTGGCCGACCTGATCGCGACGCGCCTCGGCAAGGACGCATGGCTCGCCGCGACGGTGACGCTGGTGGCGGCGCTCGGCCTGATCCCGTACATCGCGCTGCAGCTGAAGGCCGTCGCGATGAGTTTTTCGATGCTGTCGTCCGGCGGCGTTGCGGCGAGCGGTCCCGCGTGGCGCGACAGCGGCCTGTATGTCGCGATCGTGCTCGCCGTGTTCGCGATCCTGTTCGGTGCGCGCAAGGCCGAAGCGACCGAACATAACCGCGGCCTCGTGTTCGCGATGGCGCTGGAGTCGGTGTTCAAGCTCGGCGCGATGCTGGCGGTGGGCGCGTTCGTACTGTTCGGGTTGCATGCGTCGCCCGTTACGTTGCCTGCACCACCTCCCACGGACGGCGCGGGGTTCGTCCCGCTGGTGGTGCTGGGCGCGCTGGCGATGTTCATCCTGCCGCACCAGTTCCACGTGTCGGTGGTGGAGTGTCGCGAAGAGCGCCACGTGCACACGGCGCGCTGGCTGTTCCCGTTGTATCTCGTGCTGATCGCGTTGCCTGTTCTGCCGCTGGCACGCGCCGGTGCGCGACTGCTGGGCGACCGCGTCCCGTCCGACCTCTACGTCCTCGCGCTGCCCCTCGCGCAGGGCCACGAAGCGCTCGCCCTGTTCGCCTTCCTGGGTGGGCTGAGCGCGGCGACCGGCATGGTGGTCGTGAGCACGCTCAGCCTGAGCCTGATGATCGGCAACCACTGGTTCGCGCCGGGATTGTTGCGGGGCGCATGGAACCGCAGCGGCGCCGGCGACCTGAGCGGCAGCGTGCTGGCGCTGCGCCGCACCGGCATCGTCGTAGTGATGCTGCTCGCGTGGGCCTACAGCCGGGTGATCGCCGGCAGCGAGGCGTTGGCCGACGTCGGCGCGGTTTCGTTTTCGGCGCTGGCGACGCTGGCGCCCGCGCTCGCGTTTGCCGTGTGGCGACCGCAGACCCCCGCGCGCGCTGCGCTGCTGGGCATCCTCGTCGGCTTCGCGACGTGGGCGTGGATCCTCGTGGTGCCTACCTTCGACACCGCCACCTGGCTGCACGCCGGCCCGTTCGGCGCTGCGTGGCTTTCACCGGATGGCTTCTTCGGCCTCACCGGTTGGTCGCGGCTCGGGCGCGCCGTCGGCGCCAGCCTGTTCCTTGGCACCGCGACCACGCTGCTGCTGGCGGCGTCGTGGAATGGCGCACCGCGACGGGCGTATCGCGGCCTCGACGCGGCGACGCTTCGCGCAGCGAGCCTGCGCTTCCTGCCGCGCGACCGCGTGTCGCAGCTGCTGCAGGGGGTCACCGGCACGGGCCCGGTGCCGGTTACGGTCGAAGAGCGGATGGAGCGCGAACTGGCCGGCGTGCTGGGTTCCGCTTCGGCTCGGGTCCTGCTCGACGCGGCGCGGCGCGAATCGCGCGACCTGGAAACCGTCGCGACGATCGTCGGCGAAGCATCCGCGGACCTGCGCTTCAATCAGCGCTTGCTCGAGGCGGCGCTGCAGAACATGAGCCAGGGCATCAGCGTCGTCGATGCCGACCTGCGACTGGTGGCGTGGAACCGCCGCTACGCCGAGCTGTTCGGCTATCCCGCGGGCCTGTTGCAGGTCGGGCGGCCGATCGCCGACCTTGCGCGCTGGGCGATGCAGCGTGTCGGCCTGGAGGGCGACGTCGAGCACGCGCTGCACAGGCGACTTGCCTTCATGCGCGCGGGGACGCCGCACCTTTCGGAACGCGTGCTGCCCGACGGCACCATCGTCGAGATCCGCGGCGTCCCGATGCCCGGCGGCGGCTTCGTGGCGACGTTCACCGAAGTCACTGCGTTCCGTCGCGCGCAGGCGGGCCTGCTGCTCGCGAACGAAACCCTCGAGCAGCGCGTCGTCGAACGCACGGCCGAACTGCAGGTGGCGACCGGCCTCGCCGAGCGGGCGAATCACGCGAAGAGCCGGTTCCTGGCGGCGATCGGGCATGACCTGATGCAACCGCTGCACGCGGCGCAACTGTTCATCGACGCCATCAGTAGCGAATCGGACGAATCGCGTCGCGCGGCAACGGTGTCGCAGGTGCGTGGCGCGCTGGAATCCACCGTCGAGTTGCTGTCCGGTCTGCTCGACATGTCGCGGCTCGAGGCAGGCGGGCTCGTGCCGCAACCGCGTGCGTTCGCCCTGTGCGAAGTGCTGGAGCCGCTGGCATCCGAATTCCACGCGATTGCCGCCGCGCGCGGGCTGTCCTTCCGGTACGTGCGCTCGTCCGCATGGGTACACACCGATCCGCACCTCTTGCGCCGGGTGCTGCAGAACTTCCTGGCGAATGCCGTCCGCTACACGTCGCACGGGCGCGTCATCCTCGGCGTGCGGCGCGTCGACGGACAGGCCGTCATCCAGGTGCATGACACGGGACCGGGCATCGAGGCCTCGCGCCAGCGCGAAATCTTCGACGAGTTCCGACGTGGCGCGGACGCTCCGGGTCAGGGCCTCGGGCTCGGGCTGTTCATCGCCGATCGAATCGCCGCGCTGCTCGACGCGCCGATCGGCCTTCGCAGTCGCCCGGGCACGGGCACGATGTTTTCGATCGGCGTGGACCGCGCCGCCGGGCCGCAGCGAACGCCAGTGCCGCCCGTGCCACAGCGCCTGGCCGGCCTGCGCGTGTTGCTGCTCGACAACGATGCGAGCGCGCTGGAAGCGACGCGCCTGCTCCTCGAGCGCTGGGGCTGCTCGGTGGTGACCGCACGCGACCGTCGGGAAGCGATCGCCGCATGCGAAGCGGCCGACCCGGCGGTGTGGTTGCTCGACTTCCACCTCGACGCCGGAGATACCGGACCCGACGTCGCGCGGCTGCTCGAGGGGCGCTTCGGTGCGAGGCCCACGCTGGTGGTCAGTGCCGATGCGAGCAGCGAGGTGCGCGCATCGGTGCAGGCCGCCGGATACGGTCTATTGCCCAAGCCGCTCAAGCCGCTGGCGTTGAAATCGACGCTGGACCGGCTGGTCGTTGCAGGCGAAAGGCATTCGGCCGCGGTGCAGTAGACCGGACGCCGCGACGATTACGCCGGCACGTGGCGCGCCGGATCGGTCAATTCGAGTTCGCGCAGCACCACGCCCGCCTGCGTTCGATTGCGCACGCCAAGCCGTTCGAAGATCGCGGAGAGGTGGGCCTTTACCGTGCGTTCCTGCACGTCCAGCCGGTCCGCGATCTGCTTGTTCAGCAGGCCCTGCGCGACGAGCGTGAGCACGCGAAACTGCTGTGGCGAAAGGCTGGCAAGTCGCGCTGCGAGGTCGGCGTCGCCGCTGGCACTTTGCGTGCGCGCCACGGTCATGCGCAGCGAAGAGGGCAGCCACTGCTCGCAGGCGAGCACCGCGCGGATCGCGTCGCGCAATTCGTCGAGGCCCGAACTCTTGGGCAGGTAGCCCGCGGCGCCGTGGTCCAGCGCGCGACGGACGATGCGCGGATCGTCATTGGCGGACACCACCACCACCGCGACATGCGGATACTGCGCGCGCACCGCGGCCAGGCCGGCCAGCCCGTGGTTGCCGGGCATGTGCAGGTCGAGCAGCACGAGATCGATGTCCGGCTCGCGCTCGAGCGCGGCGAGCACTTCGTCGAGCGAACCGGCCTCGTGCACCACCAGCCCGTCCACCGCATCGCGCGCCGCGCCGCGCAGCGCGGCGCGGAACAGGGGATGGTCGTCGGCGACGAGCAGCGTTGGCATGGCTACTGGACCGTCCAGCCTCCGTCCACGTCGATGGTGTGGCCGGTGATGTTGCGCGCGGCGGGCGACATCAGGAACGCGGTGATGCCGGCGAGTTCCTCGAACGTGATGAACACGCCCTTGGGCATGGGCTTGAGCATCACGTCGCTCACCACTTGCGATTCCGGGATGCCGCGCGTGCGCGCCTGGTCGGCGATCTGCTTGTCGACCAGCGGCGTCTTCACGTAAGTCGGGCAGATCGTGTTGATGGTGATGTCGGCGTCGCAGGTTTCGAGCGCCATCACCTTCGAAAAGCCGAGAAGGCCGTGCTTGGCCGCCACGTACGCGCTCTTGAACGGGCTCGCGACCAGCGAGTGGATCGAGCCTATGTTGACGATGCGCCCGAATCCGCGCTCGCGCATTCCCGGCAGCACCGCGCGCGTGATCCGCGCCACGCCGACCAGCATGACCTGCACCAGCAGGTCCCACTTCGCCATCGGGAACTCTTCCAGCTTGGAGACGTGCTGAAGGCCCGCGTTGTTGACCAGCACGTCAACCGGACGCGTGAGCGCGGAAAGCACGGCGGCCACGCTGTCGTCCGACGTCACGTCGAGCGCATGGGCTTCGGCGCTGCCGCCCGCCGCGACGATCGACTGAGCGACGTCGCGCGCGGCGTCGTGCGACAGGTCAGTCACCACGACGTGGTGGCCGTCCTGCGCGAGTGCCGCCGCGATGCCGGCGCCGATGCCGCTGCCGGCGCCGGTAATGAGCACGCATCTCGGCGTGGAAGCGATCTGGGTCATGGGAGTCTCCTTGGGGCCAGCGTACCAATGCGCGGCGAGGCTGGCGTGGTACCAACGTACGATGCCGGCGTCGCGACCCCTTGCTAGGGTGTCGGCATGACACCTTTCCGTTACCTGGCGCCGCTGCTGTGCGCGGCCACCACGTTGCTCGCCGGCTGCGCGAGCGTTCCCGGGGTTCGTCCGATGGAAGAGTTCAGCGTCCAGCGCGTGACCGCGCATCGCGACGGCGACGACCTGCTGACCGCCGGGCTGGGGCTGACGGGTCTGCGTGGCCCA
>NZ_VTRV01000083.1 GCF_008274655.1 Cognatilysobacter lacus | reverse complement strand
CGCGCCGGTCGCGAGCGCGGCGTCGATCCGCTTCAGCCATGGATCGAGTTCATCCAGCGGCGGCGTGACCGCGTACGTCGGCGGCTGCAGCAAGGCGGCCACGACCGGGCGGTCCGCAGGCGGCATCGAATACCGCGGAAGTTTGTCGGGCGGCACCCATGCGAGCGCCTGGCCCTCGCGCCCGCGGGCCGGGCCCTGCCAGGTTTCCACCTGCCGCACGTCGAGCACGAGCTGTTTGTCGGGATAGCGCTGCGGTACGCGGATCAACGGCGCGCCAACGCGCGCATCGATGCCCAGCTCTTCCTGGAGCTCGCGTGAAAGCGCCTGTTCCGGCGTCTCGCCGGGCTCGCATTTGCCGCCCGGGAACTCCCACAGGCCCGCCAGGTCGCGCCCCTCGGTGCGGCGCGCCAGCAGGATGCGCCCGCGCACGTCACGGATGACGCCGGCGACGACGTGGATCGAGCGGTGCGACGGCGGAGGAATGGCTAACGGGTCCAAGCGGGACACTCTACGGACCGCGCCGATACGCGGGCAAGCGACGCGGCAAATCGCACGCGCGCGGGCCGGCGCGCGCGGCGCGACTCACGCGGTCAGGCGAGCTGGCCGTGGCAGTGCTTGTACTTCTTGCCGCTGCCGCAGGGGCACGGATCATTGCGGCCGATGTTCGCGACCGCAGCTGCGGCGGCGCCCGCCGCGAGTACGTCGGCTGCCTCTTCTTCCGTGCCGAAGCCGCCGACGTCCGCATGCTGGAACCGCATCTGCTGCGACTGCGACTCCAGCTGGGCGCGCGCGGCTGCTTCCTCATGCGCGATCTCTTCCTCGCTGCGGATTCGCACGCGCGCCAGCATCGTCACCACTTCGCGCTTGACGTTCTCGAGCATTTCCGAGAACAGCTCGAAGGCCTCACGCTTGTATTCCTGCTTGGGCTGCTTCTGCGCATAGCCCCGCAGGTGGATGCCCTGGCGCAGGTAATCCATGCGCGCGAGATGCTCCTTCCAGCTCTGGTCGAGCACGTTGAGCATGATGTGCTTTTCGAGCATGCGCATCGTCTCGGCCCCGAGCTGTTCCTCGCGATCGCTGAAATGCTTCGCAACGGCAGCGTCGACGTGCTTGAGCACGCCTTCCGCGTCGAGTTCGGGCTCGGACTTCACCAGCGCATCGAGATCCAGCTGCACGCCGAAGTCCTCGGCGATGCTCGCCTCCAGGCCCTTCAGGTCCCACTGCTCGTCGATCGAATTGGGCGGCACGAACTTCTCGACGGTCTCGTGGACGACGTCGGCGCGGATCGCCTCGATGTTCTCGGCCACGTCCGCGGCTTCGAGCAATTCGTCGCGCTGGCCGTAGATGACCTTGCGCTGGTCGTTGTTGACGTCATCGAACTCGAGCAGGTTCTTGCGGATGTCGAAGTTGTGCGCCTCGACTTTCCGCTGCGCGTTCGCGATCTGCTTGGTCACCAGCGGCGACTCGATGATGTCGTCTTCCTTCAGGCCCATGCGCGCCATGACCTTCTGCACCCAGTCGGCCGCGAAGATGCGCATCAGGTTGTCTTCGAGCGACAGGTAGAAGCGCGACGAACCCGGGTCGCCCTGGCGACCGGAGCGGCCGCGCAACTGGTTGTCGATACGACGCGACTCGTGGCGCTCGGTGCCGACGATATGCAGGCCGCCGGCGGCCTTGACCGCCTCGTGGCGCGCCTGCCACTCCGACTTCAGGCGCTGCTTCGTGACTTCGTCGACCTCGCCCTCGGACTCCAGCTGCGCCAGCTCGGACTCGAGCGAGCCGCCGAGCACGATGTCGGTACCGCGGCCGGCCATGTTGGTGGCGATGGTGATCGCGCCCGGACGACCGGCCTGCGCGATGATCTGCGCCTCGCGCTCGTGCTGCTTCGCGTTGAGCACTTCGTGCGCGATGCCGAGCTCGCGCAGCTGGTCGCTGAGCATCTCCGACACCTCGATCGACGTGGTGCCCACCAGCACCGGCTGCTGCTTCTCGTGGCAGGCCTTGATCTCGTTGATCACCGCGCGGTACTTGCCGGCGCGGTTGAGGAACACGGCGTCCGGATTGTCCTTGCGCACCATCGTGCGGTTGGTCGGGATCACCGTGACTTCGAGCCCGTAGATGCTCTGGAACTCGTACGCTTCGGTATCGGCCGTGCCGGTCATGCCGGCGAGCTTGCCGTACATGCGGAACAGGTTCTGGAAGGTGATCGACGCGAGCGTCTGGTTCTCGCGCTGGACGGGCACGCCCTCCTTCGCTTCGACCGCCTGGTGCAGGCCGTCCGACCAGCGACGACCCGGCAGCGTGCGGCCGGTGAATTCGTCGACGATGATGACTTCGCCGTCGCGGATGATGTAGTCGACGTCGCGCTGGTAGATGGCATGCGCGCGCAGCGCGGCATTGAGGTGGTGCACCACGCTGAGGTTGTGCGGATCGTAGAGATCCTCGTTTTCCTCCGAGAGGATGCCGGCCTGTCGCAGCAGCTGCTCCACGCGCTCCTGTCCGCCTTCGGACAGATGCACCTGCTTGCCCTTCTCGTCGACCCAGTAATCGCCCTCGCCTTCCTCGGTCGCCTGGCGAACGAGTTGCGGCACGATGCGGTTGACCTTGATGTACAGCTCGGGCGATTCGTCGGCCGGGCCCGAGATGATCAGCGGGGTGCGGGCCTCGTCGATCAGGATCGAGTCGACTTCGTCGACGATGGCGAAGTTCAGGCCGCGCTGGACGCGATCCTCCTTCGACAGCGCCATGTTGTCGCGCAGGTAGTCGAAGCCGATCTCGTTGTTGGTGGCGTAGGTGATGTCGGCGGCGTAGGCGGCATGCTTGTCCGAGTGCGGCATGCCCGGGTACACGACGCTCGTCGTCAGGCCGAGCCAGCCGTAGAGCTTGCCCATCTGCGCGGCGTCGCGGCGCGCGAGGTAGTCGTTGACCGTGACGACGTGGACGCCCCTGCCTTCCAGTGCGTTGAGGTAAACGGCCAGCGTCGCGGTCAGCGTCTTGCCTTCGCCCGTGCGCATCTCGGCGATCTTGCCAAGGTGCAGCACCATGCCGCCGACCAGCTGCACGTCGAAATGGCGCATGCCGAACACGCGCACCGAGGCCTCGCGGCAGACGGCGAACGCCTCGGGCAGCAGCTTGTCGATCGTCTCCCCGTTGCCGACGCGTTGCCGGAATTCGGGCGTCTTCGCCTTCAGCTCCTCGTCGCTGAGCTGCTGCATCTGCGATTCGAGGGCATTGATCTTGTCGACGGAGCGCTGCAACTGACGCAGGAGGCGTTCGTTGCGGCTACCGAAGACGCGGGTGAGCAGGCTGTTGAGCATGACGGACCGATTGGAAAGGGGGCTGCGGCGACGTGCGTGCGTCGCCGCCAATAAAAAAGGGCGCTGGGCGCCCTTTTACGGCATCGCGGATTGTAGCTGGAGGCGACGGACGGCGTTTGCAAGCCGCCCGCGGCCCGGTCGTCAACCGCGAAGGCGGGCGCCCTGCAGGAACGGTCGCGGATCGATGACGCGGCCGTCCTGCCAGACCTCGAGGTGCACGTGCGCACCGGTCGAGCGGCCGGTCGAACCGGCCTTGGCGATTTCCTGGCCGGCGCGCACCAGCTCGCCCTGGCGACGCTCCAGCTGCGAGTTGTGCGCGTAGCGGGTTACGTAGCCGTTGCCATGGTCGATTTCGACCACGTTGCCGTAACCGGATCGCTCGCCGACGAAGCTGACCACGCCATCGGCGACGGCCAGGACCGGGTCCCCGGTATGGGCCGAGAAGTCGATGCCCTTGTGGAACTCGCCGCCGCCGACGACCGGGTCGGCGCGTTCACCGAAGCCCGACGTGATGTAGCTGTCCAGCACGGGCGCGCGCGACGGCACGGCGTTGAGGGTCAGCTGCCGGTTGGTCAGCAGTGCGCCGAGCACCGTGAGCTGGTCGCCGGAATTGCCCAGCCGGTGCTCGAGCATGTCGAGGCTGCGGCCGAGCTCGCCCTTGGGCATGTCGCGCACCTCGCCGTCGCCGCCGACGCCGACGGGACGGTCGAAGTCGAATTCGCCGTCCTTGAGGCCGCCCATTCGGGTCAGCCGGTCGCCGAGCGCGTTCAGCCGGTTGGCTTGGGCCTGCAATTCGCCTACGCGCGCCGCGATGGCGTTGAGTTCGCGCTGCGCTTGCGCCTGCCCGGTGTGCGCCCGCGCCGTTTCGGCCGCGAGCCTTTGCTGCGAGATCGCGGAACCGGCTGCGCCGCCGGCGACCAGCAGGGCCATGCCGCCCGCCATGAAGGCCGAAAGCGCGAGCGCCGGCCGGCGCGCGGCCTGCTGCCCAAGGAAGTCGAGTGCGTCGGCGATGAGACCGCGAGGATTTACGATGTTCGAAACGGTCATAGGTTCGATGCCAGATTCCAGGCCCAGGTCGCGAAAGAAGGCCACCGGTCCCACCCGCGCACCGCTGGATGCGTTGCTGGATGGACCGGGCGGCGATCCCATGCGTCGAGCCCTATGGCTCGACGACCTGGACGGTCGATTGCGCCCATTCCTGCCGGACGGGCTGGCCGCGCATGCGCGGTTCGCGAATATCGATCGCGGCAGGCTCGTGTTTGTGGTCGATGCGCCGATCTGGCAGGCGAAGTTGCGCCTCGCCATCCCGGAGCTTCTGCAAGCGGCCCGGTCCCTCGGGCTCTCTGCGGACGACGTCGTGATCAGGACGTCGCCCGGGACGACTGCCGACCCTCGGAAGGTCAAGGCGCCACGTCCCATGTCGGCCGCATCGCAGCAGGCGCTGCAGGCGGCGCTGGCATCGCTGAGGGACCTCGACTAGTCCCGTACGCGTGATGCCACCCCCGTGCGGCAACGTATGCCGCCTGGGGTGCCGAGATGCTAACGGCGGCCCCCGGCGGGGGTGTTAACGGTTCGGTAAGCGAAAGCACGATTCCGTTAAGACGAGGTTATTCGTCACCGAACATTCACGCGCCCGGCGATGAACGGTCCGGGAGTCGGTGCTTTTCGCAGGGGCTGCGCGGCTCGACCGACGCGCAAGTCATTGACCCGAAAGCGCTGCTCAGGCGAGGCCGAGCGCTTGGCCCGGAATGCCGAATACCACCGGCAGCGGCGCGTCCGCGCGGAACGTGACTTCCTCCCACGCTGCCTGCTCGGCCAGCAACGCCCGCACCAGCTTGTTGTTGAGCGCGTGCCCGGACTTGTAGCCCTCGTAGGCGCCCACGATGGCGTGGCCGGCGAGGTAGAGGTCGCCGACCGCGTCGAGGATCTTGTGGCGCACGAACTCGTCCGCGTAGCGCAGGCCGTCGTCGTTCAGCACGCGGAATTCGTCGAGGACGATCGCGTTGTCCATCGAGCCGCCGAGGCCCAGGTTGCGCTCTCGCATGTACTCGAGGTCGCGCATGAAGCCGAACGTGCGGGCGCGGCTGACTTCGCGGATATAGGCGTCGGTCGAGAAATCCACCACGGCGCGCGAATGCGAGGCCGGGATCGCCGGGTGGTCGAAGCGCACGGTGAAGCCGATGCGGAAGCCGTCATGCGGCGTGAACCGCGCGAACTTGTCGCCGTCGCGCACTTCCACTTCCCGCAGCACGCGGATGAACCGCTTGGGCGCAGCCTGCTCGGCGATTCCGGCCGATTGCAGGAGGAACACGAACGGGCCCGCGGAGCCGTCCATGATCGGCACTTCGGCCGCCGACAATTCCACATAGCAGTTGTCGATGCCGAGCCCCGCGAGCGCGGAAAGCAGGTGCTCGACGGTCTGGATCTTGCCGACGCCGCTCGACAGCCCGGTGCAGAGTGTCGTCTCGGTGACGAGGTGGGCCTTCGCCGGGATCTCCGCGACGGGCTCGAGGTCGGTGCGGCGGAACACGATGCCGGTATCGGCAGGCGCCGGACGCAACGCCATGAACACTTTCTCTCCGCTGTGCAGGCCCACGCCGGTCGCCCGGATCACGTTCTTGAGGGTTCGCTGGCGGAGCATGGTCAGAAGTCGAACCTTCGACGGAGCGGACGAAAAGTTAGCATGCAGCCGGCTGAACCTGAACGGAAAGCCGCCTCACGCGTGCATCGACGGCGACATTGGCGCCACCGACCGTGAATGGGAAGTGGTCCCGGTGCAACCGACCGCGATGGGCCGACAGCCGGTAGTGCAACCACGAAAACGGCGGGAGGCAGTGCCTCCCGCTGGAAATCATCGGCCGACGGACAGGCAGCCGATGCTGTATCGCAGTGGCGATGGTGCGACCACTGCGCGGGACGGACACGCCGCCCCGCGTTACGCACTGATGTTGCTACGCGCTTGGACGCGCCGCGAACATGCGACTCAGTCAGCCTGGCGACGAAGGAACGCCGGGATGTCGAGATAGCTGTCGCCACCGAAATCCGCGACCGCCGGCTGCGAGGCGGGTGCCGCCGGTGCCGCCGATGCCGGCTCCGCGCGCGTGCGCAGGCCGCTGGTGAAGCTGGGCACGCCTGCGGACATGCTCGGCGAGTAGGCGTTGGTGACGTCTTCGATCGGCATGCCGGTGGTGCCGTCACGCTTGCTGGCAACCACCTGCATCTGCGGGCGACGCTGGCTCTCGAAGCCGCGATCGGTCGCACGCAGCGCGGCGCGATTGAGCCCCGTTGCGACGACGGTCACGCGCACTTCGTCCTGCATGTCCGGATCGAGCACGGTGCCGATGACCACGGTCGCGTCTTCCGATGCGAACGCTTCGATCGTGCGACCGACCTCGTCGAACTCGGCCATGGTGAAATCGGGGCCGGCGGTGATGTTGACGAGGATGCCGTTCGCACCCGACAGGTTGACGTCGTCGAGCAGCGGGTTCTGGATCGCGGCCTCGGCAGCAGCCTGAGCGCGGTCGTCGCCGCGGGCGGCGCCGGTGCCCATCATCGCGAGACCCATCTCGCTCATGACAGTGCGCACGTCGGCGAAGTCGACGTTGATCAGGCCCGGGCGCACGATCAGGTCGGCGATGCCCTGCACGGCGCCGAGCAGCACGTCGTTCGCGGCGCGGAACGCCTGGATCATCGTGGCGTTGCGGCCGAGCACGGTGATCAACTTCTCGTTGGGGATCGTGATCAGCGAATCGCAATGCTGCGACAGCTCCTCGATGCCCTTGAGCGCGACCTGCATGCGACGGCGGCCTTCGAACGGGAACGGCTTGGTGACGACGGCGACGGTCAGGATGCCCATCTCCTTCGCCAGCTGCGCGACGACCGGCGCGGCGCCGGTGCCGGTGCCGCCGCCCATGCCCGCGGTGATGAACACCATGTCCGCGCCCTGCAGTGCATCCATGATGCGGTCGCGATCCTCGAGCGCGGCCTGGCGGCCCACTTCGGGGTTGGCACCGGCGCCGAGGCCCTTGGTGACGTTGCCGCCGAGTTGCAGCTGCAACTTCGCGCCGCAGTTCTTGATCGCCTGCGAATCGGTGTTGGCGGTGATGAACTCCACGCCATCCACGCTGCTGTTGACCATGTGTGCGACCGCGTTGCCGCCGCCGCCACCGACGCCCACGACCTTGATGACGGCGTTGGGAGCCATTTTTTCGACCAGTTCGAAGTGCGCCATGTCCGTTGTCCTCGTTGGTGCCGCCATTCGAAACTCGCTTTCGATGCCGGCTTTATTTGATGTCTATTGTTGCTGATGTTTGAAACGCTGTGTGCCGTCGCTACGAATTTATTTGCAATTTGTTTCGCCGCCGCCCAACCGCTTTCCGCTCTTCGCAATGCTTTTTTGCGACGCTCAGAACTCGCCGCGATACCAGTTCTTCAATCGATTCAAAACGCCGCCTGCCCGACCTGCGGGCAACATCGGCCGACGCGGGTTCTCGATCTGGCTTCCCATCAACAGAAGGCCGACGCCGGTGGCATGCACCGGGTTGCCGACGACTTCGCCCAGTCCCGTCACGTGCTGCGGAATCCCCACACGCACGGGCATCTGCAGCATTTCCTCCGCCAGCTCGACCACGCCTTCCATGCGCGCCGCGCCACCGGTGAGCACCATGCCGGCGCGGACGTGCTGCTCGAAGCCCGATCGGCGCAGTTCGGCCTGCACCATCTCGAAGATTTCCTCGTAGCGCGCCTGCACGGCCTGCGCCAGCGAAGCACGCGGCATGCGGCGCGGCGGGCGATCGCCCACGCTCGGCACCTGGATCGATTCCTCGGCCGTCGCCATCTGCGCCAGCGCGCACGCATAGCGCACCTTGATCTGCTCGGCTTCGGGGGTCGGCGTGCGCAGCATGTGCGCGATGTCCTCGGTGACCTTGTCGCCGGCGATCGGCAGCGACGCGCTGT
Source organism: Cognatilysobacter lacus (assembly GCF_008274655.1). Taxonomy (GTDB): domain Bacteria; phylum Pseudomonadota; class Gammaproteobacteria; order Xanthomonadales; family Xanthomonadaceae; genus Cognatilysobacter; species Cognatilysobacter lacus. Next base: position 4,009 of record NZ_VTRV01000083.1, on the reverse strand, counting down.
GCGCGATCGCGCCCTGCACGAACACCGCGATATCGGTGGTGCCAGCGCCGATGTCGACCAGCGCCACGCCCAGCTCGCGCTCGTCAGGCGTCAACACTGCATTGGCGGACGCCAGCACGCTCAGGATCAGGTCGTCGACCTGCAGCCCGCACTTCTGCACGCACTTGGAGATGTTGGCCGCGGCCGACTGCGCGCAGATCACCAGGTGCGCGTGCACCTCGAGGCGCACGCCGGTCATGCCGACCGGGTTGCGGATGCCTTCCTGCGAGTCGTCGAGCACGTAGTCGCGCGGGATCGCATGCAGGATCTTCTGGTCGGCGGGGATCGCGACCGCCTTGGCCGCGTCGAGCACGCGCTCGAGGTCCGCGTGCGTGACCTCGCCGTCGCGGATAGGCGCGATGCCCTGCGAATTTCGGCACTGCACGTGGCTGCCGGAGATCGAGGCATAGACGGAGCGGATCTCGCAGCCGGCCATCAGCTCCGCCTCCTCGATCGCGCGCTGGATCGACTGCACGGTCGAATCGATGTCGACGACCACGCCGCGACGCATGCCGCGCGATTCATGCGAGCCCAGGCCGATCACCTCGATCGGTTGGCCGGGCAGGTATTCGCCCACCAGCGCGGTGACCTTCGAGGTGCCGATGTCGAGGCCGACGATCAGCGATTTGTCGCCCTTGCGATTCATGTGATGGTGGGGTTCGCGATGCGGGGGAAGAAGAGCGCGGCAGTAGGCGGCGCGCGAGGTGTCGGCGGTGCGGCGAGCGCGCGCTTGGCGGCGTCGACCGCGCCGGCCCACGTCAGCGCGAAACCGTTGGTGTAGCGAAGATCCGCCCGTTCGATGTGGCGTTCGGGATTGACCATCAGCTGGGGCAGCAGGCGCACGAAGCGACCGATGCGGGCGCGCGCTTCGCTGCGCCCGACGATCACCTGCGTGGCGAAGCCCCCGTGCGCGCGGTCGAACAGCGTCAGCGACCAGCTCCCGCGCGGATCGACCGCCACGGCCTGTACGTTCATTCCGACCGGCGCGAACAGCGTGCGCGACTGCTGGTAGAGCTCGACCACATCCGCCGCCTGTGTTTCAGGGCCATCGAACTGCGGCAGGCCGGCCGGCACCTTCGCGCCGCGCGCGTCGAACAGGCGGCCCTTGTCGGACAGCAGCCGGCCCTGTCCCCAACGCGCGAACGGCCGATGCTCGGTGATCGACACCTCGAGCACGTCGGGCCAGCGCTTGCGCACCTGCGCACGATCGACCCATGGCAGCTGCGCCACGGCGGCCTGCGCGGCCTTCAGGTCGACGGCGAAGTAGCCATGCTTGGCGTAGGGCAGCAACGCACGTTGCACCAGCGACGGATCGACGCGCTCGAAGCGCCCCGTCGCCCGCAGGTGCGTGAGCGGCCAGCGGTCCGCGCCGATCCAGCCTCGCAGCACCGCAACCACGGGCAGCGCCACCAGCGCCACCGCGATCAACCAGGCTGCAAGGCGAAGCATCGCGTTCACGCGGCGCTGCCTCCTTCACGATCGAACGACGACTCGAGTACGCGCCAGCACAGGTCAGCGAATTCGATGCCGACCTGCCGCGCCGCCTTCGGCACGAGCGAATGGCTGGTCATGCCGGGTGCCGTGTTCACTTCGAGCAGGTAGAACCTGCCGCTCGTACGGTCGCGCATGACGTCGACGCGGCCCCAACCAGCGCAGCCGGCCGCCTTGAACGCATCGACGGCGATGCGACGGATCTCGTCCTCTGCCGCGCCTTCGAGCCCCGGACACAGGTACTGCGTGTCTTCCGCGATGTACTTGGCGTTGTAGTCGTACCACTCGCCCTTGGGCACGATGCGGATCGACGGCAGCGCCACGTAGTCATCGCCATTGGCAATCACCGCCACGGTGAGTTCGTCGCCCACGATGAGCTGTTCCATCAGCATCTCGCCGGGATACCGCGCCGCGAGCGCCACGGCTTCATCGAGCCCGGCATCGTCCCGCACGCGCGAGACGCCGACGCTCGAGCCTTCGCACGAGGGCTTCACGATCACCGGCAAGCCGAGGTCATGCGCCGCCGCGTGCACGTCGTCGCCCTTCTGGAGACGGACGTAGCGCGGGGTCGGCAGGCCCAGGCTCAACCAGACCTGCTTGGTGCGGATCTTGTCCATGCTCAACGCCGAACCGAGCACGCCGGAGCCCGTATACGGCACGCGCAGTGCCTCAAGCAGCCCCTGCAGGACGCCGTCTTCACCCCCGCCCTTGTTGCCGTGCAGGATGTTGAAGACGCGATCGACGCGGCCGTCGCGGATCGCGTCCACGAGTGCGTCGATGCCGTCGATGGCGAACGCGTTCACGCCCTTCGACTGCAGCGCTTCGAGCACGTTGCGGCCGGAATCGAGCGAAACCTCGCGTTCGGAGCTGGTGCCGCCCATGAGCACGGCGACGCGCCCGAACGCGGCGGGATCCGAAACGCGCGGTGCGGCGAGGACGAGGCTCACGAATCGGCTCCTTCGAATCCATGCGCGGCGATGTGCTGCGCGGCGTGGCCAATGTCGCCTGCGCCCATCATCAGCAGCAGGTCGTCGGGCTGGAGGACATCGGTGAGTACGCGCGCCAGGTCCGCGGCGCCCTGCACCACGATCGGCTGAGTGCGGCCGCGCGCGCGGATTGCTCGTGCGAGCGACTTGGCATCGGCGCCGGCGATCGGTGCTTCGCCCGCCGGATACACCTCGGTGAGCACCAGCACGTCCACTTCGGACAGCACCGAGGCGAAGTCGTCGAACAGGTCGCGCGTGCGGCTGTAGCGATGCGGCTGGAACGCGACGACCAGGCGCTTGTCGGCCCAGCCCCCGCGCGCGGCCTTGAACACCGCGTCCAGTTCCTTCGGATGGTGACCGTAGTCGTCGACCAGCGTCACGGTGCCGCCGTGGACCGGCACCTGCGCGAGCAGGTTGAAGCGTCGACCGATCCCCGCGAAGTTCTCGAGCGCGTGGCAGATCGCTTTCGGGTCGACGCCGAGCTGCCAGCCCACTGCAGCCGCGGCGAGCGCGTTCTGCACGTTGTGTACGCCCGGCATCGCCAGCGTGACGCTGCACCGCTGTTCATCCGGCAGGCATAGGGTGAAGCGCATGCGGCCGCCCATCTGCTCGATGGCCTCCGCGCGCACGTCGGCTTCGGCCGACAGGCCGTACGTCAACACGTGGCGCGCCGCGTTCTGCGCGAGCGCGGCGACTTCCGCATCGTCGATGCACAGCACGGCCAGGCCGTAGAACGGCAGCCGGTGCAGGAACTCGTCGAATGCCGCGCGCACCTTGGCGAAGTCGCCGCCGTAGTTCTCGAGGTGGTCCGCGTCGATGTTGGTGACGACCGCGATCTGCGGGTTGAGCCGCAGGAAGCTGCCGTCGGATTCATCGGCTTCCGCCACCAGCCAGTCGCCACCGCCGAGCCTGGCGTTCGCACCCGCGGCCAGCAACTGGCCGCCGATCACGAAGGTGGGGTCGATACCGCCCTCGCCCAGCACGCTGGCGGTGAGCGAGGTGGTGGTCGTCTTGCCGTGCGTGCCGGCGATCGCGATGCCGCGCTTGAAGCGCATCAGCTCGGCGAGCATCTCGGCGCGCGGCACGATCGGAATGCGCTGCGCATGCGCGGCGACGAGTTCCGGGTTGTCAGGCTTGATCGCACTGGAAACCACCAGGCACTCGACGCCGTCCACATTTGCGCCGTCATGCCCGCGGAACACCGTGATGCCCAGCCGCGCGAGGCGACGGGTGACCGCGTTGTCGGCATTGTCCGAGCCCGACACCTGGTAGCCGAGCGTGCACATCACCTCGGCGATGCCGCTCATACCGACGCCGCCGATGCCGACGAAGTGCACGCGCGCGCCGCCCTTCGCCGGGTTCTCGAGCAGGCGGTGGCGATGCGTGGGGATCATGCTGCGCGGTCCATGTGAAACGTTTCCATGACGAAATCGGCGACGCGCGCGGCGGCGTCGGGGCGTGCGAGCGCGCGAGCGGCCTCCGCCATCGGCCGC
>NZ_VTRV01000082.1 GCF_008274655.1 Cognatilysobacter lacus | reverse complement strand
GCCGCGGCGCCGGAGCCCGTCGCCAGCAACGTCAGCACGCGGCTGGCAAGCGCCTTCGGCGAGGTCGCGCCGGCGCGTTCCTCCTCCGCCGCAAGGATGGGGCCCACGCACGCGGGGCAACCGCCGCGGCAGTCGCAACGTTCCACCAGTTCGATCGCGCGCTGCACCAGCTCGGCCTGTCGCGTCCACAACGGCTCCGACAGGCCGACGCCGCCCGGGAAGTTGTCGTACAGATAGAGGGTGGGCACGAACTGCTGCAGTTCGAACGGCGCGAGTTCCTGGCCTTCGCCGCCGCGCAGCTGGCCGCGCCCGTGGGTGTCGGCGGTTGCGAACCAGCCGCCGTCGCCGTTGCCGATCGCCTTCTGCAGGTCGCGTGCGTCGGCCATCACCGCGAGCGTGGCGACCACGTGCAGCGCATAGCCGGCGCCGAGGAAGCCGTCGAGCGCGTCCTGCCGCGAGGCGAACCAGGCCAGCAGTTGCGGTTGCGGGATCTGCCACCACGCGGCGGTGGTGTGCAGCTCCTGGTCGGGCAGCGTCACAGGGCCGTAGCCGATGTTTTCGTGCGTGTAGTAGCGGATCTTCTTGTAACCCGCGACGCGCCGCACCATGTGCACTTCGCCGTGGCGCGCATCGCCGTCGCCGGCAGGCGCGCGGTCGAACTCGGCGAGCACCTTGAGCTTGGTGTAGTCGATCGAGTCGGTGTAGTAGTCGACGAACGTGCGCGTGACGTAGGCCTTGCGGCCCTCCCAGTCGAGCCGCTCGACCTGGTACGGCGTCGACTGCACCATGTGGATCGCGCCCTCGTAGAGCGTGAGCGCGGCGGCGGAGTAATCGACTTCGGCGATGATCTGCTGGCGGCCGTCGGTGCGATCGACCACGACGAAGTTGCCGTCGGCCACGCTGCGCAGGCTCACCGCGTTCGCCGGATAACTGTCGGCGATCCATTCCCAGCGGTCGCCTTCGCGATGCACGACTTCGGTTTCGGCGAGCGCTTCGAGGTATAGCTCGGGCTCGATCGGGCCGAAGTTCTCGCCGGTGACGAACACCAGCTCGAAGGCGGCGCAGCGGATGTGGTCGAACAGGATCAGCGGCTGGTCGGGGGCGATGCGTGCGTGTTCGGGCGGCGCGTCGATGAAGAACTCGGGATGGCGCACGACGTACTGGTCGAGTGGCTGCGAGTTCGCCACCAGCACGCCCAGCGACGGCTGCTGACGCCGCCCGGCGCGGCCGAAGCGCTGCCACGTGCCGGCGACGCTGCCCGGATACCCGTTGAGGATGACGACATCCAGTGAGCCGATATCGACGCCGAGTTCCAGCGCCGAGGTGCTGACGATGCCGTCGATGTCGCCAGCGCGCATCGAGCGCTCGACCTCGCGGCGCTCGGTCGGCAGGTAGCCGCCGCGATAGGCACGGATGCGCGGCGGCTTGCGCGGATCGTGGTCGAACACGTCCTTGAGGTATTTCGTCAGCACTTCGACCATCAGCCGGGTCTGCGCGAACACCAGCGTCTTGAGGCCGGCCTTGATGGCGAGGCGCGCGATGCGGTTGCTCTGCGAGCGCGCGCTGGCGCGCAGGCCCAGGTCGGGGTTCACCACCGGCGGGTTCCACAGCAGCACGTGCTTGTCACCCGTCGGCGCACCGGATTCGGTGATCGCGGTGACGCCATGCTCGATCAGCGCCTCCGCATGCTGCTGCGGGTTGCCGATCGTCGCGCTGCACAGGATGAACTGCGGGTTGGAGCCGTAGAACGCGCAGATGCGCTTGAGGCGTCGCAGCACGTTGGTGACATGCGAGCCGAACACGCCGCGATACGTATGTACCTCGTCGATCACCACGTATTGCAGGTTCTCGAAGAACTGCGCCCACTTGGTGTGGTGCGGCAGGATGCCCTGGTGGAGCATGTCCGGGTTGCTGACCACGATGTCGCCATGCAGGCGGATCGCCTGGCGCGCATCGCCCGGCGTATCGCCGTCGAAGGTGAAGGCCTTCAGGCCGAGGTCACCGGCGCGCGAGAGCTCCAGCAGCTCGGCGACCTGGTCCTGCGCCAGCGCCTTGGTCGGGAACAGGTAGAGCGCCTTGGCGCCGCGCTCCATCGCCGCGGTGACCACCGGCAGCGTGTAGCAGAGGGACTTGCCCGACGCGGTCGGCGTGACCACCACGACATGCTCGCCACGTCGCGTGGCCGCCCACGCCTCGGCCTGGTGCGAGTACAGGCGCTCGATGCCGCGCGATTTCAAGGCGCCCGCCAGCGCTGCCGGAAGATCCGCGGGCAGCTCGGCATAGGCGCCTTCGCGCCCGGGAAGGGTGAAGTGCCCGGTGATCCGGTCGGCGTAGCGACGCGCGAGCGCCTGCGTCAGCCCCGCGCCATCGCCGCGTGCGGCGCGAGCCGGCACGGTTGCGTCGTCCCCGGTATTGGCACGCCTGCCCGTACCGTGTCGCGCCAGTTCGCGCCCCGTCGTCGCCATGCCCGCCCCCGTCGTGATCGAGGGGGGATTGGGCCGCAGCGGCGTCGCAGCCCGTGAGTCCGGCGCGTGGCTGAGACGGCGTCAGCCGGGCAGCGCGGCCTCGCGGCGCGACCATGCGCGCAGGCAGCGTTCGGTAGGAATGCCGATGCCACTGGCCTTGCCGTGCGTATAGAGAGTGATATGCGCGGGTGGCATGGTGAGCTGGCGGCCGAGCAGTTCGCCGAGCCAGCGGTGGTAGAAGCCGAGGGCCGGCATCTCGACCAGCTCGATGACGCTCGCTAAGGTTCCGGGCTTGCCGTCATCGCCGACGCCGGGGCGCCGGATGACGCGTCGCTGCTCGGTGCGGCGATACGACCAGTCGAGCGCCTCGAACGCCGGGCGCGTGCCGGCTTCAAGTCGATCGCCGAGGACGTCGCGCAACTCGCGGCCGAGCGCGTGCGCCACCACGGTCACGTGCAATTCCTGCTTGGGGGCGAAAACGCGACCGTCGATCTCGAGCGGCGCCGTCGGCGGCGAATCGTCGAGCGGGAGCACCAGGGTGTCGTCCTGCGTCCAGCCGGGCCATGTCGTCATCGCTGCAGTCCTCCGTGGGCGTGCTTGCAGTGAAGCACGGTCCCGTGCGCGCTGCGAAAACACGTTTCGTGCGTATCGCGTTCATCCGCCATGCGGGGACCTGCAGACGGGGTCAAGACTTTCGGCTATTTCCCGGCCTGTGAGCAGGTTTCGTTAAGCGCGCGGTCGACTTGATCAAATCGACGCTGATGCATCGATCGCTAGCGTCCAATCCATGGACACCTACCCGACCTCGAAGCTCTTCCGCCGCCTCCAGCGCGTCGCCACGCACACCGCGGCCGTGCTGTTGCTCACGCTGTCCGCAGGCACCGCGTTCGCGGCCGAGGGCGATGCGCCCCTCGCGCCGGGCACGTTCGAGTGGAACCCCGACGCATCCTCGAGCGGGCCGGTCGTGGTGGTGGTGTCGCTGCCGAAGCAGATGGTGCATGTCTATCGCGGCGACACGCGGATCGGTCGTTCCACGATCAGCAGCGGCAAGCCGGGGCACGACACGCCGACCGGCATGTTCGAGATCCTCGAGAAGGACGTCGACCACCATTCCAACAAGTACAACGACGCGCCGATGCCTTACATGCAGCGCCTGACCTGGGACGGCGTCGCGCTGCACGCTGGCCACATTCCGGGCTTTCCCGCGTCGCATGGCTGCGTGCGCCTGCCGAAGGAATTCGCCGCCGACCTGTTCCAGGTCACCGAGCGCGGCGGCCGCGTGATCATCGCCGACGAGACCAACTTCAGCGAAGCCGTGCTGGATCCGGGCGAGCACGTCCCGGTGGATCCTTGGACCGGGCTCGAGCCGGGTATGACGCGCGATACGGCAAGCGTGCAGGTCTCGACCGGCGTTGAGAGCGCACCGAAGACACAGATGGCGGGCGCCCCGGCGCTGGCCGGCAACTGACGGAGAGGCGGGCGGAGGGACAGGCGGCGGCTCGGATGGGCCGCCGCCTTTTTGCGCCGGACGGTGCGCCTCAGTCCGATACCTGTGCGCGCGGGCCGAAATCGACGCGCCGGCGCTCGCCGATGCACGCGGCATCGATGCGGCCTTCGACCAGTTCATAGCCCATCAGCGCGAACACGCGCTCGCCGATGAAGATGGGCCGCGCATTGCCGTACCAGTCGACGCAGCTCGCGCGGCAGCGGTCGTCCAGCGACGACGACTGCCTCGAATCGAGCGTGCCTAGCGGCGAAAGGGCGAGCGAACGGTTGCGCAGGTACAGCACCGAGGCGCCGGGATGCTCGCCGCCGCGCAGGATCGGCAGGCCGAGCACGCCGCTTTCGGCATCGTGCGGACGGTAGAAGAAGCCATGCGTGCGCGCGTCGCCCTGTTGCGCATCGGGGCGCCGATAGGCGCCGGCCAGCGCCGCGTGCGACGTTCCCAGGCGCAGGCCGGTGAACACCAGGCTGTCGGCCTCGCTGCCCACCAGCACCGCATCGCTGCCCAGCGCGTCGATGCGTTCGAGCGAATGCGGCAGCGAAAACGCCTGCACGGGTTGCGATGACGCAAAGCGCAGCGCCTGCACCTGCGGCCGCTCGCCGGAGCCGTCGCCGTACACCAGCCAGTCGCCGATGAAACGCTGGTGCAGGTTCCAGCCGGACGTGCCGGGCAGCACGCGGTAGCGCGAGCGGTCGGCGCGCGCCACCGCGTCGCCGAACGCAGTCACCGGCACCCGCAGCAGCGCGAGGTCGCCGCTCGCCGCGCGCGAGGCCCACATGCCTTCGCCGTCGCCCTCGCGCGAAACCAGCACGTTGAGCCAGCCGTCCTTCTGCAGGAACGCCATCTGGTCCACCGGAATGCCCCAGGTGCGCAAGGACGACGGCGCGCCGCCATCGAGCGGCAGCCGGAACACGGTGGATGTCATCGTGCCGCGGCCGTTGCTGACACCGGCGGTCCACACGTACACCGCGTCCTCGGCGACATGGAACACGCGGCCTTCGTTGCCCAGCACCGCGGTGGATTCGCAGTCCATCGAGGGATGGTCGAGATGGCAGATGGAGACCGTATGCAGCGTGGCCTCGCCGGCGAGGTCGTCGATGCCGCGATAGATGCGCGTTGCCGGCAGCATCCGGTGGAACGACGAAGAGGCGGCATCGCCCGACCAGCGGCGATACGCCGGCATCGCGTCGCGCCAGTCGCCCCACGGCGTCAGCCGCATCGGCGAGTAGAAGACCAGCGTGTGGCCGATCAGCCGGCTCGCGTAGTTGCGCGAGGAGTAGTAGTCGTTGCTTCGCAGCTGGTACGTGGCGCGATGGCGCAGGCCGCCGTGCGCGTCGAGATCGAACACGCCGACCTCGGTGCCGCCACGCGAATAGCTGTAGCCGATCACGGCGACGGTGCCGTCGCTCACCAGCATTTCGTCGTACCACGTGCCTCCCGGGTCGATGCCCGGACCGAAGGCGTCGACGGCCGCCACCGCATCGAGCCGGTCGCCGCCGACGCGGACGGTGAACAGCCGGCCGCGACGCAGCACGATCAGGTAGTCGCCCTGGCGTTTGACGATGTCGCCTTCGTCGACGCCCTGCACCTGGTTGTTGGTGATGCTGCCCGCCTCCTTTGCCTCGACTGGCGCGCTGGCGGACTGCGTCGAAACGACGTCCATCGCCGGCGCGGCCGCCATCGGTGCGGGCATCGGCGGCATCTCGGCGCCGGCCACGGACTTCTCCATGCGTCGCTGGCGTGCGGCCCGCTTCTGTTCGCGCGCATGCCAGCTGTCCAGGCTGCGCACCAGCTGGGCCTCGCTGCGGAACGGCGTGAGCGTGGGCGCGGCGGCAGCGCCCGGCGCAAAGCCCGCCAGAAGGAGCAGCACGACGGCGGTTCGGATCGGGGATGGCGACATGGGCATGGCCTTCAGTGGTGTCGGCGGGAAAAACGCGCGAACGCGCCGGCCGGGGTTGGGCATCCTGCAGCTTCAGCATTGGCGGCCGATACTGGGACCGCGACCCGCTGCCTTGCGATTCCCGTGCCCGCACTCAAGCTTGCCGAACTGATCGGCTCCCTCAGCTACGCGCTGGACCTCACCGAGGGTCAGCCCGATGGTCACTGCCTGCGCGTGTGCTGGATCGGCATGCATGTGGGCGACGCGATCGGGCTCGATGCCGATGCGCGCTGGTCGCTCTACTACACGCTGCTGCTCAAGGACCTTGGCTGCAGCAGCAATGCCGCGCGCATCTGCGAGATGTACCTGGCCGACGACCGCGCTTTCAAGCGCGACTTCAAGCAGGTGGGCACCGGTCCGCTCGACCTGCTCGGCTTCGTCGCCTCGCACACCGCCACCCAGGCCGGCTGGCGCCGGCGGCTCGCGTCGCTGGTGAACATTGCACGCAACGGCGACGCGCTTGCGCAGGAACTGATCCAGACGCGTTGCAGCCGCGGCGCGGCCATCGCACGGCGCCTGCGCTTTCCCGAGGCGGTCGCCAGCGGGATCCATTCGCTCGACGAACACTTCGATGGCAGCGGTCGGCCCGATGGCCTGGCGGGCGACGCGATTCCACTCGCGTCGCGCATTGCGTTGCTGGGGCAGGTGGTCGATGTGTTCCAGTTCGCGCAGGGCCCCGATGCCGCGCTGGCCGAGGTGCGCCGTCGCGCCGGTACCTGGTTCGATCCTCAACTGGTCGCGGCGCTCGAATCGGTCGCGCAGCGCCCCGGCTTCTGGCAAACCCTGCAAGGCGACGGGCTCGAGGCCGCGGTGAACGCTCTCGAGCCGCCGGGCCGCTCCATGCCGCTGGACGACGATTACCTCGACGACATCGCCGAAGCCTTCGGTGACGTGGTCGACGCCAAAAGCCCGTTCACCGCGGGCCACAGCGCGCGCGTCGGTTTCTACACGACCGAACTGGCGCGCGGTCTCGGGATCGAAGGCGCCCGGCTTCGCTGGCTGCGCCGCGCGGCGCTGCTGCACGACGTCGGCAAGCTCGGCGTGAGCAATACCATTCTCGACAAACCGGGCAAGCTCGACGCGGAGGAGTGGCGGGCGGTGCAGCGCCACGCGGCGTACACCGGGCACATCCTCGGCCGCATCTCGGCCTTCGACGAGCTGGCGCGCATCGCCGCGGCGCATCACGAAAAGCTCGACGGCACCGGGTATCCGCTCGGGTTGGCCGCCGCCGACATCACGCTGGAAACGCGGATCATCACGACCGCCGACATCTTCGACGCGATCACCGCGTCGCGCCCGTATCGCGGCGCGACGCCGGTCAACGATGCGCTCGACATCATGCGAGGCCATGTCGGCACCGCGATCGATCCGGTGTGTTTCCACGCGCTGGAAGCGCTGGTGGCCGGCGTTCCGGCGTGAACGCGTCAGCCGGTCGATGACCGCCGGGAGGCGGATTCGACGGTCAGCCACTTGTCCGAGGTGCGCCTCCAGTCGGGCTCGTGCGAGGCCAGCCATTCCTCGAAGCCGATGATGCCCAGCTGCGCGGACGCGGCGATCTCGCAGAGGCGGCCGACGACCCATGCGCGATGCACGCGGCGCGTACGCGCCAGCAGGCGCAACGCCGCGGCGAGGAACGAGTCCACGGTCGCCGCCAGCAGGCGCTCGGCGCTGCGCGGGCGGCCGACGCGCTCGCGCGCACTCCGCGTCACGGCCAGGGCCAGCGACGCGAGTTCGAGTTCGAGTTCACCGCGCGAGAGCACGCCCGCGTCGCGGTGTCCTTCGTGTTGCACATCCATGGCCGGTCCGCACTACCCGAGTCGGGCGACAATTTCGTCGCCGCAGCGTCATTGCGGCGTCATGGCGGCCTGTTCACGTTCGCCGATCCGGGGCGGTCAGGCGACCTGGAGGATGCGTAGCGGGTTGTCCCATGCACCCAGCAACTCGGCCTCGCGTGCCTTGGCGGCCGCGAGGTGCGCTTCCTTGACGTGCCCATAGCCGCGGATGTGCTCCGGGATCGACGCGATCTGCGCGGCGAGGTCGACGTTGCCGGCGTCCAGCCTGCCAAGCAGTGCATCCACCGTGCGGAAGTAGTCCTCGATAAGCGCGCGCTCGGTGCGCCGTTCATGCGTGCGGCCGAACACGTCAAACGCGGTGCCGCGCAGGAAGCGCAGCCTGGCAAGAATGCCGAACGCGGTGAACACCCATGGGCCGTAGGCCTTCTTGACGCCGCGGCCGGCGGCGTCCTTCCTGGAAAGCATCGGCGGCGCGAGATGGAAGCGCAGCTTGTAGTCACCTTCGAACTGCTGCTCGACGCGGCGCTTGAAGTCCCCGCTGGTGTACAGGCGCGCGACCTCGTACTCGTCCTTGTAGGCCATCAGCTTGAAGGCATAGCGCGCCACGGCCTCGGTCAGGTCGGTGCTGCCGGGCGCCCGCTGCGCCTCGGCGTCACGCACCCTGGCGACCAAGTCCACGTAACGCCTGGCGTAGGCCGCGTTCTGGTATTCGGTGAGGAACTTCACGCGACGCGCGATCACCTCGTCGAGCGAGCGCGACAGCCGCGCGTCGTCCAGCGGAAGGAACGCGACGTTGTCGCCGCTGTCATGCGACGGCACGTGGCGCAGGTCGTCCTGCACCGGCATCGCGCGCGGGATGCTCGGGCCGCCGGCCTCGTGGCCTTCCCACTGCGCGGGCGGCAGCATCGGCAGCGCATGCGGCGTGGATTCCGCCACGGTGCGGCGATTGGTGGTGAGCCCGGCGGCGTCCGCAACCGCGTGCGGGTCGATGGCCGCCAGGCGGCCCCACGCGAACGCAGCCTTGTTCATCTCGATCGCCGCGCCGTTCAGCTCGACCGCGCGCATCAGCGCGTCGAACGAAATCGGCACCAGCGCCCGCTGCCAGGCGTAGCCGAGCATGAACAGGTTGGTCGCGATGGCGTCGCCGAGCAGCGCGGTGGCCAGCTGAGTGGCGTCGACGACGAGCGGCTCCGCACCGTCGAGCGCGCGACGCACGGCGTCGACGATGTCGGCCGCCGGGAAGTCCATGTCCGGGCGCGTGGTGAACGTGCCGGGCATCGCTTCGTAACTGTTGAGCACCACCTGCGTGCGACCGGCGCGCACCTTCGACAGCGCCCAGTAATCGTTGACCACGACCATGTCGCAGCCGAGCACCAGGTCGGCCTCGCCCGCGGCGATGCGCACGGCGTGGATGTCGGCCGGCGCGTTCGCAATGCGGATATGGGTGGTGACCGCGCCGCCCTTCTGCGCGAGGCCGGTCTGGTCGAGCACGCTCGAGCCCTTGCCTTCGAGATGACCGGCCATGCCAAGCAGCGCGCCGATGGTGACTACGCCGGTGCCGCCGACGCCGGTGATCAGGATGTTCCACGGGCGATCGAGCGCGGGCAGCGTCGGCATCGGCAGATCGTCGAGACGATCCTTCGCCCCGGACGGTTTCTGCTTGCGCAGCTTGCCGCCTTCGACGGTGACGAAGCTCGGGCAGAAGCCTTCGACGCAGCTGAAGTCCTTGTTGCAGTTGCTCTGGTCGATATCGCGCTTGCGGCCGAACTCGGTCTCCTTCGGCAGCACCGACACGCAGAACGATTTCTTGCCGCAGTCGCCGCAGCCTTCGCAGACGAGCGAGTTCACGACGACGCGCTTCTGCGGGTCGACCATCTTGCCGCGCTTGCGGCGGCGGCGCTTCTCGGTCGCGCAGGTCTGGTCGAAAATCAGCACGCTGGTGCCCTCGACCTCGCGCAGGCGACGCTGCGCCGCATCCAGTTCGCGGCGATCGAGGAACTCGACGCCGGCCGGGAAGATCGACGCATCGCTCCACTTCGCGATGTCGTCGCTGAGCAGCACGATCGTCTGCACGCCTTCCGAACGCACCTGGTGCGCGATCTGCGGAACGCTGAGCGTGCCGTCGACGGGCTGGCCGCCGGTCATCGCCACTGCGTCGTTGTAGAGGATCTTGTAGGTGATGTTCACGCCGGCCGCGACCGACTGCCGGATCGCCAACGAGCCGCTGTGGAAGTACGTGCCGTCGCCGAGATTCTGGAACACGTGCGGCGTGTCGGTGAACGCCGCCTGCCCCGCCCACGTCACCCCTTCGCCGCCCATGTGGGTGAACGTGTCGGTGCTGCGGTCCATCCACGTGACCATGTAATGGCAGCCGATGCCCGCGAGCGCGCGCGAGCCTTCGGGCACCACCGTCGACGTGTTGTGCGGGCAACCCGAGCAGTAGTGCGGCACGCGCGGGAACGCGGCGCGCGGCAGCGCGAGTTCGGATTCCTTCTGATCCATCCACGCCAGCACGTCGCGGATGTGCGACGAATCATGGAAGCGCTGGATGCGGCGTGCGATCACGCCGGCGATGCGCGCGGGCGTGAGTTCGCCGGTGGACGGCAGGATCCACTCGCCGCTCTCGTCGTACTTGCCGACGACCGACGGGCGCTCGGCCCAGTTGTACATCTGCTCCTTCATCTGGCTCTCGATGAAGGACAACTTCTCCTCGACGACGAGGATGTCGGAGAGGCCGCGCGCGAATGCGCGCAGGCCCATCGGCTCGAGCGGCCACGTCATGCCGACCTTGTAGACGCGGATGCCGATGTCGCGGCAGGCGCGTTCGTCGAGGCCGAGGTACTGCAGTGCCTGCAACACGTCGAGATACGACTTGCCGGTGGTGATGATGCCCAGCCGCGCATCCGGCGAATCCACGACGATGCGATCGAGCCGGTTGGCGCGCGCGAAGGCCTGCGCCGCCTTCACCGCGTACTGGTGCAGGCGCATCTCCTGCTCCAGCGGCGGGTCGGGCCAGCGGATGTTCAAGCCGCCGGCCGGCATCTCGAAGTCGCCGGGCATCACGATGTCGAGTGCCAGCGGATTGACGTCGACCGACGCCGACGATTCCACGGTCTCGGCGATCGTCTTGAAGCCGACCCAGCGCCCGGTGAAGCGGCTCATCGCCCAGCCCACCAGGCCCATGTCGAGGATGTCCTGCACCCCGGCCGGGTTCAGCACCGGCATCAGCGCACTGACGAATTCGTGCTCGGACCCGTGCGGCAGCGTCGAAGAACGACACGCATGGTCATCTGCCGCCAGCGCCAGCACGCCCCCGTGGCGGGCGGTGCCCGCCGCATTGGCGTGCTTGAACACGTCGCCGCAGCGGTCGACGCCCGGACCCTTGCCGTACCACATGCCGTAGACGCCATCGACCTTCGCACCCGGGAACAGGCCGGTCTGCTGGGTGCCCCAGACCATCGTCGCGCCGAGGTCCTCGTTGAGGCCGGGGGTGAACTTCACGCCCGCGGCTTCGAGGTGCTTCTTGGCCTTCCACAGTTCGAGGTCGAAGCCACCGAGCGGGCTGCCGCGATAGCCGGAGACGAAGCCGCCCGTATTGAGCCCCGCGGCCTGGTCGCGCAGGCGTTGCATCAGCGGCAGGCGCACCAGCGCCTGCACGCCCGACAGATAGATGCGCCCGTCGATGCGGCTGTACTTGTCATCGAGCGTGTAGGCGGCATCGACAGCCGAGCGCGTAAGACCGGTGTCGGCCGAGGCGGGGGAGGAGAGTTCGGCGGTGCTGGACATGCGGCATGCTCCGACGCGGCCGCAGGGGGCCGCGAGGTGGCGTCGGGAAATGGCGTCGGCGGGCAGCGCGGCGAGGCCGCGAATCGGTGCCGGACGAGGCCGCGAAGTGTAGCAGCGGGGTCCGATCCGCCCCCTGCGCCGGCGTACGGCGAGCATTGGCATCGAACTTGCCTGTGACTTGCGCGCGCGACGACCGCGTCGACTCCTCCGCTCGAATCCGGGTCCCCCGACATGAACAGCCGTTCCCCCCTCGCCGCCGCGATCCTCGCCGCGTGCCTGGCGCTCGCCGCGCCTGCCCGCGCGCAGTCACCCGAACCTCCGCGCCAGGTCGAGTTCTATTTCGATGCCGATGCCGCGACCGTTCGCCCCGTGCTCGAGCTGAAGGATCCCAGCCCCGGGGCGATCGATCGCCTGAGCCGGCTCGTCGAACGCAAGCCCGACGCCACGCTGGAAGCCGCGCAACTCGCCCATTACGCGATGAAGGGTGGCCAGCCCGCGGTGGGCCGGGATCTCTACAGCCACGTGCTGTCGCGCATCGACCTGACCAGTGCGCTGTGGAAGCCCGTGAAGTGGAACTACGGCTGGGATCTGTACCGCTCGGGCGATGCCATGGGCGCCCTGCAGCAGTGGACGGACCTCGCCAATCGCGGCGGCAGCGCCTCGTGGGTGCCGCCGACGTTGGCGCTCGCGCTGTGGAAGGTTGGCCGGCGAGACGAAGCCGTGCGCTGGTATGCCGCCGCGGTGCGCACCGAGCCGACGCAGTGGTCGGGCGCATCGCAATTCGCGCAACAGCTGCCGCAGTGGCATGACGACGAGCGCGCGACGCTTGCCGACGTGCAGGCCGCATGGGCGGCGAACCCGCCCCGCTGGCCGTA
>NZ_VTRV01000081.1 GCF_008274655.1 Cognatilysobacter lacus | reverse complement strand
CACCGGCCCACGGCAACAGGCTGCGCGATGCACGCGGCGCCGTGCCCTGCAGCGCTGCACGGCGCCGCTGCGACAGTTGCGCCCGCACGCGCGGGGACAGCTCGTCGAGCGATTGCGCATGCAGGTCGCGGACGCGCTGATCCAAAGCGTCTGCGGGGTCGGGGCGGCTCATCGGAAATCCTCCAGTTGCTTCGATAGGGCGTCGCGCGCGCGGGACAGGTGGGTCTTGACCGAGCCGTCGCTGCAGCCCATCACCCGTGCCGTCGTCTGGACGTCCAGTTCCTCCAGCACCCGCAGGGTGAAGGCCTCGCGCTGACGCGCCGGCAGGCCCTGCAGGGCGCGCGCGAGACGGGTGTACGCCTCGCGCGAATCGTGTGACCGGGACGGATCCGGTCCTGGATCCGCCCAGTCGATCGGTCCCTCGTCGTCCGCCGGCGGCGGCGCGAGCCACTTCAGGCGGAACGTGCGGCGGCGCTGCAGGTCGATGATCCGGCTGCGCAGCACGCTCCAGAACAGCGGCGTCCATTCCGTTGGAGGCCGCTGCGCGTAACCCAGCATCTTCACCATCGCGTCCTGCACGGCGTCGAGTGCATCTTCGCGATGGCGCAGGCCGAGCTCGGCGAAGCGGAACGCGCGGGCCGAGACCGATGCAAGGAACGCATCGAGTGTCTGCGGCTCATCGGTCTCGCTCGTCGCTGCCGCGACCTGCGCCATCGACGCGCTCATCCGTGGCGGCGATCCCAGCGACGGTCGATGCGCTCGCCCTTGCGGTCGAGGCGCTTGTCGATGCGATCGCCGCGCGCGTCGAGGCGGTGCTCGATGCGGTCGCCCTTGCGGTCGAGTCGCTGGTCGGCGAGGTCGCCCTTGTGTTCCAGGCGGTCGGCCAGCTTCTCGTGTCCGGCGGCGTCGGCACGGGCGGCGCGTGCGTCGAAGCGTTTCTCGATGCGGGCGCCCTTGGCGTCCAGGCGATGGTCGATGTGCTCGCCGCGCGCATCCAGGCGGTGTTCGATGCGGTCGCCCTTGGCATCGAGGCGGTGCTCGATGCGGTCTCCGCGGTCGGTGTCGGTCGACTGGGCGTGCGCGACGGGCAGGAAGGCGATGAGTGCGGGCAGGGCGTAGGCGACGATCTTCTTCATGGCGTTCTCTCCTTGATCGGTGGGGCCCGGCGTCCCGGGATGCACTGCGCAGCACGGTTGGGAACGCGCCGGCCCGATCGGCGTTGACGATCGCCCGGGATGATTCAGCCGTCGTTATGATGGCCCGAAGCGCATCGGGGAAGGGAACATGGCGGACGGGTTCGTGGCGCTCTACATCTTCATGCTCGCGGCGATCGCGGGCCACGTGATCATCTCGCGGGTGCCGGTGATCCTGCACACGCCGCTGATGTCCGGGTCGAACTTCATCCACGGCATCGTGCTGATCGGCGCGATCGTGGTGTTGGGGCACGCCGACACCACGCTCGAAAAGGCGATCGGCTTCGCGGCGGTGCTGCTTGGCGCGGGCAACGCCGCCGGCGGCTACGTGGTGACCGAGCGGATGCTGGACATGTTCAAGCCATCCAGGAAGCCGGAGCCCAAGGCATGAGCGGCGCCGACGACGTTCGCGTGCTGCTCGCATCCATCAGCTATCTCGTCGCCGCCACGCTGTTCCTGCTGGGCCTGCAGCGCATGGCCTCGCCGGTGACCGCGCGCAGCGGCATCCGCTGGGCGGGCGCGGGCATGCTGATCGCCACGGCGGCCACGTTCCTGCTGCCCGGCCTGCACAACCTGCCGCTGATCGTGCTGGCGCTGGTAATCGGCACGCTCGCGGCGTGGACGTCGGGCAAGAAGGTGGCGATCACCGACATGCCGCAGATGGTGGCGCTGTACAACGGCATGGGCGGCGGCTCGGCCGCGGCGATCGGCGCGGTGGAGCTGCTGCGGCTGTCGGGCGGCGAGCCGGCGACGTCGCGAACGGCGGTCGTGCTGGCGACGGTCGGTGCGCTGATCGGCGCCGTGTCGCTCGCCGGCTCGGTCGTCGCGTGGGCCAAGCTCGACGGCCGCATGGACAAGCGCTACACGTTCCCGGGGCAGCAGGCGTTCAATGCGATCGTGTTCCTGGCGAGGCGCGCCGCCGGCGGGCTCGCGGTGCTGTGGCTGCCGCACGCGGCCGGTGAGGTGTCGTACGCACTCGCGCCGATCATCGCGTTCTTCGTCGGCGCGCTGCTGGTCGGCGTGCTGATGACGCTGCCGATCGGTGGCGCGGACATGCCCGTCGTCATCTCGCTTTTCAACGCCTTCACCGGCCTGGCGGTCGCGTTCGAAGGCTACGTGCTGGGCAACGAGGCGTTGATCATCGCGGGCACCATGGTCGGTGCCGCAGGCATGCTGCTGACGCGCCTGATGGCGAAAGCGATGAACCGTCCGATCAGCGGCGTGATCTTCAGCAGCTTCGGCCCGACGGGCGAGGCGAAGGAGATCACCGGCAGCCAGAAGCCGATCGAGGCCGGCGACGTCGCGGCGCTCATGGCATACGCCGAGCGCGTGGTCATCGTGCCCGGCTACGGCATGGCCGTCGCGCAGGCGCAGCACAAGATCTGGGAACTCGCGCAGAAGCTCATCGCGCGCGGCGTCAAGGTGAAGTTCGCGATCCACCCGGTCGCCGGTCGCATGCCCGGGCACATGAACGTGCTGCTCGCCGAAGCCGGCGTGCCCTACGACCTGATCGCCGACATGGACGACATCAACCCGGAGTTCAAGAACACGGATGTCGCGCTGGTCATCGGCGCCAACGACGTGGTGAACCCCGTTGCGAAAACCGATCCCGCCAGCCCGATCTACGGCATGCCGATCCTCGACGTCGTCGATTCGAAGAACGTGGTGGTGATCAAGCGGGGTCGCGGCACCGGCTTTGCGGGGATCGAGAACGCGCTCTTCTATGCGGACAACACGCGCATGCTGTTCGGCGATGGCGCGGAGATGGCGTCCGCGATCGTCAGCGAGTTGAAAGCGCTCGACGGCGGGCACTGAGGGCGGGCCCGCCGATCGCGACGGCCAGCGCCAGCGCGATCCACACCGCATCGATCCCGGTGTTGGCGAGCCGCGCGAGCGTCAATGCGTGGTGCGGGCCCAGCTTGTCCATCGCGTCGATGGGGCCCAGGCCGAGCGGGGCGCCGACGTTGACGGCGATGATCGCCCAATTGGCCAGAAGCACGAGGACGGCCGTGGCCACCGTCGCCAGCAGCGCGCGCGGGCCGACGCGCGACGCGGGCGCCAACGACAGGACCCAGAGTACGTCTACCGCGCCGACGACCGCCATGAACGAGCACTGCCGCCCCGAATAGAGCGCCGCGAGCGCCCAGAGCGCCGCGAAGCCGAGGATTACCACCGGCAGCAACAGCCAGGCGAAGGCAGGGCGGGCTTGCGGCATCGGATCGTCCATCGAGCGGCAGCACAGGATAGCCGCCGGACAGGGTGCCGACGCGAAGCTGGACTAGAATGGTACGAGTTCCGAGGTGACCGCTCCGATGTATTCCCGATCCAGCGAACCCGTCCGCTTCGAGCGCGACTGCGATGCCGTGCTCGTGCCGCAGGGCGAGGCGGTCAGCCTGCCCGCGGGCAGCGTTGGCTACATCACGCAGGCGCTCGGCGGCAGCTTCACCGTCTTCGTCGAGGGCAACCTGTTCCGTATCGCCGGCCGCGACGCCGATGCGATCGGCAAGGACCCGCCGCAACCCCTGGAGCTCGCCGAAGGCGCGGACGACGCGGCTGTCGAAAAGCTCGTCTGGCACCAGCTGCGCTCGTGCTTCGATCCGGAAATTCCGATCAACGTGGTCGAGCTGGGCCTGGTCTACCGCGTCGAGGTGCTGCCGCATCCGGATCGGGCGGGCGAACGCCGCGTCGACATCGAAATGACGCTGACCGCCCCGGGCTGCGGCATGGGCGACGTGCTGGTGGCCGACGTGCGCGACAAGGTCGAGTTGATCCCGACCGTGGCCGAGGCGGACGTGGAGCTCGTCTTCGACCCGCCGTGGAACCGGTCGATGATGTCCGAGGTCGCCCGCCTCGAGACCGGGATGTTCTGATTCCGTCCGGGTCGTGGCGCCCCATGGCACTCCCGTATCTGGTCTAGTGGAGGCAGGGCGCCCCCCGCGAGCGGCGGACGCCTCCTGGGCGACCCGTCCCGGACAAGCGCCGTTGCCTGCAATACGTGCGGTTGTGACCTGCTGGCGTGCCGACGTACGGTCGCCTGACCAGCTTGGCAACGCGAAAAATGTGAGGCGCCGGACACGCTTCTGTCGCAAATCTGTGCTGCGGTGCAGTAAGGGTTCAGCTTGGCAGCCGCGACGCGGCCAGCCCCGAGCTCAAAGAATCCCTTTTTAATCAACGACTAAGCGTCGGTAACGTAAACCGCTTATCGGACCGGCCAAATTATTTTTGGCGATTTCGTGCGAAGCGCCGCTCGGCGTAGCAACGTCCGGGAACGGGCGCAGACGGATTGCGTCCGCTCACTGACCGGCGCTGATCAGAACCATGCAGCCCGGCGCTTCGCCGTCAACCCGTCGCTCCTCCCTCAAGGACCTTCCTCCGATGTCGAATTCCCGCTCCCTGTATCTGATGGCGCTCTCCCCCCTCGTCATCGCTCTCGCTGCCGGCAGCGCCGGCGCCGCCACCCGCACCGATCTCAACAAGACTTCGGTTGCCAAGCTGGGCCAGCAGTACCAGGCCGCTACCGCCACGCTCGGCGTCGCGAAGGTCGCCAAGGAGCGCCACGCCGAACTCATCGGCATCGACTCGCTTTCGGCGCTGAACCAGATCGGCTTCGTGCAGGACCATGACGGCACGCAGCACTACCGTTACCAGCAGACCTTCCGCGGCGTTCCGGTCTTCGGCGAGAGCATCGTCGTCACCGAGAAGGCGGGCGCGGTCAAGAACATGTTCGGCAACAAGATCGACGGCCTGGGCGCCGAGATCCCCGCCGGCGCCGTGAAATTCTCCAACGCGCAGGCGCTCGACATCGGCAAGCATGCCGGCCTCGGCCAGAGCCTCGCCGCCAAGGTGACGCGCAACGAGAAGTCCGAACTGATGGTCTATGTGGATGACGCCGGCCACGGCCACCGCGCCTACGTGACCTCGTTCTTCGCCGACAGCGCCCGCGGCGGTTCG
Source organism: Cognatilysobacter lacus (assembly GCF_008274655.1). Lineage (GTDB taxonomy): Bacteria > Pseudomonadota > Gammaproteobacteria > Xanthomonadales > Xanthomonadaceae > Cognatilysobacter > Cognatilysobacter lacus. Next base: position 7,402 of record NZ_VTRV01000081.1, on the reverse strand, counting down.
CCGAGCCGTCCGTTCGTGATCGTCGACGCCGACACCGGCCTCGTGCTGAAGAAGTGGGAAGGGCTTGAGACGGCTCTCGTCGGCACGGGCCCTGGCGGTAACAGCAAGACCGGCCAGTACGAGTGGGGTTCGGGCGGCCGTTATGGCTACCTCGACGTCGCGCAGTCCGGCAGCACCTGCACGATGAACAACACCAACGTGAAGTCGGTGAACCTCAACGGCGGCACGACGAGCACCACCGCGTTCTCGTACACCTGCCCGCGCAACACGTACAAGGCGATCAACGGCGCGTACTCGCCGATCAACGACGCCCACTACTTCGGCGGCGTGATCACCAACATGTACCCGGCGTACACCGGCTACAACGCGCTGACCTTCCAGCTCGTGATGCGCGTGCACTACTCGTCGAACTACGAGAACGCGTTCTGGGACGGCTCCACCATGTCCTTCGGTGACGGCGCGACCACGTTCTACCCGCTGGTCAGCGCCGACGTCGCCGGCCACGAGGTCTCGCACGGCTTCACCGAGCAGCACTCGAACCTGACGTACTCCGGCATGTCCGGCGGCATGAACGAGGCGTTCTCCGACATGGGCGGCGAGGCGACCGAGTACTACTGGAAGGGCTCGAACGACTTCAACGTCGGCACCGAGATCTTCAAGTCGACCGGCGCGCTGCGCTACATGTGCAACCCGACCCAGGACGGCGCGTCGATCGACAACGCGGCCAACTACACCAGCAGCCTCGACGTGCACAACTCGTCGGGCGTCTACAACAAGGCGTTCTGTACGCTTGCGAAGACGGCTGGCTGGTCGACGCCGACCGCGTTCAAGGTGTTCGCTCGCGCCAACGCCCTGTACTGGACGGCCAGCAGCACGTTCAACTCGGGTGCCTGCGGCGTTGAAACGGCTGCAACCGACCTGGGTCTGAACAAGGCCGACGTCACCGCGGCGTTCAACGCGGTCGGCGTGAGCTGCTCGGGTAGCAGCGGCGGCGGTACGGCGACGGCCATCAGCAATGGCGTGCCGGTCAGCGGGATCTCCGGCGCAAGCGGTAGCGACAAGTACTACAAGCTCGTGGTCCCGACCGGCGCCACGAACCTCAAGTTCGTCACCTCGGGCGGCACCGGCGACGTCGACCTCTACGCCAAGCTCGGTTCCAACCCGACCACCACCACGAACGACTGCAAGTCGGAAGGCAGCACCACCGCCGAGACCTGCACGATCGCGGCGCCGTCGGCTGGCACCTACTACGTCCTGATGCACGGCTACGCCGCCTACTCCAGCGTCACGCTGACGGGCAGCTACAGCACGGGTTCGGGCGGTGGGACGGTGCTCACGAGCGGCGTCGGCGTCAGCCTGCCGTCGGTCGCGACCGGTGGCGTGTCGGCGAACTACACGCTGAGCGTGCCGTCGGGCAAGACCAGCGTCGTGTTCACGATCTCCGGTGGCACCGGTGACGCGGACATGTACGTGAAGCTCGGCTCCGCGCCGACGTCGTCCTCGTACAGCTGCCGTCCGTACCTGAGCGGCAACAGCGAGACCTGCACGTTCAACGCGCCGACCGCTGGCACGTACTACGTGAACGTCCGCGCCTACGCCGCCTACTCGGGCGTGACGCTGAAGGGCACCATCAACTGATGTAACCGTGCCGGGCTTCGGCCCGGCACGCCGCTCGCAAACGAAGACCCCGGCTCGCGCCGGGGTCTTTTTGTTTATGGCGCGCTGCGAACCTGCGCTGTCACTCCAGCGCTTCGAACCGGTTCGCGTCGACGTTCTTGCGCACCTTGCCCGGGTTCCAGATCCGGCCATTCATGGCGATGTAGACACCAGGTGGCAGGCACTGCACGGCACCCACGGCGGTGCCGATGTTGAACTCCGCATCGGAGCCGCGGAAGCGCGCGGGGTTCAGCGCGCCGGTCAGCACGATCGTCCGGTCCGTGAGTGACTCGAGTACCCGCGCCGTCTGCACCATGCTGTCGGTGCCGTGCGTCACCAGCACGTGGCGCGACGGCTGCGCTGCGATCGTCTCGCGCACCAGTTCGCGGTCGGCGTCGGTGATGTGCAGCGAATCCTTGCGCAGCACTGGAACCACGTCGAAACGGAACGCGACGCCCAGCTCCTGCAGGATTCGGCCGATCTGCGGTTCGCCGACCTGGTAGTCCGACTTGTCGTCGAAGTAGATCTTGTCGATCGTGCCGCCGGTCGTGACGATGCAGAGCGATTCCATGGTGCGGTCCGGCCGTTCGGGGCGCCGATTATAGGCCGCGCCCGTTGCTCAGCCGCGGCGGCCGAAGCGCGAGCGCAGGCCCGGCAGGCTCGCTGCAGCCACGATCAGCAGCGAAAGCACGACTTCGCCGAGTGCGTACGCGCGCTCGCCCGGACGGGTCCAGGCCACCATGACGCCATGGCTGAACCACAGCAGGGCGAGCACGCCGGACCAGAAACCGGCGGTTCGTCGTCGCGCGAGCACGCCGCCGAGGCATGCGAGCACCGGCAGCGCGAACACGACGAATGCCACCGGCTCGGCGCTCGCGGCAAACCACGCCGCGAACAGAACGGCGAGCGCGGCAAGCGAGGTGATGAGCACGGCGCGCAGGCTCATGCGAGCCTCGCCGCGAGCATCGCGATGCGACGGCCGAGGGCGCGCGCAAGATGGGCTTCGTCCTCGTCGATCGGCGCATCGTCGCGCGCGCCGGCCACGTGGCTGGCGCCGTAAGGGGTGCCGCCGCTACGCGTGCTGCTCAGGCGCGGCTCGGTATACGGGATGCCGGCGATCACGCAGCCGTGGTGCAGCAGAGGCAGCATCATCGACACCAGCGTCGATTCCTGCCCGCCGTGCATCGTCGACGACGACGTGAAGACGCCCGCGGGCCGCCCAACGAGCGTGCCACTGGCCCACTCGCTGCCCAGCCCGTCGATCCAGTGCTTCAGCGGCGCGGCCATGTTGCCAAAGCGCGTCGGGCTGCCGATCAGCAGCCCCGCGCACTCCTGCACGTCGCGCGCTTCGACGTAGGGCGCACCGTCGTCCGGCACCGGTGGTGCGGCGGTCGCAGTGACGGCCGCGACCGGCGGCACGGTGCGCAGGCGCGCGGTCATCCCGTCGACTTCCTCGATGCCGCGCGCTACGTGCCGCGCAAGACGCGCGACCGAGCCGGTGCGGCTGTAGTAGACGATCAGGATGTCGGGCATCGGGCGCGTTCACGTAGGTGGACGCGGAGGATAGCGCGTCGCCCTCGGGGGGCCGGGGCGTCGACGTTGCAAAGACGGCCGGCGAGCACGCGCAGGCCCGGCGACTTGCGCGATTTGCCTGGCCGCGGCGCACGCGTGCAGCCTGTCTCGTGGTGGCCGGCCACCGTTGTCCCTGCCGGTGGACGACGAATCCCGACGGAACCGCGCGTGCCGGACCCTCGCGGATGCTGCGCGGCTGGCGCATCCCACACCCGCTTGCCGGTCGATCGGGTAGGCTGCGACGCGATGGAATTGCCTTATCTGCTCAGCCTGTTGAGCCCGCGCATGCGTGATCGGGCGCGCGCGATCGCGTTCTTCCGTTTCCTGGGCAAGCGTTTCTTCGACGACGACCTGTTCCAGGCCGCGGGCGCGTTGTCGTTCACCACGATGTTCGCGCTCGTGCCGCTGTCGATGGTGGTCTTCGGCGTGCTGTCGGCGTTCGACGCCATGCGGCCTTTGTCCTCCCAGCTTGCGGATTACGTTTTCACAAACTATGTGCCGGGTGCCGCGCGCGACGCGCAGGCGTACCTGCTCAAGACCGCGGCCGCGAACACGGGCAAGCTCACCGCGACCGGCGTCGTCGCGCTGGTCGTGTCGGTGCTGGTGACGCTGACCAGCGTCGAGACGACGTTCAACAATATCTGGCGGGTAAAGGCAGCGCGGCCAAAGATCGGGCGCTTCCTCGTGTACTGGACCGTGCTGACGCTCGGCGCGGTGCTCGCGGCCGCGAGCCTGGCGCTTTCCGCGCGCTTCTTCGAACTCGCCGTGTTCACAACGCGGGCGGGACACGCACTCGAAGCGCTGATGCTGCGGTTGGCGCCGATCGGAATCGAAGTGGCGGCGTTCGCGGCGATCTACCGCGTGGTGCCCCATCGCACGGTCAAGTGGCGGCATGCGCTCTCCGGCGGCGTGCTCGCGGCATTCGGCTTCGAAGCCGCGAAGTGGGGCATGGGCGTCTACCTCAGCAGCTTCAACAGCTATGCACGTATCTACCAGCAGCTCGCGATCATTCCGATCCTGATGCTGTGGATCTACGTCGGCTGGCTGGCGATCCTGCTGGGCGCGTCGTTCGCTGCGTCACTGTCGGCATTCCGATACCAGCCGGTCAGCCAGCGCCTTCCGGACGGCTACGAGATCTACGGCCTGCTGCGCCTGCTCGCGCGCTTCGAGGAGGCGCGCAAGAGCGGCAAGGGCCTGCATACCGACGACGTGCAGCGCAACGAGCCGATGCTGACCGACGCGCTGGTGCAGCAGATGCTCTCGCAGCTGTGCTCGATCAACGTGGTTCGGCGCGCCGAATCGGGCGAGTGGTTGCTAGCGCGCGACCTTGACGAGCTCACGCTCGCCGAGCTCTACGTGGCCTGCAACCTGCGCATCCCCATCACCGAGGCCCATCTGCCTTGCCGCGACGATGCGCTCGGCACGCCGATCACCCGCGCGATCGACGACCTGCGCGTACCGCTGCGCGACCTGCTGAAACGGCGCGTCAACACACTATGGAACTGAAAATGCCCCGCATGATCCGACGCATCGCCGCCGTCGCGATGTTCGCGACCGCACTCGCAGGCTGTGGCGATCGGGTGACCCCGCCAGCCGGCACTGCGTCGCAGCCGCAAGCATCGAAGCCCGCGAACGCTCCGACGCCACAGACGGCGTCGGCTCCTTCGAAACCGGCGCCGGCCGATCGCCAGCATCCCCACCTGCAGCTCGCGCTGGTCGATGGAAAGCGTTACGACCTCGCGCAACACCGCGGGCGCTGGGTGGTGGTGAACTTCTGGGCGACCTGGTGCGGGCCGTGCCTCAAGGAAATGCCGGAGCTCTCCGCACTCGCGTCCAAGGGCACGGTCGACGTCATCGGGCTGGCCTACGAGGACATCGAGGCGAAGGACATGCAAGCGTTCCTCGCCACGCACAAGCCGGCGTACCCGATCGCGATCCTGGACACGTTCAACCCGCCTGCCGATTTCGACACGCCGCGCGGCCTGCCGATGACGGTGATCGTCGCGCCGGACGGGAGCGTGGCGAAGACGGTGCTGGGCCCGGTGACGACCGCGGTGATCGAGCAGGCCATCTCGCAACACGGGACGAAGGCGTCGGGATGAGCGCGGCACGCTTCGTCGTATCCGGCCACGTGCAGGGCGTCGCGTTCCGCGCGCGTGCAAGGCACGAGGCGCTGCGGCTCGGCATTTCGGGCCGCGCGATCAATCTCGATGATGGGTGCGTGGAAGTGGTGGCGCACGGCGAGCCCGCGGCGCTCGAGCAGTTCGCGCGCTGGCTTGCACATGGGCCGCCGCTCGCACGCGTCGAACACGTCGTGCGAGAACGTGTCGACGAGGCCCCGATGCCGCGCGGGTTCAGCGTCGGCTGAACGGATCGCGGTCGTTTCACCATGTTCCGACACGTCCCCCGCGACGCTCGTCGCATGCAGATCCCGGACGTTTCTTGCGCATGAACCTCACCGACGCCGTCGGTTGGGGCGCATCCGCCATCCTCATCGCCACCCTCGCCCGACAGGTCTATACGCAGTGGCGCGAACGCACCACGCAGGGCGTTTCACGCTGGCTGTTCATCGGCCAGCTCTGCGCAAGCATCGGGTTCACCGTCTATAGCTGGCTGGTGGGCAACGGCGTGTTCGTGTTCACCAACATCGTCCTGCTGGCCACGGCGATCGTCGGACAGATGATCTACAAGCGGAACAAGCGGCTCGCAGGAGACTAGGCATCGAACGGCGCCGGCGGCAGACCGTCGCGCCAGCGCTGCGCCATGCGTTTCGCGATGTCCACGAAAGCGGCGGCGAAGGCCGGCATGTCGAACAGGGGTGCTGCGTCGCGTGCGTCGAAGAGGCGGGCTTTGAGCGCAGTGCGCGCATCGCCGTCACGGCCCAGGCGCACGGCGATCTCAACGAATGCCTCGTCGTCCGGCGCCACGAGTTCATCGAGCCCAAGCGTTTCCAGCAGGCTCGCGGCTACGCGCGAAGCGAACGTGTCGCCCGGGCGCGTCAACACGGGGCAGCCCGCCCACAATGCATCGGATGCCGTGGTGTGCGCGCCGTAGGGGCCGGTGTCGAGGAAGAGGTCGGCGAGCTGCAGGCGCGCGAGATAGTCCGGGTGCGGTTGCTTCGGCATGAACACGAGTCGCGAGGGCTCGATCCCGGCATCGCGCGCTGCATCGCGAAGACGGTAGTCGGCGCGGCCCGGCGCCGAGAGCAGCCAAAGCACCGACCCGTCCACGGCGTGCATCACGCGGAACGCGCGCGCGAGGCTTTCCGGATTCAGCTTGTAGCTGTTGTTGAAGCAGCAGAACACGACGCCTTCGTCGGGCAGTCCGCAGGCGGCGCGCGGCGGCGCCTGCCGCAGCGCGCGCGTGGTGTCCGACGGCTGGAAGCCATGCGGCATGCGCACCACCGCCTCGCTGAAGTGCGGCGCGAGTGACGGCGGCAGCACCACGCGATCCGCCAATACGTAATCGATCCACGGTGCGCCGGACGTCCCCGGATACGCGAGCCAGTTCACCTGCACGGGCGCGGGTCGCATCGCCAGGACTTCCGGCGCGCCGCCGCCGCCCCAGCCGCGCAGGTCGAACAGGACGTCGACGCGAGCCGCGCGGATCGCGTCGGCAATCGCCCGGTGCGGCCGGAGTGCGACGTCGTGCAGCGTCGTCGCCTGCGCGATCCGCCGACGGATGCTGCTGCCATCGTCGGCGCTCAGCGCGAACGCGTGCGGCTGGATGCCCGCGTGCGTCGCCAGCGCTTCGAACATCGCCACCGTAAGCAACCCGGTCGGATGCGCGCCGAACCCGTTGGACAGGAAGCCCAGGCGCACCGGGCCATCGCTTCGCGAGTTGCGGTCCACGGGCGGGAGGGGTGACACCGTGCCGCGCACGATCGACGCACGCAGACGCGCACAGTCGAGCTGTTCGGCGGGTGTCGCCGCCTCGCTGAGGAACGAGAAAGGCTCGACAGGCGCTGTGCGCGTGCGCACCGCCGCGCGCACCTGCGCGGACAACGCATCGACATCGCGCCAGTCGCAGAGCCGCCGGCGCGCAGCGAGCAGATAGGCGGCGATCATCGGCTCGTCTGGCAGCAGGCGGTGCGCGTGTGCGAAGGCGTCGGCCGCATCCTCGACGCGCCCGGCGTCTTCGAGCGCATGGCCGAGCCAGACCGCGATGCCCGGAT
>NZ_VTRV01000080.1 GCF_008274655.1 Cognatilysobacter lacus | reverse complement strand
CTGAAGAGCACGACCGGGCGCACCGGCGGCGCACGACGCAGCGGTGAGAGCAGCCGCGCCGGCAGGTAACACGCAGTGACCGGTGCCGGCGGTTCGCCGCCGGCACCCTCGATTCCACGGCGCGCCGCCCCACGGCGGCGCGTCCTCTACTCAACAACCAGCGACACGGGGAACGGGCCGATGGCCGTCAAGATCGACAAGAAAATCAAGGGCTACACCGTGATCAGCGCAGAAGACCGCGCCCGCGATGCCCAGGCCAGCGCCAATACCGCCCCCGTCGAAGTCAAGACCGCCGACGTGATCCAGATGCACGAGCGCCTGGAGCGCCCGGAAGTGCTGATCGGATCGACGTACAAGATCAAGACGCCGCTGGTCGAGCACGCCATGTACGTGACGATCAACGACATCGTCCTCAACGCCGGCAGCGAGCACGAGCAGCGCCGCCCGTTCGAGGTGTTCATCAATTCCAAGTCGATGGACCACTTCCAGTGGATCGTCGCCCTCACCCGCATCATGTCCGCCGTGTTCCGCAAGGGCGGCGACGTCACCTTCCTGGTGGAAGAGATGAAGGCCGTGTTCGACCCGCGCGGCGGCTACTTCAAGGCCGGCGGCGTGTACATGCCGAGCCTGGTCGCCGAGATCGGCGCGGTGGTCGAGGAGCACATGAAGTCGATCGGCATGATCCACGACCCCGAGATGAGCGACCACCAGCGCGCCCACATCGCCGAGAAGCGCGCCGCCTACGAGCGCGCCACCGCGCCCGCCGCGAACGAGAGCGTGTCCGTCACCGGCGAAGGCACCAGCTTCCCGCCCAGCGCGACCATGTGCCACAAGTGCAGCACGAAGGCGCTGGTGCTGATGGATGGGTGTGCTACTTGCTTGAATTGTGGGTATAGCAAGTGCGGGTGAGTTGAAACTGCAAAAATAGGATCTGAGGGTCGGGCCGATTGGCCCGGCCTTTTTTTGTGTCGCTCGCAGGACGCGTTTTCTCGAAACCATTCCAGGGGGAGCAATGGCAACTGCAAAACCAACGTGGCAAGGAGCCCTAGATGCCAGGGATGATCTCGGCCAATACGGTGATAACGCGATCGGCCTATTCGCGTTGGCTCTCCGATTCTCCGTCGACGACATTCATAGCGTCGCCGCGGAGTCTGTCACCGATGGCAGCGACGACAAGAAATGTGACCTCATATATATCGACCGCGACGAGGGAGTTGCTGTTGTAGCCCAGTGCTACTGCTCGTCTAAACAAAAGCAGGGGGCGCCAGCTAACAAGGCCTCAGATCTCAACACGGCGGTTGCGTGGCTTATGCAGCGACCGATTAAGGAACTGCCAAAGCGACTCCGGTCCGCAGCCAAAGAGCTGAGGTCTGCGATCAGCGACGGCTCAATCAAGAGATTTGAGGCTTGGTACGTCCACAACCTGCCAGAAACTCAAAACGTACAAGATGAACTGGCGACGGTTACTCAAACTGCGAAGTCGGTGATCGCAGCTCTCCACTCGGCATCGAAAGTTGAGATTTCTTCGCTCGAGATCGGTAACGCACGTCTCGATGACTGGTATCAAGAAACACTTTCGCCCATTTTGGTTAACGACGAGATCAAAATCGAAGTCGAGTCCGGCTTCACCATTGATACCGCCAACTGGAAGTCCTATGTAACTGCAATTCCGGCCCGTGTGCTTCATAGGCTCTACAAAAGTCATGGTACGCAACTCTTCTCAGCCAATGTAAGGGACTACCTAGGCTCACGAAAAAGCGATGCCAACATAAACAATGGCATAAAGCAAACCGTGCAAACAGCGCCGGAAAACTTTTGGGTCTTCAATAATGGCATCACCATCCTTACGCATTCGTTTGCGGAAGGAGCGACCAAGAACAAGAAGACCCTCACCCTGCGCGGTATCTCAATAGTCAATGGAGCACAAACCACTGGGGCAATCGGCACGCTCCCGAAGGCGCCTTCAGGCGGATTGGTCCCCGCACGCGTTGTGTCTACAGCCGACAACGACTTGGTGTACGACATAATTCAGTACAACAATAGTCAGAATAAAGTTACTGCGTCGGATTTTCGCAGCACGGACCGAGTACAGAAGCGACTTCGCGATGAAGTCGAAGCCATCCCGAACGCTAAGTATGAGGGCGGCCGACGGGGCGGACACAAAGACGCAATTCAGCGAAACAAGAACCTCATGCCGTCCTATACGGTCGGCCAGGCGCTTGCGGCGTTCCATCAGGATCCCATCGTCGCGTACAACTCAAAAAGCGATATATGGGTGAATGACCAAACGTATGCACGTTTTTTCAATGACGACACTACGGGTGCGCATTTGGTCTTCTGCTACTCGCTTCTTCGCTCTGTGGAAGACGCCAAGCGCTCACTTGTGGCCAAGTCCAAGTCGAAGGAGTTGACTGCGCAGGAAGAGACACTGCTCGAATACTTTCGTCAACGCGGTTCTACGTATCTCCTGGTTTCGGCCATGGCAGCGTGCGTAGAAACGTTTGTTGGCAAGCGAATCGGAACCAACGCAAAGGTCTCATTTGGCCCGAAGACCTCGCCGACACAAGCCGGCCAGCACTGGTCCGAGCTTGTGACGATCGTTTCCCCGTTCTGCCAACAACTATCGGATGCGTTGAGCGACGGATTGAAAAGCAACGAGCGGGCGCAGAAAGCGATTGGAGTCTTCCGTAGCCTCGTGCAAGCAACTGCGAGCGCCAACGCAGAGTCGTACAAGCGCTTTGGAAAGGGCGTGACAGTCTCAAGGTGAACGGTCCGGAGAAATGGGGTCAGGCTCCATTTTGCCGAGAGACGAACCCAAGCTCTTTCCCGCTGACAGCTACACTTCGAAGCCACCCGATCCGCGACAGGAACCCCCATGACCTACACCACTTCGGAAAATGGGGTCAGGTTCCATTTCGGTACTCGCACCCTGGCATCGCAACACGAGACCCGAAGGGCGGCCGACAGGATGTCGGCCGTCGCCACCCGAGGCAGGATGCCGAGTGCGCAGAAAAATGAGAAAAATGGGGTCAGGTTCATTTTCTTGGTCATGGCCCGCGGACCGAGTCACCGCACCGAAAAATGGGGTCAGGTTCCATTTCGGTACTCGCACACTGACATCGCAACACCAGACCCGTAGGGCGGCCGACAGGAAGTCGGCCGTCGCCACCCGAGGCAGGATGCCGAGTGTGGCGATCGCGTAGGTCTCGCACGCCGCGCGCTGTAGACCTGATCGGGAAAGGCACTTTCTTTTGGTTACTTTTCTTTGTGCCCCGCAAAGAAAAGTGACTCGGGCGCGTCAGCGCACGAATCGCCTTCGCCGTGGCATCGGCACCCGGCGCCAACGAGGCCACTCCGCGGTCGGAAAATGGGGTCAGGTTCCATTTCGGTACAGAAAACTAACTCGGTGCGGCAGCGCACCAAACCCTTAGCGTCTCAGGCGTAAGCCTCACAGCGTCACGCACGAGACTCCAAGCCTCGACCCGGCGCGACTGAAATCCGGGACACCGCCGCGCTTCGCGACCCCATCACATCGGTCGAAGCTTCATGGCGGCCTGTCCGAAGCGGCGTCCGCGATGATCACGACTTACGATCCGGCGCATGCGCGCGCCCAGATGCTCAACAAGGTTCCCGCCGTAACGCTGTTCTTCTGGATCATCAAGGTGATGGCGACGACGGTCGGCGAAACGGGCGCCGACTTCCTCATCTTCAACCTCCGGCTGGGGCTGACGTACACATCCCTGCTCGCCGGAGCCGTGCTCATCGCGGCGCTCGTCCTGCAGCTGCGCACGCGGCGCTACGTACCCTGGATCTATTGGGTCACCGTGGTGCTGATCAGCGTGGTCGGCACGTTGATTACCGACAACCTGACCGACAATTTCGGCGTGCGGCTTGAAGTGAGCACGGCCGTGTTCGCGATCGCCCTAGCCGCGGTATTCGCCCTCTGGTATTCGAAGGAACACACGCTCTCGATCCACAGCATCGATACGCGACGCCGCGAACTCTTCTACTGGGCTGCCATCCTGGTGACATTCGCGCTCGGCACCGCCGCGGGTGACCTCGTGGGCGAGCGCTGGTCGCTGGGCTACCTGGTGTCGGGACTGATCTTCGCGGGCCTGATCGCGGTGGTCGCAATCGCCTATTACGTATTCAAGCTCAATGCGGTCTGGGCGTTCTGGCTGGCCTACATCCTCACGCGCCCGCTCGGCGCTTCGTTCGGCGACCTGCTTTCGCAGTCGCACAAGGACGGCGGACTCGCGTTGGGCACGACCGGCACCAGCCTGGTGTTCGTCGCAGTGATCGTGGTGCTGGTGACCTACCTGAGCATTACGAAACGCGACGTCGCGGTCGCCTCCGATCGCGCGTAGCGAACGGCCAGTGCGCGACGAGCCAGGTGGACGGCGCTGGCGGCCATCGCCGCGAGAAAGGGGTCAGGTTCAATTCCCGAAACCGTCCCTGTCGCCAGCGAGGCTCGCCGCCTACGCGCCAAGCGCGGCGCTCGCAGGCGCATGGCCATCGACAACAACTGCCGGCCGCGACGGGCCGCCGACCACGCCGAGATCCCGCGCACGCGCCTTCACCATGAATGCGGCAAACCCGATCAGCGCCAGCGCCAGAGCGACGACGGAACCTTCGGATCCGAAGCTACCGCCCGTCAGCCAGTCGGGGCCCGTCAGATGTCCCCGGATGAGACCGGTGCCGTCGCTCGTCCCGGAGACCAGTGACGAGAACACCTGGCTCTGGGCGAAGTTCCAGGCAAAGTGAATCCCGATGCACAGCCATAGCCTTCCGGTGGCCATGTACGCAGCTGCAAACAACATTCCGAAGGCCGTACACGTCAGTAGTCCGATGGGGTTGGCGCCGACGTTGGGTGCGTGCACCAGGCCAAAGAACAGCGCCGAGATCACCACGGCCCACAGCGTCCCCAATGCCTGCCGCGAAATGCCGAAAACAATTCCGCGGCCGACGAACTCCTCCAACAGCGCCACGCCTACGTAGAGCGGCACGACGGCCAGCATCGCGCTGCTCGGCGCGACGAGCCCATCGACGCGGTATACGCCCAGCACCCACAGGACGCCGAACAGCAACGCCTGCATCGACACGCCCACCAGCAGCCCGGAAGCGAGCTCGCGAAAGGCGCCCGGGGTGGACAGCTCCGATACCGGTCTCCGCTCGACGCGAAGTACGAAGAAGCGATAGGCCAGCCATACGAGGAGCGCTGCGAGCACCGTCGGCCACAGATGGCCGTAAGGGGCGGGGATCAACGCGTGCGCCGTCTTCGTGACCAAGGGCGCAGGCAACCACACCAGTAGCGTCCCTAACAGGATCCGCACGACGGGGTTGGACAGGAGGCGCCTGCCTGGTGAACGATTTGCCGAAGGTGGTGGCTGCTGTTCCATGTCGAGATGCTCGTCCAGTGGGCATGCGAGTGGCGCCCCAATGGCGACACTGCATGCGCACCCTAGCCGGCGGCGCGAGGCCGTGCGCGTTACGAATGTCACCTGGACGAATAGGCTATGGACACCGAGCGCCGGAAAAAGGGGTCAGGATCATTTCTCGATCTGAGTGGCGCCGCACCAACCAAGCGCCTGCATAGAACCCGACGGGCGGCCGACAGGATGTGGGCCGTCGCCACCCGAGGCAGGATGCCGAGTGTGGCGATCGCGTAAGACTCGCCGATAGCGCGCTGTAACCTGACCGCGAAGGCACTTTCTTTCGGTCACTTTTCTTTGTGCCCATCAAAGAAAAGTGACTCGGGCACCGCAGGGTCACGAAACGGTTCCCCTGTCGCCAAGCGCAGGCGAAGCAACGGCCCGGTTCCAATTTCCCGAGGAAACGAACCCGAGTCTCTTTCTTGTTGAAAGCTAAACTTCGGGTCCACCCGATCCACCGACAGGAACCCCCCATGCCCTACACCACCACCGCATCCGGCCTGCAGTACGAAGACACCGTCGTCGGCAGCGGCGCGGAAGCCAAGCCCGGCCGCAACGTCACCGTGCACTACACGGGCTGGTTGTTCGAGAACGGCCAGCAGGGCGAGAAGTTCGATTCGAGCAAAGACCGCGGCGAGCCCTTCATCTTTTCGCTGGGCGGCGGCCAGGTCATCAAGGGCTGGGACGAAGGCGTGCAGGGTATGCGCGAGGGCGGCATCCGGACGCTGATCATCCCGGCCAACCTGGGCTATGGCGCGCGCGGTGCCGGCGGCGTGATTCCGCCGAACGCGACGCTGAAATTCGAAGTGGAGCTGCTGGGTACCTGAGGCACGATGCAAGAAGGTCGAAGTCAGCACTTGACCGCTCCTGCCCACGGCAGCCAAGCATCCACATGGGACCCGAAGGGCGGCCGACACGAAGTCGGCCGTCGCCACCCGAGGCAGGACGCCCAGTGTGGCGATCGCGATAGATCCGCACTCTGCGAGCTGTAGACCTGATCGGGGAAGGCACTTTCTTTTGGTCCTCTTTTCTTTGTGCCAGCAAAGAGACAGTGACTCGGGCGCGCCAGCGTACGAAACGCCCGTCAGTCGCCCCCCGCCGCGAAGGAAGCCGCCCGATGGCCAAGTACCTCATCTCGTTCCCCGCCGCCGCGATGCAAATACCCGACGGCCAACGGGACACGGTCATACGCGAGTCCCACGCCGTGATCGACGACGCGAAAGCGGCCGGCGTCTACGTCTTCGCCGGCGGCCTGGATGACCGCGTGCCAGTGGTGCGCGTCGCCGCGGACGGCACGACCACCGAAGGCGGTTACCCCGACGGCCCCGCGCTCGACGGCGGCTTCGCCGTGCTCGAGCTGCCCACGCGCGAGGCGGCCCTCGACTGGGCGGCCCGCCTCGCCCGGGCCTGCAGCTGCGCGCAGGAGCTGCGCGTGTTCCATTTCGACCCGGCGTCGTAACCGCAGTCGCGCGCCCGGCCATGTCGGCGTCTGGACGAAAGCGGACTTGGACTCGGCATGCCTTGCATTCCTGCAATGACCGCTTTCGACCCAAAGCAGACATCGCAGCCTTCCCCCCGCGCTCACCCCACCACCGCCACCCGGAACTCGAACGTGCAGCCTCCACCTTCGCGGCCCAGGCAGCGGGCGTGTCCGCCGTGCTGTTCGCTGATCTGGCGCACAAGCGCAAGGCCCAGGCCCCAGCCGTTACCGGATTCACGGGTATTCGCCGGCCGATGAAACGGCTCGAAGACGCGCTCGCGCTCGCTCGCGTCGATACCGGGACCGCGGTCAGTCACGTGCACGACCCGATCGCCGGTGGTGTCGACGAACGCGCGCGCCTCGACGCCGGTGCGCCCATGCGTCAGCGCGTTCTCCAGCAGATTTCGTAAAAGGCGTCGCAGCAGCCGCGTGTCGCCGAGCATGGGCGTGGGCGTCACGTCGAAGGGCAGGCCAAGCCGTGTGCATTCCTCGGCGACGATCACCGCCAGGTCCGCCTCTTCGCGCCGCTCGATACCCACCGTGTCGAGCTTGCTCGCCAGCAGTATCTCTTCGATCTGCTCGTCGATTTCGGTGCAGTCCTCGCGTATGCCCTGCAGCAGGCCAGGACGCGGCTCGGCTTCGTACAGCTCGAGCGCCATGCGGATGCGGGTGAGCGGCGATCGCAATTCGTGTGAGGCATTCGCCAGCATGCGGCCGTGGGCCGACATGAGGCCCGTCACCCGGTCGGCCATGGTGTTGAACGCATGCGCCAGGTGCGCGACCTCATCGGCGCCGGCCACGGGCGCGCGCGTCGCCAGTTCGCCGGCACCGAAACGGTCCATGCTCGCCACGAGTGCTTCGATCTGTCCCGTAAGGCGACGCGCCAGCGGGTACATCGCCACGCCCACCACCGCGGTGATCACGAAGATCAACACCAGCCCGTCAAGGTGGAGATGCAGCGCGTCGGAGTGCAACGCGCGCAGCCAGTCGGAGCCGCCGGGCTGCCGCAGCACTGCCCACCAGGCGAGGGCGAACAGCACCGCCACGGCTGCCAGCGCGGCGAGCGTGGCCACGTAGATGCGCAGGTAGAGTCGACGTATCACGCCGCGCTGTCTCCGTCCTGCACGCGCGTGAAGAGGTAGCCGGCACCGCGCATGGTGACGATGCGCCGTGGTTGCTTCGGGTCGTCCTCGATCGCGGCACGGATGCCGGAGACATGCACGTCGACCGTGCGGTCGCAGGTATCCAGTGCACGCCCACCGATGGCATCGAGCAATTGCGCGCGGCTGAGCACGCGGCCCGCACGTTCGGCGAGTGCGACCAGCATGTCGAACTGGTGGCCGGTCATTGCGCGCGGCTGTCCGTCGACGCACGCGCGGCGTGCCTCGCGATCGATCTCCAGGCGTCCGAAGCGCAGGGTCGGATTGACCGCATGGCTGCCACGTCGCAGTACCGTCCGCAGCCGTGCCAGCAGCTCGCGCGGCTCGAATGGCTTGGGCAGATAGTCGTCAGCGCCGAGCTCGAGTCCGACCACGCGATCCATCGCGTCGCCGCGCGCCGTCAGCATCACGATCGGTACCCCGCTGCGTTCGCGCAGCCGCGTGCAGACATCAAGGCCACTGGCGTCCGGCAGCATCAGGTCGAGGATGATCGCGTCCGCTGCCGCACGCCGCTGCTCGGCCAGCCCGTCGGCCGCCGTGTGGCGGCAGACCACGCGATAACCGGCCTGCGACAGGTACTGGTCGAGCATCGCGCACAGGCGCTCGTCGTCGTCGATGATCAGGAGTGTTTGCGACACGTGGCTGCATCCGGTGCGGCGGCCGCCGCGGGGACGGCCGCCCGGCAGGGTCAATGGCCCGAATGATGCCCGATGGCGTTCGCCATCATCGCGTCGATGTCGGTCGACAGCGCGCGGCGCTGCTCCGGCGTGAGGACGCGGGCGATGCGCAGCACCGTTTCGGTGAGGCGCCGATCGGTGTCCAGCAGCACCTGGTCCTGCTGCGATCGCACGCGCTCGACCGCGGCGACGTCGATGCGGGGTGCAGCGAGCAGGGTTTTCAGCGCGCCCAGGCCCGCGTGGTAGCGCGCGAAGTCGGCGTGCTGGGCGCGCATGGACTCCACCATGATCCCGTCGATGGCCTGCCGCTGCGCCGCGCTGGCGCCCGCCTTCGTCAATACGCCTTCCACGTGTTCGTGCAGGCGGGCGTGGTCGTGCAGATGGTGGAATGACGACAGCACTGCCATCGGCTCGGAACCGGCAGGCGCAGTGGCGGCATAGGCAGCGACACCACCGAGGGACAACGCCGCCGCAAGTGCGATTCCGCCGATCAGCAGGCGGCGGGCGGTGGAAGGGAAGCGCGTGGCGGAATCGTTCGGAGTCATGGTTTCACCTGTGATGGGAAGCGTCCCGGCCGGGACGACGCCAGACTCCACCGGCCACGTTCAGCGGCCACGAGCGCTTGATGAAGTTTTGTTGGGCCGGCGCGCGCGTGCTTTGCAAAACTTCACGGGGCGCGCGCAGGTCATGAACGTGCGGGCCCTAGCGTGCGGCGCAGCATGACTTGCATGCGTTCGCAGGGCGTTTCCGATGCAACCGACTTCCTTCATCCATGCAGCGCCCACGGCGCCGGGCCGCAGCGCGGCGGCCGCGATCGCGGCCGCCACCGTGATCTCGACGGTGTTCGTCGCACTCGACCGCAGCGGCGGCGGCCATACGCCGGCCGAGATCCTGGCGGGCATCGCCGGGCTGGCCACGCTCAAGGCGGTGGTGCATGGCGTGGCGATCGCGAGCGTGTGTGCCTACGGCTTCGGCTTCGCCACGTTGGCGGGACGGCTGGGGCTGCGTCGCCCGCACGTGCTGGCCGGACTGGTCGTCTACCTGTTCGGCTGCGCGGCGATGATCGGTGCCACGATCTTCGACGGCTTCGTGATTCCGCACGTCGCGATCGATGCGCTTTCCTCGCCCGACCGCGTGGGCTTTGCGTACAACCTGGTGCGCAACCTCGGCCTTGTGGTGAACGATCTGGCGAAGCTCGGCTGGGTGCTGCAGGCCGTGGGCACGCTGGCGTGGTCGCTCGCGCTGGTGCGCCTGTCCGGGGCCGCACGCCGGGTGGGTACGGTCGGCGTGCTGTCGAGCGCGCTGGTGTGCGTGCTGATCGCGCTGTCGGACACCCGCATGCCGATGTCCGCGCTGCTGGCCGTGCTGCTCGCCCAGATGCTCTGGAACCTTTCGGCCGCAGCGCTGCTCGCGCGCCAACGGCCGCTAGCGAATGTCGTTCCATAGATCGGCGGGTGAGAAACGAGACTTCAAACCGGCATCGTTCGGACTGCCCGTGGTCACCGTTGAGTTGCGAGCGCCATGAAACTGGCGGCACACGCTCTGTCAGGCCTGGTCTGAACCCGCTGGCGCGCCCTGAAACTGCGCGACCAGCGGTACTGAGTCGCCAACGTCAAGAAACGAATCGGATCCAGGTGGATTTCGTGACTCCGAAGACCTGACTGCGCCGGGTCGCCTCACAGGACCCAACGCACGGCCGGCACGGTATCGGCCGTCGCCGCTCTAGGCAGGATGCCGATCGTTGCGATCGCGCAGGACTCGCCGATCGCGCGCTGTGGACCCGATCGGGACGGCACTCTCTCTTGGTTGTCTTTTCTTCATGCCGGCAAAGAAAAGCAAGCGGGCGCGCAAGCGCACGAAACGCTTTTGTCCCCGGTGCAGCAACGCTCGCCAGGCAGCCCGTGCTTGCACGATCCGCTGACCCGAAAAACCACGCCCGTTACCCCTGCGGCGTAAACACCAGCTTCCCCACCGGGTAGCCCATCGACCGCGCCCGTTCGACCAGCCGGTTCCGCGTGTCGACATCGAGCACGCGCTCACGCGACAGGATCCACAGGTAATCGCGCCCCGGCGAGCCGACCATCGCCCACCGGTAGCCGTCGTCGAGCCCGACGATCCAGTAGTCGCCCCACACGAACGGCAGGAAGCCGAGCCACTCCGGCGCGAAGCGCACCTTCAGTTGCGAGGTGCTGTCGCCGACACGTCGCGCCACGCCGCGGGCTTCGCGGACCGTTCCGTCGGTCTGCGTGCAACGATTCACCACGTCGATGCGGCCGTCGCTGCGCAGGGTGTACTGGGCCACCGTGTCGCGCGCGCACTTGCGCTGGAAGAACATCGGCAAGTGCGCCTGCTCGTACCAGGTGCCCGCGTAGCGCGCGAGGTCAACATGGGCGACGGGCCGGTTGGGTTCGCTCGCCTGCGCGGGCGCGATGAGCATGAGCAGCGGTAGCAGCAGTGCGATGCGAGTCATGGCGGTGCGCCGATCAGACCAAAGCGCAAGCGTGACCGGCGACGGTGGTGGCGGGGTGAACGCAGCGGACCGCTTAGGTGCGGCGATCCCCGCGGCGACGTGGCAGGCGCCGGCGTCCGCGCGCGATCCGCCGGCTCCGGCGATGCAGTCGTCGACCTGCTGCCAGACGCTATTGACGCGGTCAACGCGCGCTTGCGCGTCTGATGGCAAGCCCATGGCTTGTCCGACGCACCTCGCCGTCACGCCATGCCGTGCGGCGAAGACACGATTTCCGCGATCCACACATCGTGCGCGCCGCCCACTCCTACCCGCAAAAGGCCCACCCATGCTCTCCACGCACGACCTGACCTGCCCGTACTGCGGCGAACCCATCGACCTTGTCATCGACAGCAGCGGCGGCTCGCAGCGCTACATCGAGGACTGCCAGGTCTGCTGCCGCCCGATCACGGTGATCCTCGAAGTGCACGGCGACGAAGACGTGGACGTACGCCTGCAGTCCGAGTCCGATACCTGACGAACATCGCCGCCGTGGACGAATCACACCGACGCGCGCGCATGCCCTGCAGCCTGACGGGTCATTCGTCGCGCAAAGCGCGCGGGCTGCGCGTCCACGCGTGACTCACTCCGCCGCCGCTACGTTCGAACCTCCGCCGAGAGTGAGACCGACCATGAGCGACAACCTGCAGGATCGTGGCAGCCCGGACCGCAAGCTGATCGCGCTCGGCGAAGAGCACGAGGTTCGTTACTGGACGCAGCGCTTCGGAGTCAGCGAGCAGCAGCTTCGCCAGGCCGTCGAGCAGGTGGGCAATTCGGCTGACGAAGTCGAGAAGCGGCTGCGTCCGAACTGATCGCGTCGCGAGTTCGATGGCGCGTCGAACAAGGTCAGGCCTGCAATGGCCTGACTTTTGGCATCCGTTGCGGACGAAGCGATACCCGGCCATGCATCGGCCGGGGTGACGTTGCGCCGGAGCACGGTCACGTGCAGTTGCAGTCGCGCCGCGCGTGCGTAGTTCGCATCGGCCTGTTTCCGGCCGAAGCCGCAATGAGCTGCCAGTCTGGCGTAGGTGATTGCCGTCAATGCATGTGCGCGTTGCCGAATGCGCTGCTCGAGGCTCCGGTCCCGCATCAGCGTGGTGGTATGCCAGCACTGGGCGAATAGACCGTCAGCGCACGCCGCCCAGACGCTTGCACGTTCGTGGATCGATCAGTCCCGCACCGCGCAGCACGCCGCTGTCCGCGCGTACAGCTGCTTGCCCGCTGAAGTGCGAGCGCGTGCTCGGCATGCCGCGACTGCACGGACTGAACAGGTCACCGCCCCTGCACTCGCATGCGCCTACGGTCCCCACACTTCCCAAGCGCGGCGTTGCCGCAGGTAACGCCATGCATCGTTCGACTTTCTCGCGCACGCTCCTCGCCATCGCCACCACCTCGGCCCTGCTGACCGCGTGCCAGAGGCAGGAGTCCACCGCGCCCACCGAAGCCACGCCAGCACCCGCTGCAATGCCCGCTACGCCGGCGC
>NZ_VTRV01000008.1 GCF_008274655.1 Cognatilysobacter lacus | reverse complement strand
GACGCCTGGCTGGTCGTGCGGCTGGAGCCCACGGCCGTTGCGCGCGCGCTCGAGCTGCCCCGGCTGGCGCCGCGCGTGCTTCGGCTCGATCCTGCGCTCCCCATCGGCTATCCGCGCGACCTCGACCTGCTGGTCAACACGCTGCCGCCCGATCGTCATCGCGGTTATGCCGTGCAATGGTTCGGTCTGGGCGCCACGCTCATCGTGATCGCCCTCGTCCTCACGTTCCGCCGGAGCCGTCGATGACCGCCGATGCCTTGCCCGATGCGATCCGTCGCCGCAACCGCTTCACCCTGATCGCAATCGTGTTGCTGTTCCTGGGCACGATGCTCGTTGCCGGCGTGATGCGCTTCGCGGACATCCACCCGGCGGCGACGCGACAGAAGGGCGAGCTGCTGAACCCGTACACGGACCTGCGCGACGTGCACCTGCGCACCCTGGACGGCACGCCGTACGAATGGGCGCCCATCCATCGCACGTGGCGCATCGTTGCCGCGGCGCCCAACGTCTGCGACGACGCGTGTGCCCGCCGCGCGCACGACATCGGCGTGGTCTGGGAGATCCTCAACAAGGATGCGTCGCGCGTCGACGTGCTCTGGTGGTGCCCGACCGCCGCCGGCTGCAGCTGGCCGCGCGGGCTCGCCGCACCCAGCACGCTGCACGTGGTGGCGGCCGATCCGGCACGCCAGCGCCTGCCGCGGGTGGACGTGCCGGGCGGCGTACCGGTATACCTCGTTGATCCGAACGGCTTCGTCGTACTGCGTTATGCGCCGGGTGCCGATCTCGGCGACCTGCGCGCCGACCTCGTCCGCCTCCTGAAACTGCAGTGAGCGCCATGGGCAAACCCCGTACCGACGCGGTCCGCACGAGCTACCGCCATTTCCATCGCCTGGCGTGGCTCGCGGCGGCGCTTGCGTTCGGCGTGATCGTCTTCGGCGCGTTCGTGCGGCTGTCCAACGCCGGCCTTAGCTGCCCCGACTGGCCGACCTGCTACGGCCGCGCCGCATGGCCCACGCACGCAGGCGACGTCGCAAGCCACGCCGCCAACGCGATTCGCGTCGCGGACCCGAGCAAGGCCTGGCGCGAGCAGCTGCATCGCCATCTGGCGGCGTCGCTTGGAACGCTCGTGTTCGTGCTCGCGTTGCTGGCGGTGCGCCGTCGCAAGCACGGGCTGCTGCAGGTGCTCGCGGCCGGCGCTCTCGTCGGCGCATCGATCCCGCTGTACATGCACGCGCAGTACGGCATCGCCGCCGCGCTCGCGATCGCGGGCGAACTCATCCTGCTGGCGGGCGCGATCCGCTGGAACAACAGCGACCTCGCGCGCGTCGCCTGCCTCGCGCTGATGACGATCGTGTTCCAGGCGTTGCTGGGCATGTGGACAGTGACCTGGCTGCTCAAGCCGATCGTGGTTACGGGCCATCTCGTTGGTGGAATGACCACCTTCGCGCTGCTGCTGTGGATGGCCTGGCGCGCCACCGACCTGCCGATCCGACTCGCCGATGCGGCGTTGTTGCGACGGCTCGTCGCGGTCGCCCTGGTGTTGCTGGGGGTGCAGGTCGCGCTCGGCGGCTGGGTGAGCTCGAATTACGCCGCGCTGGCCTGCGGCAACGACTTCCCGACCTGCGTCGGCACCTGGACGCCGCCGGCGAATTTCCACGACGGTTTCGCCGTGATGCGGGGCGTCGGGGTCGACTACGAGGGCGGCGTGCTCGACGGTGCCTCGCGCATCGCGATCCACCTGGCCCATCGCATGTGGGCCGCGATCGTGTTCGTGTACCTGTTGTGGCTGTCGCTGCGCTTCCTGCGCATGCCGGGCATGCGCGGCTGGGGCACGCTGCTGGGCCTGCTCACGCTGTCGCAGGTGGCGCTCGGCATCGCCAACGTCAAGCTCGGCTTGCCGCTGCACGTGGCTGTTTCGCACAACGCAGGCGCCGCGCTGCTGCTCGCCACGCTGGTGACGCTGGCCGCGCGTATCCGCGAGCCGAATGTCTGATGCGCGCGCAGGGCCGCCGATGAGTTCGACGCCGCGCCAGTACTGGTCGCTCACCAAGCCGCGTGTCGTCGCGCTGATCGTGTTCACCGCGATCGTCGGCATGTTCCTCGCGGTGCCGGGACTGCCGCCGCTGAAGGAATCGGTGATCGGGTTCATCGGCATCTGGCTGGCGGCCTCGAGCGCGGCGGCGATCAACCAGCTGCTGGACTCGCGCATCGACGCCAAGATGGCGCGCACCTCGTGGCGACCGATCGTCGTGGGGCAGATCTCGCCCGCGCGTGCGCTGGCGTTCGCGCTCGCACTGGGCGCGTTGTCGATGATCCTGCTGGTGGCGTTCGTCAACACGATCACCGCGCTGCTGACCTTCGCCTCGTTGATCGGCTACGCGGTGGTCTACACCGTGTTCCTCAAGCGCGCGACCCCGCAGAACATCGTGATCGGCGGCATCGCCGGCGCCGCGCCGCCGTTGCTCGGCTGGTCGGCGGTGACGGGCATGCACGGCGATTGGGACTGGGCGCATGCGCTGCTGCTGGTGCTGATCATCTTCGTGTGGACGCCGCCGCATTTCTGGGCGCTGGCGATCTTCCGCCGCGACGACTACGCGCGTGCACTGGTGCCGATGCTGCCGGTGACGCACGGCGTGCAGTACACGCGCGTGCAGATCCTGATCTACACGGTGCTGCTGGTGGCGGTGAGCGTGCTGCCGTGGGTCGCCAACATGAGCGGGCTGTTCTATCTCGGCGGAGCACTGGTGCTGGGCATCGGTTTCCTCGTGCATGCATGGAAGCTGATGGATCCGCCCGACGAGCTGTACGCGATGAAGGTGTTCCGTTATTCCATCGTGTACCTGATGGCCCTGTTCGCGTTCCTGATGGTGGATCACTGGATCCTGCCGTGGCTCGCGCCGGCCGCTGCATCCGGGCTCGAACGGATCGGTTGATCGGTGGCCCTCGCGCGGCGCAAACCCGTGTTGCGCCTGATCGTCCGTCGCAGCCTGTCGGCGCTGCTCGCCTCGCTGCTGTGCACGGCCACGTTCGCCATGCCGGGCCGCGCCCACCAGTCACCGCCGCGGGCCACCGCGTGGGGCGGCGATTCGCGATCGATTGACCGCGCAGCGACGCAAGCGCTGCGGCTGGCGCGTGGCCACCGGCTAGTCATCCTTGGCGACCTGCACGGCACGCGCGAGATTCCGCTGCTCGTCGGCGACATGATCGATCGAACATCGCGACGCCAACCGGTGACGCTCGCACTGGAGATGCCGCGTAGCGAGCAACCCTCGCTCGATGCCGCGCTCGCCGCGCGCGATGCGGCCGTCGCGCGTCGACAGCTGTTGGACCGCCCGTGGTGGCGACGTGGCGACAACCAGCATGACGGTCGCCGAAGCGTCGACATGCTCGAGCTCATCGAGCGCCTCCGCACGCTCAGGCAGCAGGGTCGCGACGTTGCGCTGCTCGCCTATGACGTCGACGAAAGCGTCATGTCGTCGATAGCCAGCGCCGACGCGAGCGCGCGCGACGAGGCGATGGCCGCGCGCGTACGTCAGGCATGCCTCGACCTGCCGCGGCGTCGCATCGTGATGCTGACGGGCAACTTCCACGCCTTCCTGCGCATCCCGTCCTACATGGCGGCGCCGGCGGGCATCGTCACCGCCGGCATGCGCCTCGCCGACCTCGCACCGGCGTCGTTGCGCATCGGGGCCCTGCGCGGCCAGGGCTGGTTCTGCGTCGACAAGGCCTGCAAGGCGATCCCGGTCGGACCGGCGGGCGCACCGACGGAAGGCGAGTTCACTGGCGCGATCAGCCTGCCAGCGCTGCATGTAGGCCGACTGGTCACGTTGCCGATGCGCTGACAGCGCCGGAATTGCCCGAGCGGTGGCGTTCGCCACTCGCCCTTATCGGCCGAGTTGCGGCGTCGGCGTCGGCGTAGCGCCCGCCGGCGAAGCCCGAGTGCCCGACGCACGGGAAATCCGCCCATTGCGTCGCAGCCTGCGCACCGTCACCGCTGCGATACTGGCGCCCCGTTCCACACGAGCACACCCATGCGGCGACACCTGCTTGCCACGGCCCTTGCCAGCCTCGCCGCCCTGGCTGCGCATGCGCAGCAACCCACGCCCACCACCACCGTGATCAGCGCCGATCGCCTGCTCGACGTGCGCAGCGGCCGCTACATCGATCATCCGCAGGTGGTCGTGCAGGGCGAGCGCATCGTCTCGGTCGGCCACGCGGGTGACGCGTCGCCCGCGGGCGCCCGGCACGTCGACCTGCCAGGCATGACGCTGCTGCCCGGGCTGATCGACATGCATGTGCACCTGGACAGCGATCCCACCTATGGCGGGTACAACAACCTGCAGTTCGGCGACCGCTTCTGGTCGGTGATCCAGGTTCCGAACGCGCAGAAGACGCTGATGGCCGGCTTCACCACGGTGCGCAACGTGGGAAGCGACAACTGGGACGACGTCGGCCTGCGCCAGGCGATCGAGGAACACAAGATCTTGGGCCCGCGCGTGGTCACTGCGACGTACGCGATCGGGGCCACGGGCGGCCATTGCGATTCGACGTTCTTCCCGCCGTCGATGGACCAGAAGGGCCCGTACAACGTCGACAGCCCGGAGGAGGGCCGCAAGGTCGTCCGCACGCTGAAGAAATACGGCGCGCAGCTGATCAAGATCTGCGCCACCGGCGGCGTGTTTTCGCACGGCGACGAGCCCGGCGCGCAGCAGCTCACCTATGACGAAATGAAGGCGATCGCCGACGAGGCGCACATGGCTTCGCTGAAGGTGGCGGCGCATGCGCACGGCGCGCCGGGCATCAAGGACGCGATCCGCGCCGGCATCGACACCATCGAGCACGCGTCGCTCATCGACGACGAGGGCATCCGTCTCGCCAAGCAGCACGGCACGTGGCTGTCGATGGACATCTACAACACCGACTACACGCAGGCCGAGGGCAAGAAGAACGGCGTGCTCGAGGACAACCTGCGCAAGGATCGCGACATCAGCCAGGTCCAGCGCGACAACTTCCGCAAGGCCTTCAAGGCGGGCGTCGGCATGATCTTCGGCACCGACGCCGGCGTGTATCCGCATGGCGACAACGCACGGCAGTTCGCGGTGATGGTGAAGTACGGCATGACGCCGGTGCAGGCCATCCAGGCGGCGACGATCAATGCGTCGAAGGCGCTGGGCAACGACAAGGTCGGCGTGGTCGAGGCGGGCCGCTTCGCCGATCTCATCGCGGTGCCGGGCGATCCGACGCAGGACGTGCGCGTGCTCGAGAACGTTCCGTTCGTGATGAAGGGCGGCGACGTGGTCAAGGACGCGCGCTGACGTCCGCTTGGCGCCGGTTGCGGGGCGCGACCCGTGACCGCCGCGGCATGCGGATGGGACGATCGGTTTCAGCCGCGGGCATCGGGCGGGCGAGCGTCCGTCCCCAGACTGACCGCGCCGGCGCCACGTGCGCCACCGAGGATCCGTCATGACCGCTCCCGCTTTGTTCGTTTCGCACGGCTCGCCGATGTTCGCGGTCGAGCCCGGCCGCCTCGGCCCGGCGCTCGAGGCGCTCGGCCGCGGCCTGCGTGACGTGCGCGCGGTCGTTGTCGTCTCGCCCCACTGGCAGAGCCACGGCGTGCACGTGGGCGCCGCGGCGCAGCCCGACACCGTGCACGACTTCGGCGGCTTTCCCGACGCGCTCTACCGCCTGCGATATGACGCGCCGGGTTCGCCGGAGATTGCCGCCGAAGTGATCGACGTACTGCGCGACGCCGGTATCGAGGCCACGCCGGACGCCCTGCGTGGCCGCGACCACGGCGCCTGGGTGCCGTTGCGGTACCTGCGCCCGCAGGCCGACCTGCCGGTCGTGCAGGTGTCGCTTCCGCACGAGCTCGACGGCGCCGGTGCGCTGCGGCTCGGGAAGGCGCTGGCGCCGCTGCGCGAGCGCGGCGTGCTGGTGGTCGGCTCTGGCAGCCTCACCCACAACCTGTTCGAGTTCCGCGCCACCGTGCACGACCCCGAATACGCACAGGCCTTCGCGGACTGGGTGCGCGAGGCGGTGCTACGGCGCGATGTCGACGCGCTGGTCGACTACCGCGCGCGCGCACCGCACGCCGTGCGCGCACACCCGACCGAAGAGCATTTCCTGCCGCTCCTCGTTGCGCTGGCGGCCGCCGGCTCGGACGCGCCGCACTGGATCGAGGGCGGCATGACCTACGGCACGCTGTCGATGGATTCCTGCGCCTGGGGCCACGCCTAGCCCGCCACACGGCGCGACCACGCCCAAGCGGCTATGGTCGCGCCATGGCTTTCGACCGACTGCTCTCGCGCGACAGCGACACCCGCCTGCGCCTTCAGCGCCAGCTGATGGGTGCAGGCAGCTACATGATGTTCCTGCTGCCCGGCGCGCTCGCCGTGCGCTGGGGCTGGACCGACTTCGGCTATCCGGGGCTGTGCGCGCTGTCGGGCGTGGCGATCGCGGTGAACGCGGTCTTCTTCATTGCGATCCGCAGCGGCTACAGCCGCCGCTTCGCGGACGCGGCGCTGCTGGTGCCGCAGATACTCGTCGCGCTCGCGCTCGCCATCACCACGCTGCACTTCATGCGCAGCGAAGCACGCAGCATCATGTTGATGCTGTTCGTCGCCATGTTCTTCTTCGGGCTGTTCGGCCTGACCACGCGCCAATTCCTGCGGCTGTCCGCGCTCGCGGTGCTGTCCTACGCGGCGCTGATCGCCGCCGAATTCCAAGGCCTCGCATTGCACACGCCCGCGTTCCGGATGGAACTGCTGCGCCTGGTGTCGCTGCTGATGATCACCGTGTGGCTGTCCTTCATCGGCGGCTACTTCGCGAGCCTGCGCCAGAAGCTCGCCGACCGCCGCGATGCCCTGCGCGACGCGCTGGCACAGGTGAAGGAACTCTCCGAGCGTGATGAACTCACCGGCGTGCATAACCGCCGGCACCTGATGCGCGCGCTGGAACGCGAACGGCAGCGGGCACTGCGCGTGGACGCGCCGTTCAGCATCGCGATTCTCGATTTGGACCGCTTCAAGCAGTTCAACGACGCGCACGGCCATCAGGTCGGCGATGAAATCCTCGGCGAGTTCTGCGCGTGCGTGCAGCAATGTGCGCGCGAGCTCGACGTGCTGGCGCGCGAGGACATCGACGAAGCCTTCGGGCGCTACGGCGGCGAGGAATTCGTGATGCTCCTGCCGCATACGCCACTGGACGGCGCGATGCTGTGCTTGGAGCGCATCCGGGCCACGGTGGAAGCCACGCCGCTGCGCACCAGTGCGGGCGGGCTCCGCACGACGTTCTCGGCGGGCGTCGCCGAGTTCCACCCGGGCGAGAGCAGTGCGCACCTGCTCGCCCGTGCCGATGCCGCGATGTACCGCGCAAAGCACGAAGGCCGCAACCGCGTGCTTTCGGCCACCGCGCGCACGCTCACCGATCCGCCGCAGCCGCAGCGTTCGACCGAGAACTAGGAGGCGCGCTGCAGCAGCGCCTTCAGTTCGTCTTTCTCGGCGTCGGTCATGCCGCCGTAGCCGAGTTCGGTGAGCTTCGCTTTCAGCTCGTCCCGACGTTGTTCAAGCGCGGCGCGATCGAGCTGGCGGACGTTGTCCAGCAGTTCGGCGCGCCAGTTCTCGTCGATACCGGGAAGTGACTGCACCGCGAGTTTCTGCAACGGTTCGTGCTCCTCGCGACCTTCGAAATGATCGACCAGCGCGGCGGCGCCGATGTCGGGTCGCGCGTGGATCAGCTCGACCAGTTCGACGAGTAGCGGAATGCCGGGCTGGTTCAATGCGGCGAAGCCCGGCTCGGTGGGGATATCCAGCGCGAGTGACGGCTTGTGCAGCAGGCTCAGGATCGCGCTGCGCACCAGGCTGCGTTTCGGCGGCGGCGCATTGCGACCGGGCGCGCGCGCGCGTTGTGCCGGCACATGCGTCTCGGCCGGGGCATTGCGCGCGCCGACGCCGGTGAGCTCGGTCAGGCGCTGGCGCATCAGGTCGGCGAACGCGCCGTCGGGAATCTGGGCGAGCAGCGGCTTCGCGCGTTCGGCGAGCCGGCCCTTGCCTTCGAGTGTCGACAGGTTGACGCCGTCGGCCAGCGTGTCGAACAGGAACTGCGAGAGCGGCGTCGCGTCGTGCAGGCGCGCCTCGAAGCCCTCGCGGCCTTCGCCGCGCACGATGCTGTCGGGATCCTCGCCTTCGGGCAGGAACAGGAAGAACGCCTGGCGCCCGTCCTTCATGCGCGGCAGCACCGATTCCACCGCCTTCCACGCCGCGCCGCGGCCCGCGCGGTCGCCGTCGAAACAGAAGAACACGTCGGGCGCGTTGCGGAACAGCAGCTCCGCATGGTCGGACGTCGTCGCGGTGCCGAGCGTGGCGACCGCCTGCGTCACGCCGTGCTGGAACAGCGCCACGACATCCATGTAGCCCTCGACCACGACCAGGCGCTCGATCTTCGCGTTCGCTTGCCGCACCTGCCACAGCCCGTACAGCTCGCGGCCCTTGTGGAACAGGCGCGTTTCCGGCGAGTTGAGGTATTTCGGGCCGTCGTCCTTGTCGATGACGCGGCCGCCGAACGCGATCGGCCGGCCGCGCCGATCGTGGATCGGGAACATCACGCGGTCGCGGAACTTGTCGTAGACGCGGCCGGAATCGTTTTTCGACAGCAGGCCGGCGCGCTCGAGCAGGCCGAGCCGGTTCGCGTCGCTGCCGAGCGCGTTCTTCAGTGCTTCGAAGCCATCGGGCGCGTAGCCGAGCGCGAACTGCGTGCGGATCGCGTCGGACACGCCGCGTCGGTCGAAATACTCGCGCGCCTTCGCGTGCGATGCGAGTTGCTGGCTGAAGAACTGCGTCGCCGTTTCCAGCATCGCGTAGAGATCCAGCAACTGCGGATCGGCGACGCGCTGCTGCGTGTCCTTGGGGACGTCCATGCCCACGCGCTTGGCGAGCTCGTCGACCGCGTCGAGGAATTCCAGGCGGTCGTACTGCATGACGAAGCTGATCGCGGTGCCGTGCGCCCCGCAGCCGAAGCAGTGATAGAACTGCTTGACCGGCGACACGGTGAAGCTCGGCGAGCGTTCGTCGTGGAACGGACAGCGCGCGGAAAACTCCTTGCCCTGGCGCTTGAGCGGCACGCGCGAACCCACCACCTCGACGATGTCGGTGCGGGCCAGCAGGTCGTCGATGAAAGCGTCAGGGATTCGGGCCATGCTCGTCGGTGGTACGGGTTCGACACGCGCGCGGTGCGGAAAGCACGTCGCGCGCGTGTCGGGGTCATTGCGGCGCGGTCGTCGACGACGCGTTGGCGATGTGGACCATCCCTCCGCAGCCGGGAGGCGCGGGCCACGCCCCCCAAGGCGGCGCGACGCGAACGCTAGGATGCCACGCGTCCGCACCCACGCCCGCCGACGGGGCTCACGCCGGCTTCGGCGGCGGGCCCAGGCGCTCGTCGATGGTGGCGGTCACTACCGCGCCGCCGAACAGGATCATCGCGGCGTAGTAGACCCAGAGCATCGCCAGCACCAGCGCCGCCATGCCGCCGTAGGCCGACGTCGTGCTCAGCCGCGCGAGGTACCACGCGATCGCGGCGCGGCCGGCCATGAACAGCACCGCCGTGAGGCCGCCGCCCGCGAACGCCAGCTTCCAGCGGACGCGGCGGTCGGGCAGGAAGTGGTACATGAACGCGAACGCGAACGCATAGACAAGCATGGCTGCGAGCGTGGCCGCCAACGTCTTGCCCTGTGCGAAGCGGCCCACCGCGAGGTCGAGCAAGGTCGTCAGTGTCATCGACACCACGAGCAGGAACACGAGTGCGAGCACCAGCCCGAACGACAGCAGGCGCTTCTGCACCCAGTCCCACAGCCCGGCCAGGGCGGTGGCGTCGGTGCGGAAGATGCGGTTGAGCGCTTCCTGCAGCTGCACGAAAACCGCGCTTGAACCGACAACGAGCAGCCCGAGGCTCCACCAGCCGGCCACCGAGCCGGTGTCGGAGCTCGCGGCCGCCTGGGCGAGCACGGTGCGCGCCACCGACTGCGCGGCCGGACCGACCAGTTGGCCGACCTGCGCGATCACCGCCGCCTGCGCCGCCGGGCTCGCGGCCGTCAGCCAGAGCAGCAGCAACATCAGCGGTGCGATCGCCAGCGCGGCGTAGAACGCGAGTGCCGCCGCCTGGGTGATGACGTCGGCATCGAGAAAACGCCGCAACAGCGCCATCGGCAGCGTGCCGATGTCGGCCTTGCGCACGATGTTGCGGACATTGGCGGGCGGCGGCGCGCCGTCGGCTTGGGTGATCGAGCCCTTCTCGGTCGGGTCGAGCTGCTTGGCCACGGGCGGCACCGAGGCAGGGCCGCCCATGGCGCTGCTGGCGTTCGACGCTGCGGCAGGACCCGACGGCTTGGTCCCGCGACCGCCGCGGGCGGCGTTGGCGTCCTTCGACGCAGCGGCGCCCGCGCCTGCAGGCTTGTCGGCCTTCGCGTCTTTCGCGGCCTTCGCAGGCCTGGCAGACGCAGAACTACCGCGTGCGGTGCCAGCCGGTTTCGAGCGCCGTGATGGAGTACGTGCCATGCGCAAAGCCTGCTGCAGCGGGCGTCATCGCAACGCGAGCGCCGCTTGCGGCGACGCGATCAAGGCGCCGGCCTCGCAGCAGGTGAAGCGTTCGGGCTCAGCCCAGCCGCGCCTTGACGCGCTTGGACACCAGGCCCATGTCGGCCTGCCCAGCGAGCTTGGGCTTCAGCACACCCATCAGCTTGCCGATGTCGGCTGCGCCTGCGGCGCCGGTTTCGGCGATCGCCGCGTCGATCGCCGCATCGATTTCCGCCTCGCCCATCTTGGCCGGCACGTAGCGCTCGATCACCACGATCTCGTCGCGCTCGATCTGCGCGAGGTCTTCGCGTTGGGCGGCCTCGTATTGCTGCACCGAATCGCGGCGCTGCTTCACCATCTTGTCGAGCACGGCAATCACCGCGGTGTCGTCGAGCTCGATTCGCTCGTCGACTTCGCGCTGCTTGATCGCCGCGTTGATCAGCCGGATCACCGCGAGCGATGCCTTGTCGCCGCCCTTCATGGCGGCCTTCATGTCGTCGACGAGTCGCTGCTTCAGGCTCATGGCCCGCTCCGGATGCATGAATTTGGCTGCCTAGGTTAACGCCTACGGCGACGGTGGCGCCGAGCGCCAGCCGCACAGCGACTGCGCCACCGCCACGAGTTCCGACGGCTGTACGGGCTTTGCGACGTGCATCTGGAAGCCATGTGCGAGCGCCTGCATGCGGTCTTCGGCGCGCGCATACGCCGTCAGCGCGACCGCCGGCACCGCGTCGCGGCCAGCGGCCTGCTCGGCCTCGCGCAGTGCGCGGATGAAGGCATAGCCATCCATGCCGGGCATGCCAATGTCGCTGATCACCAGGCCGGGCCCGCTGGCGTTCATGACTTCGAGCGCCGCCACGGCCGAGGCGCAAGCCGTGACGCGCGCACCATGCGCTTCGAGCACCGCGGCCAGCATCGCGCGCGAATCGGCATCGTCCTCGACCAATGCGATATGGCAGCCGGCGAGCGCGTCGGCGGTGGGCGCCGCCGGTGCGACCGCGGCACGCTCGTGGGCGCGCCGGTCATCGGCGGGCGTGGCGGCAGTGGTCGAGAACGGCAGCCGCACGGTGAACTGCGAACCGCTGCCCAGGCCTTCGCTCCACGCCTGCACGCTGCCACCGTGCATCTCCACCAGGTGCCGGACGATCGACAGGCCGAGCCCGAGGCCGCCGTGCTCGCGCGTCGAAGACGCGTCCACCTGGCTGAAACGCTCGAACACGTGCGGAAGGAAGTCGGGCGCGATGCCGCGACCGGAATCGCGCACGCGGATCTCCACGTTCTCGCGTCCGCGCGATACCTCGACATCCACGCGGCCGCCGCGGTCGGTGAACTTCACGGCATTGGTCACCAGGTTCCAGACCACCTGCTGCAGGCGATCCGGATCGGCCGCGAGCCGGCCCAGCTGCGGCGCCACGGACACCGAGAGTTCCACGTCGCGCGCGAGGGCCGCCGGGCGCACCGCATCGATCGCGGCCTCCACCGGTTGCGCGGGGTCGATGTCGCGCACGGCGAGGCGCAACTTGCCGCTGATGATGCGGGAGATGTCGAGCAGGTCGTCGATGATCTGCGCCTGCGCGCGCGCGTTGCGATCGATGGTGGCGACCGCCCGCTGCGTCATGTCCGGCGCCAGCCGGCCGGAGGCGAGCATTTCGCTCCAGCCCAGGATCGAGGTCAGCGGCGTTCGCAGTTCGTGCGAGATCATCGCCAGGAACTGGTCCTTGGTGCGGCTGGCGCGCACGGCTTCCTGGTACAGATGTTCCTTCTCCTGCGCCTCGGTCTGCAGGGCGCGGAACAGGCGCAGCCGACTCATGCCGACGGACGCGAGCGCGGCGATCGACTCGACCATGCGCGCGTGTTCGGCGCTGAACACACCGGGCCGATCGTGGCCGAAGAACAGGCCGCCGAGCACTTCCCCGCTGTCGGACTTCACCGGAACCGCGAGGAAGCTTCGAACTGGCGGATGGCCGGGCGGCATGCCGTGATGCGGCCCGACGTGGCCGTAGCGCGGATCCACCAGCACGTCCTCGATGCAGACGGTGCCCTCGCCGCGGAAGGTGGGACCGAACAGCGGCGTCGCGCGCGGGTGCCCGAACGCGGAGAAGCGCGAGGCGGGCAGGCCGGAGAGCGTGTACAGCATCAGGCTGCCGCCGCCACCGTCGTCCACGTTGTAGAAGAACGCGCCGAACTGCGCGCCGGCGAGTTGCGTGGCGGTGTCGGTCACCGCCTGCACCATCGGTGCGAGTTCCAGCTCCTGCAGCATCAGTTCCGAGAGCTGCCGGAACGCGACGTCCTCGTGGCCGCGCTGGCGCTCACGGCTGATGTCGCGCACTTCGAGCACCGTGCCGACCACCACGCCGTCGCGCCGGATCGGGCTCGCGGTGAAGGCGACCGGATAGAAGCGGCCGTCGCGATGCACGAACACCTCTTCGCCGCGCTCCTGCATGTTCTGCGGCGCGGCGCGATCGATCGGGCATTCGTCCAGCGGGTACGGCGTGCCATCCGGGCGCGTGTGATGGATGAGGCCGTGCAACGTCCTGCCCTGCACCTCCGCCAGCGAAAACCCCGTCAGCACCTCCGCCGAGGCGTTCATGTAGGTGCAGCGCTGGTGCTCGTCCATAACGAACAGCGCAACCGTCGCGTTTTCGCAGACGGCCTGCAGCTGGCCCAGGGGGGATACGAGGGAGGTCGATGACGTCATTGCGGCAGCCTGCCCCAGCGGCGGTATACGGGACGCATGCTAGCGCCGCTGGCTTGAAGTCATCGGTTCATGCGTTAGGCTAGCCACGTCGTGACAGCGGCACCGGGCGTCCAGGATCGGGCGCGACTGGCGGAAGGGAGGTCCGCATGCTCGCCAATCCCGCGCTCTATTCCCGTGGTCCGTACCGGGTGGTCGCACACAGCGCCGCCAACGGCCCGGCACGCTACGTGGTGCTCGACAGCGTTGACGCGTGGCTGCGCGACGACGCCAGCTTCGCGGCCGCCTGCGCGTGGGTCGACCGCCAGGTCGCCGAGGTCGAGGCGATGCCGCCCGGCCGCGCCCGCACGCCTTCGCGCTGAGGGCCCACGATGAACGGCAAACGCGCCTTCGCGCTGCTCGTATTCCTGCTCGTACCGGTTGCAGGCCTCTACTGCTCCGGGCGGCTGACCGCGATGTTCCTGGGCCTGCACGGTCCGGCGCCGCACTGGAATGTCTACCTCGACTACCTGCGCACCCTCGACCTGCCGCAGGTGCGACCGTACGCGGCGAAGATCCGCGCCGCCGGCTACGTCGGCTTCGGGCTGCCGCTGCTGGGCTATCTCGGCCTGGTCGCGCTTGCGATGCGCAGCCCGTCCAAATCGCTGCATGGCGATGCGCGCTTCGCCCATGCGGGCGACCTCGCCAAGCATCGGCTGTTCGAGGACGGGCCCACCAGTCTCGTCGTGGGCCGCTACAACGGGCGCCTGCTGCGGCTGCCGGGTCAGCAGTTCGCGATCCTCGCGGCGCCCACGCGCTCGGGCAAGGGCGTGGGCATCGTGATCCCGAACCTGCTTGAGTACCAGGATTCGGTGGTCGTGCTCGACATCAAGCAGGAGAACTTCGACCTGACGTCGGGTTGGCGCAAGTCGCAGGGCCACGAGGTGTTCCTGTTCAATCCGTTTGCCGAGGACCGCCGTACCCATCGCTGGAACCCGCTCGGCTACG
This sequence comes from Cognatilysobacter lacus, assembly GCF_008274655.1. Lineage (GTDB taxonomy): Bacteria > Pseudomonadota > Gammaproteobacteria > Xanthomonadales > Xanthomonadaceae > Cognatilysobacter > Cognatilysobacter lacus. The sequence continues at coordinate 22,086 of NZ_VTRV01000008.1, read as the reverse complement.
TCTCCGACGATCCGGCGTTCCGCGTGTCGGACGTGATGGGCATCGCCGCCATGCTGTATCCGGACGGCGCAGACGAGCAGAAGTTCTGGGTGAGCCAGGGCCGCAACGCATTCCTGGCCTTCGCGCTGTATCTGTTCGACAAGTACCACCACGAACGCGCCTGCGGCTTTCCGGGCGCGACGGTTCCCACGCTGGGCGCGGTGTACCGGCTTTCGTCCGGGACGGGCACAGACCTGCGCGCCTATCTGCAGGTGCTGTCGCAGCAGGGGTTCCTGTCCGACGCCGCGCGCATGGCGTTTTCGACGCTGCTTTCGCAAGCGGACGAGACGTTTGCCTCGATCATCGGCACGTTCAAGGAGCCGCTGAACGCATGGGTCAACCCCGTGCTCGACGCGGCCACCAGCGCCGACGATTTCATGCTCACCGACGTGCGCAAAAAGCGCATGACCATCTATGTCGGGATCCAGCCCAACAAGCTCGCCGAGAGCCGGCTGATCCTCAACCTGTTTTTCAGCCAGCTGATCAATCTCAACACGCGCGAACTTCCGCAAAACAACCCGGCACTCAAGCACCAGTGCCTGCTGCTGATGGATGAGTTCACGGCGATCGGCCGCATCGACATCATCGCCAGCGCGGTCGCTTACATGGCCGGCTACAACCTGCGCCTGCTGCCGATCATCCAGAGCATGGCGCAGCTCGACGCGACGTACGGCCGCGAGCTCGCACGCACGCTGGTGACCAACCACGCGCTGCAGATCCTCTACGCGCCGCGCGAGCAGCAGGACGCGAATGACTATTCGGAGATGCTGGGCTACACGACGGTGCGACGGCAGAACGTCACGCGCGGTCGCGAAGTCTCGCGCAGCGAATCGGAAGAGCGCCGGGCACTGATGCTCCCGCAGGAGCTGAAGGCGATGGGCCCCGAGCGCGAAGTCGTGATGTACGAGGGCATCGCACATCCGGTGATGTGCGAGAAGATCCGCTACTACCAGGACAAGCGATACACGGCGCGCCTTTTGCCGAAGACGAGCGTACCGACGCTTCAGCTCGGCCAGGCACGCGCGGTTGACGCGCAGGAGCGGGTTTCGATAACGTAGCGGCCGGGCGCAAAGCCCGCCGGTGCGGATGCTCCGGCCCCGCTCGGGGGAGCACGGCGTCAGCGCGCCGGTCATGGAGCAAGTCTTACAGGGGCGTTTTACAGGGACACGTTTCAGGCCGGCAGGACGCCGCAATCGCGAAGCCCTGCCATTTCTTCAGACCACCATCGACCCCGCACGCCCTGCGGCGCGGGGCGATGCGTTCACGCGTACCGGTGAGCCGTGAAATCGCTTTTCCAAATCGTTCGACCCGTCGTCGCCACGTCGCTCGTGCTGCTGGCGGCCTGCGCCTCGCCGCCCGCGCCCAAAGTCACCGGGCGCTGGACGCCGGTCAATCACTACGGCGACCAGCCGCAGGTGATTCCGCTGCGCCCGGCCTATGTCTATTACGTGGCGCCGGTCGATCGCACGCTCAAGGGCCTGCTCGAGCGCTGGGCGCGCGACAGCCGGATGACGCTCGACTACCGCCACGACTCCGACTTCACGCTGTACCGCCCCGTTGCCGACGTGCACGCCGACGACCTGCACGCGGCCGTGGGCGCCCTCGTCGCCCTCTACGCGGCGCAGCAGGTCGCGATCGACGTCGAAGGCGATCGCATCGTCGTCCGTCGCGCCGTTGTCGCGCCCACCGCCACCACGCACTGACGCCATGAAAACGCGAACGAAATCCGAGAGCAGCCGCGTGGAACATGCGGTCGGCCGCGCGGTGAACTACGAGTTGACCGTTGCCGACCAGGCGCGCCGCAGCGAACGCCGCGCGTGGTGGGTAGCCGCCACGTCCTGCCTCGTGTCGCTGATCCTCGCCGGCGGCTACTTCTACTTCCTGCCGCTCAAGGAAAAGGTGCCGTACCTGGTGATGGCTGATGCCTACACCGGCACCGCCACGGTTGCGCGCCTTGACGGCAACTGGGGCCAGCAGGACATCACCATCAGCGAGGCCGTCAACAAGAGCAACGTCGCGCACTTCGTCACCGCGCGCGAGTCCTACGACATCGCCCTGATGCGCCTGCGCGACTGGACGACGGTGTACACGATGTCCGCCCCGAGCGTTGCCGCCGGCTACACGGCGCTGCACGGCAAGGACAATCCCGCACGTCCGTACAACACGTACGGCGACAAGGCGGCGATCCGCGTCAAGATCCTCAGCATCACGCTGATCAACGATGCCAGCGGGCGTCCGACTGGCGCGACGGTTCGCTTCCAGCGCACGCTTTACGACAAGAGCACCGGCCGCACCGCACCTCTCGACAGCAAGATCGCCACGCTCGCGTTCACCTACAAGGCGAACCTGGCGATGGACGAGAAGTACCGCATCGAGAATCCGCTCGGCTTCCAGGTCACGACCTACCGCGTCGACAACGACTACGCCGAATCGCCGCCGGTCGAGCCTGAAATCCCGGCGTTTTCGATGCCGGACGTGGCCGAGGGCACCGCACCGACCCCCGTTTCCGACGGCGCGGCCACGCTGCCGCCGGCGGCGACGACCCCCGCGACCACTGCGACAGCGGCCCCTGCGACGACCGCGTCCGCAGCCGCCAGCACCGGAGCGAAAGTCCGATGAACCGTTTCAATGCGCACGCCCTCGCCGGACTGCTCGGCCTGCTGCTGGCAAGCGTGTCTTCCGTCGCCTGCGCCCAGGCCGTGCAGGAATACGACTATGTCGAGAACCGCATCTATCCGGTGCGCACCGGACTCGGCATTGCCACGCAGATCGAACTCTCGCCGAGCGAGAACGTCATCGACTACAGCACGGGGTTCTCGAACGGCTGGGACATCAGCCGTCGCGACAACGTCTTCTACGTGAAGCCGAAGAACGTCGACGTCGACACCAACCTGCTGATCCGCACGGAAACCCATTCCTACATCCTGGAGCTGCGCGTCGTCGCCACCAACTGGAAGGCGCTCGACCAGGCGAAGGATGCCGGCGTGCAATACAAGGTGCGTTTCCACTATCCCAACGACGCCAAGTTCAAGAACGAGGCCGCCCAGAAGGCGCCTGAGCTGAGCGTCGCGCTCGATAGCACCCGGGCCTACAACTTCGACTACGAGTACAGCACGCGCACGAAGTTCAAGGCGCTGGTGCCGGTCAACGTGTACGACGACGGACAGTTCACCTATATCCAGCTCGGCGACATGACGCCGTTCCCGACGGGCTCGTTCCCCGCGGTATTCGGCAGCGAGAAGGACAACGGTGACGAATTCGTCGTCAACACGACGGTGCAGGGCAACACCATCGTCGTGCACGGCACTTACCGCTATCTCGTCATCCGCCACGGCAACGACGTGGTCGGCCTCCGCAGGAACCCGCACTCGTGACCCAGACCGTGAGCAATCCCTACGAGCAGGATGCCGTTGCCGAGATGCCAGCGGACGCAATGGCAAACCCGTACATGCACGCGCGCCATGCGGCGGCGCCGGACCTCGATGCCGCCGCGCCGTCGCTGCGCAGCGAGGAGCAGCAGCGTGTCAATCGCAAGGCACTGATGTTCCTCGGCGGAATCATCCTCCTGCTCGCGATCATGGCCATCCTCGTGTTCAAGGGCACGGGGACGAAGGCCGATGCCGCCAAACCGGCGGACGAGCAGGTAAGCATTCCGACGCTCAGCGACAGCAGCGCGCCTCCTCTTCCGCAGACACGGGCGGTCGCGCAGCCGATCGACGTGCAGCCGACGCAGGAGACCTCGCTTCCGCCGTTGCCGCCCCAACCGGCGTACGCCAATACGATGCCGTCCGCGGCGCCGGGACTCGATCCCCCGATGCAGCAGCAGGGCCACGTGCCGACGCTGCTGGAGCGCCGCACGGGCGCGCAGCAGGATCCGATGGCGGCGGCTGGTGGCTCACCGCCGAACGCATATGCGCAGGCCGTTGCGATGACCCAAGCGGCGCTCGCGGGCCAGGGCGGCGCACAGAAACACGATGACGTTGACGGCGCCACTGGCGATGCGGCGACCAGGGCGACCAGCGCGCGCGGACTGCGCAAACCCGACGCGCTGCTCGTGCGCGGCACCATGCTCCGCTGCGTGCTGGAGACGCGGATCATCAGCGAGGCCGACGGCTTCACCTCCTGCATCCTCACCGAGCCGGTGTACTCCATCAACGGCCGCAGCCTGCTCTTGCCTCGCGGGTCGAAGATATACGGTACCTACAAGGCGCGCCCTAAAGGCAATCGCATCGAAGTGGTGTGGGACCGCGTCACCACGCCCAACGGCATCGACGTCAACATGGCGAGCCCGGGCGTTGACCCGCTCGGCAGCGCCGGCTATGCCGGCATGCTCGACTCGCACTGGGGAACGCGCATCACGTCCGCGGTGATGATCAGCCTGCTGAGCGACGCCTTCAAGTACGCAGCCGCGGAGAACGGGCCGTCGACGGCCACAGTGAGCCAGGGCGTCGTCATCCAGTCTCCGTACGAGAGCAACACGGCGCGCACGCTCGATCGACTCGCGCACCAGGCCGCGGACGAAGCGATGTCGCGGCCGCCGACCGTCACCATCAACCAGGGCAGCCTCGTCAGCGTCTACATCGCGCGCGACGTCGATTTCTCCGAGGTGCTCGGGCGCTGAGCCCGGCGTACCCCCGTGAGCGACGCAGATGCCCCGCTGGCGCGGATCGCCGACGACTTCCTGTCGTACCAGTACGAAGTGCTCGGCATACGCGAGCACATGGCCTCAGCGGACGTCACCGAGATCTGCATCAACCGCCCAGGCGAGATATGGGTCGAGGCGAGCGGTGGCTGGCGCTGCATCGAGGTGCCGTCGCTGACCTTCGAGCGCGCGCGCCAGTTCTGCACGGCCGTCGTAAACGAAAGCAATACGGGCCAGCGAATTACGGACACGGATCCTGTCGTCTCGCTGACGTTTCCGACCGGGCAACGCGCGCAGTTCGTGATTCCGCCGGCCTGCGATGCCGGGAAGGTGTCCATCACCATCCGGCTGCCGTCGCGCCATACCAAGACGCTCGCGCAATACCAGCAGGACGGGTTCTTCGAACAGATCCTGGAACAGGGCGCCGGCCTCGCCGAGCACGACAAGGAGCTGATCGAGTTGCGGGCGCAACGCGACTACGCGGGCTTCTTCCGCAAGGCGGTGCTGTTCAAGAAGAACATCGTTGTCGCCGGCGCCACCGGTAGCGGCAAGACGACCTTCATGAAGTCGCTGGTCAATCACATCCCGTCCGAGGAGCGGCTCGTCACGATCGAGGACGCGCGCGAACTGTTCATCGAGCAGCCCAACGTCGTGCACCTGCTGTACTCGAAGGGCGGGCAGAGCACCAGCAACGTGACGGCCAAGAGCTGCATGGAGGCCTGCCTGCGCATGAAGCCCGACCGGATCATCCTTGCGGAGCTGCGCGGCGACGAGTCGTTCTATTTCATCCGTAACTGCGCATCGGGTCATCCCGGATCGATTACCAGCTGCCACGCCGGCAGCACCGCGCAGACGTGGGACCAGCTTGCGCTCATGGTCAAGGCGTCCAGCGAAGGCTCCGGCCTCGAGTTCGCGGTGATCAAGCGGCTCCTGATGATGACCATCGACATCCTCGTGCATATCAAGGCGCATGCGGGGCGCCGCTACATCACCGGTATCGATTTCGATCCAGAGCGGGCACTCGCCCACTAGAAACATGCTTGAAACGGGCATTGACAATACGCGCTGGCGCATGAGTCAATCTCGCGGACTTCCGTGCCGAAAGGGCTCGGGGGCAAATGGAGATGCACCGAATGGACTCGCCCCGGCAGTCCATCCGCGTGTGTGATGGAAGGAACCGGGGAGAATTGCGTTGTTGCCTGGCATGGAGCTGATGGGCTGTCACGATCTGGCGGTCCCCGCCGACGTGATGCACCACGTCGTCAGCGTCGAATCCTCGTTCAATCCGTACGCTATCGGCGTGGTCGGTGGGCGCCTCGCGCGCCAGCCCGGCAACCTGCCCGAGGCGCTCGCCACCGCGCGCATGCTGGAAAGCCGCGGTTACAACTTTTCCCTGGGCCTCGCGCAGGTCAATCGGTACAACCTCGCCCGATACGGGCTGGCCTCCTATGAGCAGGCGTTCCAGGCGTGCCCGAACCTGCAGGCCGGGTCGCGCATCCTTGCCGACTGCCATCAGCGCTCGGGGCGCGACTGGGGCAAATCCTTCAGCTGCTACTACTCCGGCAACTTCGTAACCGGGTTCCGCCAGGGTTACGTCCAGAAGATCTACGCCTCGATGAGGCGCTCGGCTGCGCCTTCGTTCCCGGGCGCGATCAGCGTCTATGGGTCGCCGTCGCGTCGCGTGGTGTCGGTGAGCCGCTATCCGCTGTCAGCGACGCCGACCGCGCTCGCCCCTTCGCGCGTCGAGGCCCTCACGCCAGCTGCAACGCCCACGCTGGGAAACGACACGCCGCGCCCCGCCAACGCACCCGGTGCCGATGCGCCGCCCGCGCCGGCGGCTTACGACGCCGACGCGCTCGTCGTGCTGCGGCCCGCTGGCGAAGCGCCGCGCGTCGTCGGGGCGGGCAGCGTCGATATCGCGCCGCCAGGCACTGCCGCCGACCTCCCGCCGCGCGACACCGCTTTTGTCTTTTGACCCGCCCGGCGGTAACGCCGCCGTAATCCGCAACGACCAGGAGCTCCACATGAAGTCCAAGACGTTCAAGTCCGCCGTGTCCTCGATGCTCACCGGCGCCGTGCTCGCGCCCAGCCTGGCGCTCGCGCAGGCCACCGGCGGCGGCGGCGACTTCAGCGAGACCGGCAGCAGCGTCAGCAAGTTCTTCCAGAACGTCAACGGCCTGCTGAACCTCGCATCCATCTCCGTGGTGACGATCGCCGTGATTTTCGCCGGCTACCAGATCGCGTTCGCGCACAAGCGCATCGCGGACGTCGCGCCGATCCTGATCGGCGGCTTCCTGATCGGCGCGGCCGCGCAGGTCGCCAAGATGCTGATTGGCGGCACCTGATCGGCTTCCAGCCGCCAACGCCATGCAGAAGAACATCCTGTTTCGCGGCTGCACGCGGCCGCCCATGTTCATGGGCGTGCCGTATGTGCCGTTTTTCATCGGCGCTGGCAGCGTGATCCTGCTGTCGTTCTATACCAACATGTTCCTGCTCGCGATGCTCCCCGTGGTGATCTTCGTCATGCGGCAGATGGCGCGAAGGGACGAGATGATCTTCCGCCTGCTCGGCCTGCGACTGCAGGCTCGCCGCAAGGTTCGCAACCTCGACCAGCATGAAGGCATGTGGGTCTTCACGCCCAACGCCTACCGCGATCCGCGCGCGAAATACCCCGACCGCTGACCGCAACGCCTCATGTCGACGGCGCGGCCGGCCGTCGACCCTATTGGTTGCACCGCATCACACGAGCGCTCGACGACGATGTTCACGCCTGACACTTCCATCAGCGAATTCATCCCGCTGTCGACCCACGTCTCGCCAACGGTCGTCAAGACCACCGGCGGCGACTTCCTCATGACCTGGCACCTCGAAGGCCTGCCTTTCGTGGGGCGTGAGGAATGGGACCTCGAGCATCGCCACAACACGTTCAACCGCATGCTGCAGACGCTGCGTGCGCCGGATTTCGTCAACGTCGCCTTCTGGGTGCATGACGTCCGCCGTCGGCGCCGCATCAAGCAGCAGAGCCGCTTCCGCCAGCGTTTCAACCAGGAGCTGTCCGACGCCTACTTCGAGTCGCTGTCGTCGCAGAAGATCATGGCGAACGAGCTCTACCTGACGCTGATCTACAGGCCGGTGGTCTCCGGAAAGCGGTTTGTCGAGAAATCCGCGGACGTGCGCCAGCTCCAGGCCGAGCAGGACCAGGCCGTCGCCAAGATCCAGGAGCTGGCGGGCAACATCGAAGCCGTGCTCAAGGACTACGCCCCGTACCGGCTCGGCATGTACGAAGCCAAGAACGGCGTCGTCTTCTCCGAGGCGCTGGAATTCTTCGGTTACCTGATCAACCGCATCGACGAGCCCGTGCCCGTGCTCGACGCGCCGGTGCATTCGTATCTGCCGGTCAGCCGCCACATGTTCTCGCCGAAAACCGGCGACTTCGTGATCACGGCGCCGGGTGGCGACAATCATTTCGGCGCACTGCTCAACATCAAGGAATACACCGACGGCACCTATCCGGGCATCCTGAACCGGCTGAAGTATCTCGACTTCGAGTACGTGCTGACCCATTCCTTCAGCCCGATGGGCAGGCAGGACGCGCTGAAGGTGCTCGACCGCACCAAGGGCATGATGATCTCGTCCGGCGACAAGGCGGTCAGCCAGATCATCGAGCTCGACCATGCCATGGACCAGCTCGCTTCCGGCAACTTCGTGCTCGGCGAATACCACTTCACGATGGCGCTGTTCGCCGAGTCGCAGGAGAAGTTGTCGCAGAACATCGCGACCGCTCGCGCGGAGCTCTCCAACGCGGGCTTCGTGTCGACCAAGGAAGACCTCGCCGTCGTTCCGTCGTTCTATTCGCAGCTTCCGGCGAACTGGAAGTACCGCACCCGGCTGGCGAACATCAGCTCGCTCAATTTCCTCGGGCTGTCCCCGCTGCACAACTTCGCGTCCGGCAAGAAGGACGGCAATCCGTGGGGCGAGTGCGTCACCACGCTGCAGACGACCAACGGGCAGCCCTACTACTTCAACTTCCACGCGACGCACCCGGGCGAGAACTCGCTGGGCGAAAAGGCGATCGCCAACACGATGGTCATCGGCAAATCCGGCACCGGCAAGACCGCGCTGATCAACTTCCTGCTCAGCCAGGTGCAGAAGTTCGATCCGTCGCCGACCATCTTCTTCTTCGACAAGGACCGGGGCGCCGAGATCTTCGTGCGGGCCTGCGGCGGCAACTATCTCGCGCTCGAGAACGGCCGCCCGACCGGCTTCAACCCGTTCCAGTGCGAGCGGACCGACGCCAACGTGCAGTTCCTCGCCGACCTGGTGAAGGTGCTCGCAGGCAAGACGCTCTACACCTCGCGCGAGGAAGAGGACGTGTATCGAGCCGTCGAGAACATCCTCGACTCTCCGTTGCGCCTGCGCACGATGACCAACTTCCAGAAGAGCCTGCCCAACATGGGCGACGACGGCCTGTTCGCGCGCATGCGCAAGTGGACCGCCGGCAACTCGTTGGGCTGGGTGTTCGACAACGCTGACGACACGATCGATCTGGGCAAGGCGAGCATCATCGGCTTCGACTACACCGACATCATCGACAATCCGGAAGTGCGGGTTCCGGTCATCAATTACCTCCTGCACCGCCTCGAAGCACTCATCGACGGCCGCCCGCTGATCTACGTCATGGACGAGTTCTGGAAGATCCTCGACGGCAAGGGAGGCCTGAAGGAATTCGCCAAGAACAAGCAGAAGACGATCCGAAAGCAGAACGGCCTGGGCATCTTCGCGACCCAGAGCCCGGAGGACGCGCTGGCCAGCGATATCGCTGCGGCCCTGATCGAGCAGACGGCGACGATGATCCTGCTGCCGAATCCGAACGCGAGCCGCGAGGACTACATCGACGGCCTGAAGCTGACCGACGCCGAGTACCAGGTGGTGGTGAGCCTCGACGAACGCTCGCGCTGCTTCCTGGTCAAGCAGGGGCACGGATCGAGCGTATGCCAGCTCAACCTGCGCGGCATGGACGACGCGCTCGCGGTGATCTCGGCGTCCACGGACAACATCGAGATCATGCATGAGGTTCTGGAGCACCAGGCCGAGCGCCGGGGGGTGCCGGTGGATGGTCTGACGCCCGAGCAGTGGCTGGATTTGTTCTACGAAAATCGAAAAGGTTCGCGGGCGCCAGCCGCCGCGCACAAGCCCAGTCGTTCCGAACCGCAGAAAATTTCCCAAGCCGCTGTCTGACAAGGAGCCGAACGTGAATAGGAAAAATGTATCCGGCAGCGCCCGCTTCAAGACCACCGGCCTCGTTGCTGCGCTGGTGCTTGCATCGGCGCTGATGCTCCAGCCGAAGGATGCGCGCGCTCAGTGGGCGGTGATCGACGTTCCAACGGAAATCAATACGCTGACGCAGCAGATCGAGGCAGCTAGCGCCTACTACGAGCAGGCCGCTCGCTGGAAGGCGACCTGGGACCACTACTACCAGCAGATCGCGCACTTCATGAGCCAGGTGCACAACCCGACGTTGTCGAACACGGTATCGTTCGATTACGTATCGATGGATTTCGGTGTCCAGGAAAAGTGCGGGGGAGCGGGCGGCTTCAGCTTCAGCCTGTCCAGCCTGTCGAGCACGCTGGTGCCGGACTTCCAGGGCAACATCATGGACAACCAGAAGAAGATCTGCGCGCAGATCCAGATGCTGCAGAACCAGAAGTACAACGCGACTGTCCGATATCTCAAGGAAGTCGCACCGACCTTGAAACAAGACCTGCAGAACATCAACGCGCAGCGCCAGGCCAACAACGAGCAGGGCACGCTAGCGGCGATCACTGAAGCATCGACACGGCTTCAGAACCAGCAGACGACGAGCGGCCAGGACCTCGACAATCAGGTTGCATCCTGCGATCGCCTAATCTCGACGTTGACCGAGATGCAGAGGAACCTCGCGCGCCAGGCGCTCAAGGGCAAGCCTGCACCGATCATAGGTGACCTCGTCAAGACCGCCACATTGGAAGCCGCCCTCAAGGCGAAGTAAGCGGTCGAAGCGCCGGGGCGTCGCCCCGGGCTTGCGCGCAAGACAGGAGCAGGGGAATCATGGGGATCAGCTGGTTGGTGCCGCGCGTGGATTCGATGGGGGACTTCGTGTTCTTCCGGCTGATCCTTAGCTACCTGCGCGAGGAAATTCAGAAGTTCGGCATCGAGCTGATGGGTCGGGCAATGAGCTGGGTCGGAATGATCGCGCTCACGCTGCTCACCCTGTGGATTCTCGTGCAGGGCTTTCGAATCGTGACGGGGCAGTCACGCGATTCGATGATGGCCCTGGTCATGAATTCGCTGAAGGCCACGCTCATCTTGAGCGTAGCGACGTCGATGGCTATGTTCGGCACCAATCTCGACAAGCTGGTGACAGAAGACGTCAAGAAGGAGATCAACCAGGTCGTGACCGGCTCGGATTCGTCGCCAGAAGACGCCATCGACCGGAATCTGGCATGGATGCAAGTGGCACTGTCCAGCGTTGACGTGCTGGATGTAGCCGGTGATCCGAGTCTGGACGCCGAGAAGACGCGCGCGCTTTACATGGTCGGCTTCGGTACCGGAGGCCCGGCGATCGTCGGCGGCACGATGCTGTTGCTGAATGAAGTCGCGATCGCCCTGTTTATCGGGCTGGGTCCGTTATTCATTCTTTGCCTGCTGTTCGACCAGACCAAACCGTTGTTCGGACGGTGGCTCTACTACGGCATAGGAACAATGTTTTCGATGGCGGTTCTAAGCGCCATGGTTTCGATCGCGTTGGAGATGGTGGTGCGGGTCGCGAGCTCGTTCTGGGGCGCGGCGTTGATCGGGGGACTCGTAGGCGCGAACTTCAACGACGGAATGACGAGTCAAGCCATGCAGCAGGGAGGTTTAGGGCTGATCCTGACGACCTTGATCGTTACCGCTCCGCCCATGGCGGCCAACTTCTTTCAGGGCACATTAGGCCAGTTCAGCCCGTACAACGTCTTCGGAAGTGCCGCGCGTCCCCAGCCGGGCTACCCCCCTGGCACCGGGCCCGCTCAAAACGTTTCCTACTCTTCGTCACCTGCTCAAGCGACGCGCTCCGACGCTGGTTTCATCCATCCCACGGCGGGCCAGAGGCCGTTGTTTGAAGACGTGCCAAAATCACCCGCGACCACCAGAAGAGCTGCCGGAGGTCCATGATGTTCCGTTCAAAAGCGGCTGCTGCGCTCTTCGTTGTCTCCGTGAGCGCGAGTACAGCGGTGGCACAGACGGCTTGTCCAGTTGGCGTCAATCCCGGAAGCCCGCAGTGCGGGCCGTCGCCAGTAGCCGAGCCGTCCCTACCGCCGCGAATAAATTACGTTCCTGCGGGCGAATGGATCTACACGTGGGGAGCGATCGCTATCGACGGTCCAACAGGAGCGGTTGGCACCAGCGTCAATGCGGCGTCCAGTAATGGCGCAAACTCAACGGCTCTTCGAAAGTGCGCCTCGCTCGGGGGCGAACACTGCGAACTGTCCATTAGTTACGTCAACCAATGTGCTGCAATCGCGTGGCCGAAGAATTTGGGGCACAGGATCGGGGTCAGCTCCGGACCCGATCTCCCGGAAGCCTCCAAGCGGGCGTTGAACTTCTGCACGAGCAACGGCGGCGGTGACTGTGACGTTGTCTACACTCACTGTGAACTCCCGTATTTCCGCTCGTTTCAGCGCTAATGCTCGAATCTGGCGACGATGCACGAGGGGCCTGCACAAGCTTGTCGACAAGATCACCGAGAGTCATCGGGTCAATCGAAGCGGCGGTTTGCGCGTGGGCGCAGTCGCGCGCAGCACAGCTTGATTCGAACGTTCCTGTTACGCGCCGTCGACTGTCTGGGGCACTGAAGCTGCAACTCGGCTCACCTTGAGCGAAGCATCTACTGCTATTGCCAGCGTACCGTGGAAGCGGGGTCTTGCGAATCTGATGGACCGGTAGACGGGTTGCGCCACTCGCCCGGCCGCTGCGTGCTGCCTGCGCACTACAATGGCCGTCCGCATGCGCAGGGCCCCCGATGTCCGTTTCGCCCCCCGATGAGGTTCGCACGAAGGCCGACCCGGCGCGCCTCTCCGTAGCCCCCATGATGGACTGGACCGACACGCACTGCCGTGTCTTCCACCGGGTACTTGCGCCTTCAGCGCTGCTCTATACGGAGATGGTCCACGCGAACGCGGTGATCCGTGGCGACCGGGGGAAGCTGCTGGCGATGGATGCCTGCGAGCATCCGGTTGCGCTGCAACTCGGGGGTAGCGAGCCCGCGCTGCTTGCTGAAGCCGCCCGCATCGGCGCCGAATGGGGCTACGACGAGGTCAACCTGAACTGCGGATGCCCGTCGGACCGGGTCCAGGCGGGCCGCTTCGGGGCCTGCCTGATGCGCGAGCCAGCGCTGGTGGCGGACTGCGTCGCGGCGATGGTCGAAGCGGTGCGTAACGGCGGGCGGCCGGATGTTCGCGTTACGGTCAAATGCCGGCTGGGCGTCGACGATGACGACGACTTCGACACGTTCCTCGGCTTCGTCGATGCGGTCGCGGCCGCGGGGTGCCACACGTTCGTGGTGCACGCGCGCAACGCATGGCTCAAGGGCCTGTCGCCGAAGGAAAACCGCGAGGTGCCGCCGTTGCGGTATGAATGGGGCTATCGCCTCAAGCGCGAGAGGCCGGCGCTGACGGTCTTGCTCAATGGCGGGATCGCGGCGGTGGAGCCGGCGGTCGCGCATCTGGCGCATGTCGATGGCGTAATGCTCGGCCGCGCGGCGTACCACGACCCCTTCGTGCTGCACGTGCTGGATGCACGCCTCTCCGGCCGGCCGGTACGCACGCGCGAGGCGCTGCTTCGCGACTACCTTCCCTACGTTCAGCATCAGCTCGAGCAGGGCGTGCCGCTGAAGCACATCACCCGGCACATCCTCGGGCTGTTTCTCGGCGAGCGCGGCGGTCGTGCGTTCCGGCAGGTGCTGAGCGAAGGCTCGCATCGCGCCGGCGCTGACGTGGAACTCATCGAGGCCGCGCTGGACTGCACGCGCCCGGGCCATGTCAGGCAATCGGCATGATCACGCGCGATCGCGCGCGCTTCCTGCTGATCGCGGCTGCCTGCGCGCCTGACTTCGGCCCCGCCACTGCGCGCGCCGCGTTCCTCGTGACGCCCGAAGGCTTTGCACGCGCCGAACAGTCGGCCGAAGACAACCGCTACATGGCGGATGCCACGGCTTACGACGTCGCGGCGGCGCTCGCGGCGCATCGCCGCCTGCACCGCGCGCTCGCCGCGAGTTTCCCGGTCGTCGCGTTCCCGGGGGACCCGGCCACGCCCGACGCGACGTTCCCCAACAACGCGTTCGCCACCGCGCGCGTCGACGGCCGCGGCAGGCTGGTCATCGGCCGCATGCGGCACGAGGTGCGCCAGCGCGAGACCGGGCGCGAGGACATCCGCCGCTTCTTCGCCGACGTGCTCGGTTATGAGACGGTCGACCTGTCGACGCAGACCAGTCCGTGCGAACTGACCGGCGCGCTGGTGATCGACCGCGCGCGCGGGCTCGGCTTTGCCGGCCTGTCGGAGCGGTGCGACGAGGATGGCGCGCGCCGGATGCATGAAGCGTTCGGCCTGCGCGCCACGTTCGTGTTCGACCTGGCGCCCGGCGAATACCACACCAACGTCGTGCTGGCGGTGCTCGGCGGTCGCGCCATGCTGTACGCGCCGAAGGGCTTCTGCGACGCCGTGGACGCCGAAGCGATCGCGAGCCTGTACGCGCCGCACGCGTTCGCGCTGGACCCGGACGAGGCTGCGGCCTTCGCGGCGAACTCGATCGCGCTCGACAGCGGCTGTGTATGGATGAGCGCGCGCGCCGACGCGGCACTGCATCCGGCCACGCGCCGCGGGCTCGCGCAGGCCGGGTTTTGCGTGCAAAGTGTGGACATCGACGCGATCGAAGCGGCCGGTGGATCGCTTCGGTGCTGCGTCGCGGAAATTTACTAACGGTCTGAACGGCAGCAGGCGTGTGAAGCAAAAGTTCAGAGCGGATTCACTGCCTGGCTTCAAGAATCAGTTCGCATCACGGTGCCCCGACGCCGTCGAGTGAGTCACGCCATGCCCAGCCGTCGCCTGTTCCTCGCCCTTACGTTGCTCGTCGCCGGTGCCGCGCTCGCGGACCCGCCGGACGACCGGCATGGTGCGTCGGCGCGACCGGTCACGGTGCAGGTGATGGCCCACGAGAGCAGTGCGCAGGAACGTTCGTTGGCCGAATCGGTGCGTCGCGTCGAGCGGGCGACCGGCGGCCAGATCCTCAGCGCCGAGCGGGTCCCGTTCGATGGCCGCGACGTGAACCGCATCAAGGTCCTCGACCAGACCGGCCGGGTGCGCGTGATCACGGAAGACCCGCAGCGTCGCCCGCCCCGCGGCGACGACGACTGAGCCCCGGCCGGCGGCCGGCGGTCGCCGTACACGCCGCGACGACGGCGGCAATGGCTAAGCTACCTGAACAGCCGGGCGGCCCCACGCCGCACCGTGCTTCTGGCTGCCTAGGAGCTTGGGAAATGCGAATTCTGCTGGTCGAAGACGAAGCGCCACTGCGCGAGACCCTCGCCGCCCGCCTGCGTCGCGAGGGGTTTGCGGTCGACGCGGCCCAGGACGGCGAAGAGGGCCTCTACATGGGACGCGAGGTGCCGTTCGACGTCGGCATCATCGACCTCGGCCTGCCGAAGATGTCGGGCATGGAGCTGATCCGCGCGCTGCGCGAGGAAGGCAAGAAATTCCCGGTGCTGATCCTGACCGCGCGCTCGAGCTGGCAGGACAAGGTCGAGGGCCTGAAGCAGGGCGCCGACGATTACCTGGTCAAACCCTTCCATGTCGAGGAGTTGCTGGCGCGGATCAACGCGCTGGTGCGCCGCGCCGCGGGCTGGAGCAAGCCCCAGCTCGAATGTGGCCCGGTGGTGCTCGACCTCGCCGCGCAGACGGTGAACGTCAACGGCAGCAACGTCGACCTGACCAGTTACGAGTACAAGGTGCTCGAGTACCTGATGATGCATGCCGGGGAGCTGGTCTCGAAGGCCGACCTCACCGAACACATCTACCAGCAGGATTTCGATCGCGACTCCAACGTGCTCGAAGTCTTCATCGGCCGGCTGCGCAAGAAGCTCGATCCGGACAGCTCGCTGCGACCGATCGAGACCGTGCGCGGCCGCGGCTATCGCTTCGCGATTCCGCGCAGCGGCGAATAAGCAGCCGACCGATCGCGTCGATGCTTGCCGCGATCCGAATTTTGCGCACGCACGCATCGGTTGATGCCCTGCCGTGCGTGTCGCGCCAACTGAACGCCACCTTCGCGGCGCGGAACTACGGCTGTACGCCATACGCCCGGACGTGGTTGGGCGCGCAGCCTTCGCGCATGATCGGCCGATGAGGATCGGACAGCCACGCTCGCTGCAGACACGTCAGTTGCTGGTCGCGAGCCTGTTCCTCCTCGCCTTCCTCGCGCTTGCCGGCTACGCGCTGGACCGCGCCTTCCTGAAGACCGCACGCGACCAGCTCGCAGATCGCCTGCAGAGCTACGCGCTTTCGCTCGCGAGTTCGGGCGAATTCGCGCGCGACGGTGCATTCGTCGCGCCGGAAAGCATGCCGGACTCGCGTTTTGCGCGACCCGGCAGCGGCCTGTACGCGGAAGTGGTGTTCCCGAATGGCCACTGGGATTCAGACTCCGCGCAGGGGCCCGGGCTTCCGCCCGCGCCGCTGCTGCCCGCGCGACGCACCCGTTTCGAGGGGCCGCTGGAAATGCGCGAGATCGACGGGCGCTTCGGCGAGGTCTACCGCTACGGCCTCGGCCTGATCTGGTCGAGCGACGACACCAACAAGGCGGCCGAATTCCCCTACACGATCTACATCTACGAGGACACCGACGCGCTGCGCGAGCAGGTGACGGTGTTCCGCGCGGCGCTGTGGCGCTACCTCGGCGGCGCCGGGCTCGTGCTGTTGCTGTTGCAGGGCGTGATCCTTCGCTGGAGCCTGCTGCCGATGCGGCAGGTGATCGACGAACTCAAGCGCGTGCAGCGCGGCGAGGCGCAGCGCATGAGCGAGCGGCACCCGCGTGAACTCGAGCCGCTCACCGACTCCATCAATGCCTTCATCCAGGGCGAGCGCGAAAACCTCGATCGCCAGCGCAACACGCTGGCGGACCTCGCCCATTCGCTGAAGACGCCGCTCGCCGTCATGCGGTCGAAGCTGGATGACGAGGCGTCGGACGATTCGTCGCTGCGCAGCGAGGTGCGGACGCAGGTGCAGCGCATGAACGACATCGTTTCGTACCAGTTGGCGCGCGCCGCGAGCCGCGGCCATGCGCTGTTCGCGCAGCCGATACCGATCGCGCCCCATGCCGAGCAGATCGTCACCAGCCTCGAGAAGGTCTACGCATCGAAGGGCGTGCTCTGCGAGTTCGAGCTGGAGGAGGGAATCCAGTTCTACGGCGAAGCCGGCGATCTGCAGGAACTGCTCGGCAACCTGCTCGAGAACGCGTTCAAGTGGGCGAAGTCGCGCGTGCTGCTCACCATCGAGCCGATCGCCTGCGACGGCGGCCGGCGTCCGGGCCTGCTGATCGCGGTCGACGACGACGGCCCGGGCATCCCGCCTGAAAAGGTCGCGCTGATCCTGCAGCGGGGTGTGCGTGGCGACGAACGCGTGCAGGGGCATGGGATTGGCTTGGCGATCGTGCAGGACCTGGTACGGGCGTATCGCGGCGAGCTCGAAGTCAGCACGTCCAGCGAGCTCGGCGGTGCGCGCTTCGAAGCGCGCATGTCGCCCGGGCCCTGACGCGTGCGGCGGTAGAATCAACCGATGCTCCCGCGTATCCGCGCCATCACCCTGGACCTCGACGACACGCTGTGGCCGATCATGCCGGCGATCGACCGCGCGGAGGCGGCGCTGGACGGCTGGCTCGCGGCCAACACGCCCCGCATCGCCGACCGGTGGCCGCTCGAGCGGCGGCAGGCGCTGCGGTTGCAGGTCGACGCCGAACGCCCCGACATGGCGCATGACATGACCGCGCAGCGCCAATGGATGCTCGAGCGCATGTTCGCCGAGTCCGGCGAGGACCCCGCGCACGTGCACTCCGCGTTCGAGGCCTACTTCGCCGCGCGCTGCGAGGTCGAGCACTACCCCGACACCGTGGACGCGCTGGAGCGCCTCGCGGCCCGGGTGCCGCTCGCGTCCATCAGCAATGGAAACGCCTGTCTGGTTCGCATCGGCCTGATGCCGCTGTTCCGCTTCCAGCTGGGTGCGCGTGAACACGGCGCGGCCAAGCCGGTCGCGAGCATCTACCACGAAGCCTGCGCACGCCTGGGCGTCGCCCCCGGCGACGTGCTGCACGTCGGTGACGATGTCGACGCCGATGTCGTCGGGGCGGCGCGCGCGGGCCTTCGCACCTGCTGGATCGATCGCCGCGGCGAACGCTGGCCGCGCGGCGACGTTCGCCCCGACCTGCACTTCCCCGACCTTGCCGCGCTCGCCGACTGGGTGGACACGCACCTCGCAACGGATACCCACGCCGCATGAACCTGCCTTCCGGTTTCGTCGACACTGCCGCCGCAGCGCTGCCGCTGCACGTGATCGATCGCGCGCGAACGCCGCAATGGCGCGATGACCTCGACGCGTCGGCGCAGGCGTGGCTGGTGGCCAATGCGTTCGACGCGTCGCCCGGCACGGCGATCGTGCTGCCCGGCGACGGCGGGCGACCGGCCGCCGCGCTGCTCGCGATCGGCGATGCGCTCGATCCGTTTTCCTACGCGCACGCGCCGCACGTGTTGCCGGCGCAGGACTGGGCGCTGGCGCACGACATGCCCGACGCCGAACACACCGCGCTGCTGCTTGGCTGGGGGCTGGGCAGTTATCGTTTCAATCGCTACCGCACGCCGCAACGCGAACCGGCACGCCTGCAAGCCAAAGCATTGACGAGCGAGGTGCGCGACGTGCTCGCCGCCTGCGTTCGCGTGCGTGACCTGGTCAACACGCCGACCCAGCACATGGGCCCGGACGAACTCGAGCGCGCCGCGTGCGAGATCGGCGAGGCGCACGGCGCGCGCATCCGCGTGGTCAGTGGCGAGGACCTGCTCGAGCACAACTTCCCCGCGATCCATGCCGTCGGCCGCGCATCGCATCGCGCGCCGCGGCTGATTCGGCTCGACTGGGGCGACGCGGCGAATCCGCATATCGCGATCGTCGGCAAGGGCGTCTGCTTCGACACCGGCGGCCTGAACATCAAGACCGGCGACGGCATGCGCAACATGAAGAAGGACATGGGCGGCGCCGCCCATGCCATCGCGCTTGCCGAGCTGCTGATGGCGCAACGCCTGCCGCTGCGGATCACGCTGCTGGTGCCGGCGGTGGAGAACGCGGTCGGTCCCGACGCGCTGCGCCCGGGCGAAGTCATCGCTACGCGCGCCGGTGTGCATGTCGAGGTCGACAACACCGACGCCGAGGGCCGCATCATCCTTGCCGACGCGCTCACGCATGCCGCCGAGGACGTGCCGGCACTGCTGATCGACTTCGCGACCCTCACCGGCGCGGCGCGCGTTGCGCTCGGTCCCGACCTGCCGGCGTTGTATGCCAACGACGAAGCGCGTGCGGCGGCCTTGCTGCACGCCGGCCTCGAGGTGCGCGATCCGCTCTGGCGCATGCCGTTGTGGCGCCCGTACTGGCGTTACCTGACCAGCAACGTCGCCGACTTCGCCAACAGCGGGCCGTCGCGCATGGCGGGCAGCATCACCGCCGCGCTCTACCTCGAGCGCTTCGTGCCTGCGGGCCAGCCCTGGCTGCACATGGACACGTATGCGTGGAACGACGCGGATCGGCCGGGCCGTCCGGTCGGCGGCGAGGCGCAGGGGCTGCGTGCGGTGTTCGCGATGCTGAAGGCGTTCGCCGCGGGCGCGCGCTGACGCATCACGGAACCGCGAGCGCGGCCGCGATCCGGTCCTCGATCGACTTCCAGCCGGCGCCGCGCGGGTCGAGCATGTCGAAATGGCCCATGCGCAGCGGCAGCACTTCGGCACGGTCGCCTGAAGCGCCGGCCGCGTCGCGATAGGCGATCGCGGTGTCGAGCCGGAGCACCTGCGTCGGCACGAGCAGTTGTGCGACGCCGAGCGGCAGGTGTCGTGCGGGCGTGATCTCGAGGTAGCGCTCCGGGTGGCTGGCGGGCGTGCCGCCCATCAGCGGAACCACGACGGGGCGCTCGCAGATGCGCTCGTCGGTACCGATCATCTTCGCCAGATCCGGCGGGCCGTCGATCGCCACCGCGTAACGCACCGGCAACGTCGGAATGTCGGCGAACGGCGCACGCGCCCCACGCGAACGCGACGCCAGCCACAGCGCGGCATGCGCGCCCGCGGAGTGGCCGACGATCGCGACCCGGTCGAGATCGAGCCGATAGCGGCCGGCAAACTTCCGCACATAGGCAGTCGCGTTGGCGAGGTCGGCGAACGTGCCCGGCCAACCGCCGCCGGGATCGCCGAGTGCGCGGTAGTCGATGTTCCAGGTCGCGATGCCGCGCGCCGTGAGCGAACTCGCCAGCGGCGCGGTGAAGCGCAGGTCTTCGTAGCCCGCCAGGTAGCAACCGCCATGGATCACGATCGCCAGCGGGAATGGGCCCTTGCCGTCGGGCACGCGCAGCTCGCCGATCTGCAGCGGCGCCGGGCCGTAATGCTCGACCGCGACAGGGGTGCGCACGGGCAGGTGCAGCAACGTAAAGCCCGGTGCGCGGCCGGACAGGACGAACAGCACGGCGCCCAGCACCAGCGCGACCGCGGCGACCGCCAGTGAAATCAGGATGGCGCGTCGCGATGGCATCGAAGGCTCGAACGTCGGCTTGGGTGAACGGAAGCATGACCGGGCCGGCGACGGACACACGTGCCGATGGTGCCCCCTACGACTCGCTGTTCGGCCGCGCCATCCGACCAGCGTCGACGGCCGCGGTGCCGACGATACTCGCGGCCTTCGCGCCATGTACATGATGCTGCCGCGTTCGGCGACTGTGCACGCGGGTGAAAGCAGGGTCACGCCGGCCGCCTAGAATGCAGCGATGAACGAATACCTGTCCGGTCCGCTCGTCCGGCTCGTCGAGCAGGCCGAAACGGTTGCCACGACGATCGCCGGCCCTGCATCCGAGCAGGTCGATCGCGACGCGGCATGGCCCGAAGCCTCGATGCGCGCACTCGCCGCCGGCGGCCTGACCGGCCTTACCGTGCCGGCGCACCTGGGCGGCCACGGGCAGGGCCTGCTCGGCATGGCGGCGCTGACCGAAGTGCTCGGGCGCGCGTGCGCTTCCACTGCGATGTGCTTCGGCATGCATTGCGTCGGCACCGCGGTGATCGCGGCCAAGGCCACGTCCGCGCAACAGGACGCCTACCTGCGGCCGATCGCACGCGGCGAACACCTGACGACGCTGGCTCTCTCCGAGACCGGCACGGGCGCGCACTTCTTCCTGCCACAGACGCGCATGCGTCCCGACGGCGACGGCTATGTAGTGGACGGTGGCAAGCAGTTCGTCACCAACGGCGGCCACGTCGACTCCTACGTGGTCTCGACCACGGCAGAGGACGCTGGCGGCGGCGAGTTCAGCTGCGTCGTCGTCGACGCCGACAGCGAGGGCGTGTCGTGGGGCGCGCCGTGGGCGGGCTTCGGCATGCGCGGCAATTCGTCGCGCCCGCTGACGCTGGACGGCGTGCGCGTCGACGGCGACCGCCTGCTCGGCGCGGAAGGCGACCAGGTCTGGTACGTTTTCGAAGTCGTCGCCCCGTTCTTCCTCACCGCGATGGCCGGCACCTATGTGGGCGTCGCGCAGGCCGCGCTCGACATCACGCTGCAGCACCTGCGCGACCGCCGCCACGCGCACACCGGCCAGGCACTGGCCGACGTCGACCTGCTGCAGCACCGCGTCGGCCAGCTGTGGATGCAGGTGGAGAAGAGCCGGCTGCTGCTGTTCCATGCCGCGCGCCTCGGCGACCTCGGCAGCCCGGTGGCGCTGACCGCCATCCTCGCGTCGAAGGCCGACGCGGCGACCACCGCCGTCAACGTGGTCAACGAGGCGATGACGCTCGGCGGCGGCATCGCCTATCGCGAGAACAGCACGCTGTCGCGCCTGCTGCGCGACGCGCGCGCCGGGCATGTCATGTCGCCCACCACCGACCTGCTCACGTTGTGGGCCGGCCGCAGCGCGCTGGGCCTGCCGCTCCTCTAACCATGGACGAGCACGTCCTCTTCCTCGAAGGCCAGACCGACGCCGACCGATGCGTCGCCGATGTGCTGTGCGCGGCCGGTATCGAGGTGCGTCGCGCGGCGGACAGCATTGCGCCGGCGGACTCGGCAGCGGGCGCGGTGGTCGTGCTCGGCCCCGGCCTTGCCGACCCGCT